>CAZXUA010000062.1:0-23910 GCA_964643755.1 uncultured Desulfatiglans sp. | reverse complement strand
ACAGCCACACTGCTTTGTGATTTCAAACCCCGTTCAGGCATAATTTCATCAGCATGAAATGATTCAATGTTGAAAAGGGGAGAAAAGTTTTCGTCAGGGTTTTTATACAAGGACTTCGTCTCCTCCCTTGCCGCCAAGCACGATCTTACCCTCTTCTTCAAGTCTTCGCGCAGCCTTTACTATGTTGAGCTGGGCCTGTTCAACATCCTTGAGTTTTACAGGGCCCATAACCTCCATATCCTCTTTCATCATCTCTGCTGCGCGCTGGCTGATATTGTTGAATATCTTTTGGGTCAGTTCATCAGAGCTTGTCTTAAGCGCAAGTATCAGTTCATCATTGCTGATCTCCTTCAGAAGCGCCCTTATAGAACGGTCATCAAGGCTGACAAGATCAGCAAATACAAACATCTTCTGTCTGATTTCATCTGCCAGCTCTTCTCTCACACTCTCTATTTTGTCAAAAATATTGTTTTCTGTCTGGTTATCCAGGTTATTCAATATCTCAGCAGCAGCCTCGATACCTCCCTGAGTAGCATGGGTTTCGTTTCCCATGTCAGAGATCATTTCATCAACAACCTCATGTATCTCTTCTATAATTTCAGAAGGCACCTCATCCAGGTCTGCTATCCTTATTATGACCTCGCCCTGAAGATGTTCAGGAAGCGCCTTTATTATCTCTGCCGCTGTCTGATGTTTCATATTTACCAGGATAAGGGCAATGGTCTGAGGATGCTCTGTCATTAAAAGGTTGGCAAGGACTGTCGGATTGTAATTGCTCAGTTTCTCAAATGACTTTTCATTCCCCTTTGATAAAAGGTCTCCAAGCAGTTCATCGGCCTTTTTGGTATCAAATGCCTTGGGCATGGTTTTCTGGAGAAAATCCTTCCCTGATAAACCCATGCTGCCGTCACCCATCTCTTTTGAAAACTCATCCATAACAGCGGAGATTGTCCGTGAATCAATCTTCTTTATGGAAGCCATCTCTTCTCCAAGTAACTTTATTTCCCTGTCATCAAGGTGGCGGAAGACCTGGGCTGTAAAGTTTTCACCCATTACCATGAGAAAAATTGCTGCCTTTTTCTTTCCTTCCATGAATATCCGGTTCTCCATTTAGCTTACTTCATTAAGCCAGGTTTTTATTATGTCAGCAGCGATATCAGGATTTTCCTTTGTCGCCTCCAGAAGTTTTACCTTTTCAGTATATCTTGACTGGAGTTCACCAACTCCCTGTGTCTCATCTTTTTGGGCGCCAGAGGGAAGCGCTGCCCTGAGAGATACATAATCACTTGTCTGGCTTAACCACTTTTTAAATGGCTTTATGGCAACAAGAAAAAAGAGCCCGACAATCAGCACATTCAGTATCGGTTTACTTGCCTTTTTAAGATACCCGATCCAGCCCTCTGATACGGCTTCGGGCATCGCTTCAATGCTCTGTTTATCCATGCTGAAGGCAATATTTGACACTGTCACCTGATCCCCTCGGTCTGCTTTGAACCCTATTGCATTTTTCACTATATCCTCAAAGGTCTTCATCAGTTTCTTGTCTCTTGGTTTGAAAACCTTCATCGGGTTGCCTTTGTCATCCATGACAGTTTCATAAGGTCCGTCTATTACAACTGATGCTGAGAGGCGCTTTATCTCACCCGATTCGTCAATGATCTGTTTTTCAACCCTGTTTATCTTGTAATGAAGGGTGGAGTTTTCCCTCTCAAGGATATTTGAAGATGATGCAATCCCCTCTTCTCCGGTCTGGATTCCGGTATTAAGAAGGTCAGGAGCGCCCTGGGGGAACCCCTTGCCCTCGGTTTCCTTTTCCTTTGTCCTCTGTTCGCTGAAAATTACAGCGCTGTCAGGATCATATTGCTCTTCAGAGGTGTTAATCCTTTTGAAATCCACATCGACCGAGACCTTTGCAACCACATTTTTTATGCCGACAACCGGCCCCAGCATTGTTTCAATCTGCCTTTCATATGTGTCTGCAAGTTTGCGCTGATAATCGAACTGGTCAGCGCTTATATCGCTAATGCTGTTTTTATCATGCCCCTTTGTGAGGATGCCGCCCTCCATGTCAACTATGGAGACATTTTCAGGTTTAAGACCCTTTACAAAACCGGATACAAGATTGATAATCCCCTGAAGCTGTCTCTGATTCAGTTGCCTGCCAGGTTTTAGACTTACCACAACAGAGGCGGTGGCAGGCTTATCTTCTTCTGCAAACAGAGAATCATCAGCCGGCACAACATGTACACGTACCTTGTCTATTACATCAAAGGATTTGATAGTCCTTTCAAGTTCACCCTGCAGGGCCTGCTGGTATTTGACCTTTTGTTGAAACTCGGTTGTGCCAAATGACATATTGTCAAATATCTCAAAACCCACACTGCCACCCTTTATTATCCCTTCAGAGGCCATATCAAGGCGCAGTTGATGTACCTTGTCATCAGGCACCATTACGGTTTTTCCTCCATCCTTTAACTGGTACTGCACCCTGCTCTCTTTCAGTTTTTCAGTTATTTTTGCGGCATCAGCAGGATCAAGATCGCTGTATAACACCTGGTAATCAGGCCTGTTTGTATAGGCCAGAAGGGCAATAAACCCGCCAATAACTATGCCAAAGGTTATCAGGAAGGAGATTTTTTTACCTGTCGGTATTGCCTTAAAGACCTCTATTATATTTCCCATGCCTTCTGCCATTTCAACTCCTGGTTTTAAAATTTATAAAGTGAATCTCGCCGAAACTAAAAACTCATCCTCATTATTTCCTGGTAGGCATCCAGTAATTTATTTCGGATCTGCAGTAAAAACCTCATGGATATTCCGGCCTTTTCAGATGCTATCATTACTGTATGGATATCATTGTTCTTGCCTGTGGCAAAATCCCTTGCAAGCTGGTCAGACTCTTTCATCTGTGTGTTAACATTTGATATAAGCTCTTTCAGGGTATTCTGAAATGATATGCCGCTGCTCTTTTCATCTTTTTTATCTGTTTTTGAGGGGATCAGGAATTCCGTATTGATGTTCTGTACCTTCATAATTCAACTCCTATCTGCCTATATCAAGCGCCTTTGTCGCCATATCCTTGGCCGCCCTGATTGCTGATGCGTTTGCCTCATATGCCCTGTTTGCATCCAGCATATTCACCATCTCCTCAACCAGGTTAACGTTAGGCAGGTAAACATAGCCCTGCTTATCAGCATCTGGATGGGTCGGGTCATAAATCCTTTTAAATTCCGTATCAACAGGCACTATTTTTTTTACCTCAACCCCATATATCTTTTTATCCAGCGTATTCTGTAACCGCTCTTCAAATGTGTTATCTACTGGCACTGTCCTGAAAATGGCGGTCTTCCTTCTGTACGGGGTGCCGTCAGTTGTTTTGGTTGTATTTGCATTTGCAAGGTTCATCGTAATAACATTCAACCTTGTTCTCTGTGAGGTCATACCGCTTGCTGCTATATCCATGCATTTAATTAAATCCATCTGTTACCTCCTTGAATCTATTACCGTCTTAAGCATTTCAAATTTCTTTGAAAGCAGCCTGGTCGATGCCTCATAAAGGAGATTATTCTGTGACATCTTTGCCATTTCGCTATCTATATTCAGCTCGTTCGGTTCACCGTATTCCCTTATTAAACGATTCGGGTCATAAGTATCTTCAAGAATAGCCTCATCGCCTTTTATGTAACCGGGTTCCATTGCTACAGGTTTGATTGTTGTATCATCAATTGCCTTCTGGAGCTCCTTTTCAAAGGGGAGTTCCTTCATGACATACCCTGGGGTCTCTGCATTAGCCAGGTTCCCTGCAATTACATTCTGCCTCGCGGCCCTGAAATCCAGCGCCCTTGCTAAAATCCTTGAGGTGCTGTCCATAAACATGTTCTTACCGGATTTTATTGTTTCCATGATACCTCCTGATTTCTATCGAGTATGCCTGCAAAAGAGATACCAAAATCAGGCATGTTTACCCCCGGGATCTATTATGTAAAAAACATTTTTATTTGAAGGATATTTTATCTGTTACTTTAGGATTTAAATGGTCTATCCAATCGATATTACAGCATTTAATTATCTCATGTCTGCAACATGTTTAAGCAGGAGAGCCCCGGGATTAATCTAGTCTTATGAATGAGCGACAAATTTCACATCATTTCTCTGCCCTAAATCTTTCAATTTAGCGTCGAAATATTGACGTCGGTAAAATAAAAACAGGTAATCCCGGCCCAGATGGTGGTCAGTGTCACCATTATTACCATAAAATATGGATGAAACAGGGATCAGATTTAATCAGTCTCCATCCTGCATGTTTACATTTATCTGGATAAAAAGTTATGGCTCGGGGTAGTCGGTCTCATATTCATGGAGCTTGTTTCTGAGGGTCCTGACGCTGATACCCAGCATCTTAGCCGCATGGGTCCTGTTGCCTTTATGATCATCAAGGGCCTTTATAATCATCTGTTTTTCCATCTCCCTCAATGGCACAACAGACTGGTTAAGGTTAACCCCTGAGGCCTGAGCTTCAACATTGCCGAAGATCATTTCAAGGTCTGAGGCGGTTATCTTTTCCGAATCAATAAGGAGCGTGCATCTCTCTATAACGTTTTCAAACTCCCTGATATTACCCGGCCATTGCCTCCCTTTAAGAAAGATTATTGCATCACCGGCAAGGGACTTTTTTGAGACATTATTAAGCTGGCAGTGTTTTTCAAGAAAAAACTCGGCAAGGGGCGCAATATCATCCTTTCTTTCCCTTAATGGAGGGAGAATTAGCGGCACAACATTGAGCCTGTAAAAAAGGTCACTCCTGAACCTTCCTTGCCTCACCTCCTCTTCAAGCTCCCTGTTTGTAGTTGCAATAACCCTGGTGTCAACCGGAATGGCATACTGCCCACCAACCCTGTCTATCTCCCTTTCCTGTAAGACCCTTAACAGCTTTGCCTGGATGGATACAGCCATTTCACTTATCTCATCCAGCAAAAGCGTACCGCCGCTTGCAAGTTCAAACTTGCCCTTTTTCCTGCTGACTGCCCCTGTAAATGACCCCTTTTCATGGCCGAACAACTCGCTCTCAAGGAGATTTTCAGGGAGAGCCGCACAGTTTACCGCAATAAAAGGGCCGTCATTCCTGTTACTGTTTTCATGGATATACCTTGCAAGCACCTCTTTGCCAACCCCTGTTTCCCCCCTTATCAGCACTGTTGAACGGGATGGCGCTATTTTCTTTGCCATCTGGAGCAGCCTCTCCATTGATGGGTGACTCGCTATAAGCCTCTTTTTTTTAAAATCCTGCTTTGCCCTGAGCCCCTGTTGGCTTGAAGGGATATAATAATCATCAAGAGCTGCCTCAAGGATGGCCCATAATCTATCAGGAGAGAATTTGCCATTAAGGTAATCAAATGCGCCCAGCTTGATGGCATTAACCGCATCACCCACATTTGAATTAAGAGCTATAAGTATAACAGGAAGGAGGGGCATCCTGACCTTGACATCCCTTAGCTGAGAAAGCGCAGATTCGGAATCACCATTAATCTGACCCACCCAGACCCTTGGCGAGATAGCATCTATTTTTTCATTAACATTAAGGCTTTTATCCGAGAGCAGCACCTTTAACCCGCGGTCTTCGAGCCTTTTAAATATCTCTTCAGGAATAGCTATATCTGATGCTGTCCAGAGTATGCTGTTTGATGAATCATTCATTATCTTCTTAATCTTCTCCCATGGATAACACTTTAAGTTGTTTTGACAATTGAATGGAGCCAAGTTTAAGCTGCGCCCTCTGCTGTAGTATTGAGTCCTCACCGCCTTCTGAGATATCCCCCAGCAGTGTCTCTGCCTTGCTGTCTTCCCCTGTCTTAATATAGCCCATTGCCTGTCTGAATCTGACTTCCCAGTAATCCTGATTGTCAGTGTCATAGCCCAGGTCAAAACCCTTTTCAAATGCCTTTACCGCCTGATAATATTTACCTTCAGCATGAAGAACATTCCCCAGCTCTATGTATGATCTGCGCAACAGCTCCTTGCTCTCTTTATTATCAAGGGCAATATTGATGCTGTTTATGATGGAATTTCTTGCCTCATTATACTGCTTCCGCTCTTTGAAGGAGATGCCCAGGTTCAGGTATGCCCTGGCCATATCATGTGGCGGAAGGGCATTGCTGTTCTGTATGATCTGGGCGTAGATATCCTCTGCCTCTTTATTTCTGCCCTTGAGCTGATACATATCAGCCAGGAGCATATTGACCCTTTGCGTATCAGCCGGCTCTATTTTTTCCTTTTTTGCCTTTTCAAGAAAGGTGATTGCCTTGTCTGTATCGTTCATGGATATATAGCTGTCTGCCAGCCCCAGCAAAAAATCCCCCCTTGAATCTATATCAATATCATGGGCCTTTATCCCGCCATACACCCTGACAGCCTCATCATTGCGTCCGAGTTTTCTGTAACCTTCAGCCACCTTTACAAGGGCCTCAGGGTTTATATAGTCTTTAATATCCTCCATGTTTTCGCTATATAAAAAGATAAGATCATTATACAGCCCTGAATCTTTAAGCCTTTCAATCTCCTTCTCCACAGAGCGCACATAGAGCCGTTTTGCATCATTTCTTGTTTCTGTCTGGATAGGTTTGAATGCGACCTCTTTAATGGTTTTAATGGTTTCAGCATATTCCTTTTTTTCGAAGAGCTGATAGGCCTTTTCGAGTTGGGCAATCTCACTGATGGCCTCATCAGATGTTGACTTACCCACCTCATCCAGCATGGCTATATCTGAGAAATAGTCTGCAAGCCTTAGCTTTGATATGGCCGCCCCTTCTGAACCCGGATAATAATCAATCACCATCCTGTAGTATTTTTCCGCCTCCTTGTCATTCTCCTCATTGTGATAGGTCTCACCTATGCGGGATAAAAGCAGATCAATAGACTCCTGCTGCCCCCCTATATTGACAGCCCTGAATAGTTGCTCCCTTGCCTCCCTGTATTTTTTCAGATAGATATAATTTTTTGCCTTCAGGAGAATGGATTCCGGATATTCAATGTAAAGACCGGGATACCTGGCTTCAATCTCATTCAGCTTTTCTTCGGCCTCCTGATACAGCCCAACCTTGTGATAGTAATTACCTATCCAGAGATTTGCCTCCATCGCATATCTTGTGTCATCATATTTCTCCAGAATGACTTTAAAATCCTTGAGGGCCTTTTCTGTCTGATCAATCTGTAAAAAGATCTTGCCTCTTGTGAGATAGGCAAGGGGTGTTAACTCAGGTGTCCCGCTGCTTATTATAACACTGAGGTAACCCAGCGCCTGATAACTGTTATCTGAAGCTGCAGCGACTATGGCCATCTTAATATGGCTTGGCATGGTGTTTGGTGATTTTTCAAAATTATCAACAGCATATTGATATGCCTTGATAACCTTTTCTCCTAAACTCTTATTGCCCCTATCCCATTGATCATAATAGAAATCACCGCGCCAGAATGCTACCGTCTCTCGCAGTAGGGATTCGGGAAATTTATTAAGGAACTGGTTTGCAAGTGAAATACCTGTGCTGGAGTCGTTTATCTCCTTTGCCTGCCTTATCCGACCCAACAGGAATGCCTCTTCAGGACTTAATCTGTCCACATCCACAGGTATTTCAGCGCTGTCAGGCAGTCTCTCTCTTAATGCGGGCTTAATATCAGCAGAAATTAGCGGCAATGAGGCCTTTTCACCTGTTTCACCATCTTTATTTTCCTTTATTACAGCCTTTTTATCTATCTTCATGCGCACAATGTTCCGGTATTCACTAGCATCCTTCTTTTCAGTGTTATTAGAGGAAGATAATGCCAGCATCATCTCTTCAGACCTTTCCGCCATATCCAGAACAAACCTGTTTCCTATTGATACCCATGAGATACCAATCTGATCAGGCGCAGAACTGAGATTTAGCTTTACTGATGTAGATTTTTCTGTTGATTCAGTTATAGAGGAACTTTTCAGCCATTTATCTGAACTGTATGCTTTGTTCTTAATATTTTCTGATGAGCCATTAATAAAAAGTGTCAAGGCATTTTCCTCAGAGTATTCTATCCTCCATGCTGGCTTCTCTGATGCGCCTATAACCATCCTTGCAGCCTTTTCCTTAAACCCGAACCTTATATCCTTTATTATTGTTGCGGTATTTGCCTTTTCAAACCTTTCTGTTTCATCAGCAGATTCTATCTTTACCAGAAAAAGAGATTTTTCATTGATCCAGCCACATGTGACCCTGCCATACCAATTCTCTGTTTGAAGAACTAAACCGGTTTTGGCCTTGTCTGTTGTATTATCAAGATGGATAGTAGGAATATTTTCCAGGTTTGACTCTAACCCTTCCTGTCTGCCTGTATCAATAAATGAGAGGGCCAATGAGCCGTTTTCTGTTGTACACATGGAGTAAAAGGGTTTTTTGGCAAGTTTAAAGGTATATAAAGAGCCCTTATCTGTTTTAACCGCCTCAGCATCAGAAAGCATATTTCTTGTGCCCTCTGCCACAGCCAGACCATCTTGACCAGGAAGAAAGATAATGATTCCTGCTATGAGAATATAAAGTAATTTGTTCATTTTTTCCTGTCAGCTATTATTCTAAGAAGGCTTATAATCTCTTCCTGCTGCCTGATTATCTGAAGGTTTGTTTCAACCATAAACCGTGAAGATATTGAGATTTCACGAAGATATCCAGTGTCTTTATTATTGCTGTAGATAGTGACACTGTCATCCCGCAGAGATTCATAGAATTCTCTGTTAAGTCTCAGGTAAACGCCGTCAGGCATCTCTTTATTTGAACCGGAACCATCCTCTGCAATGCAGTAAACAGTTATGCCTGAAACAACAAGCAGAATTAATAATGAAGCATATAGAAATTTTTTTGTTCTGTTACTCATTTTATCTGTCCTGTGAAAGATCTCTCATACAGTGCTCAATAGCACAACCTGTGCCATCAGATATCTTCATCCGAAAATAACCCTGCGGTTAGCATAACATCTTTAAATATTTGGTAATTTATCCAAATGAAGCGGCTTCTTTATTTGACTTTGAAAAAATTACAGTGAAATAATGTCAAGAATTTGACATAGGGAAAAATTTAAACAGACCGTAAAATTAAATAAGACAAATTTTTGTCGAAAAAATCTTTCTACAGGGAAATATGGTTGCTTGCCATATATTTTTTAACCGGGACGGCAAATTTTTCATGTGAATTTTTTTTCAGGGAACATTTTTCCTACAATAAGGTCAGCACAGAGGGCATGGCATATCTGGGCTGCCCCATACCAGTTATGCCATTATGGTTCAATCCCACTATCAAAATCCAAATCCTTATCGAAATCAAAATCGTACTATCTTTACCTTCGCAAATTATTGTCTCTGTTTCCTTAAAAGCTATTTGTGGCATTATTATTGCTAGCTATATGAATCAAGGAGAATAGAGTATGAATCTGATTGAAACGCTTGAGAAAAAGAGAGACGATTTCTATAAAATAAGGGATATCGCAATACAGCAGGAGGGGCTGTTATCTGATGATAATCTTGATGAGTATTTCTCATTATGGGAAAAAAGGGAGCGAATCAGGAATGAGATTGATTCTGATCAGAAAAAATACAGGTCAGCCTTTGAAAAGGCTGAAAAAAGGGAAATAGAAATGGCAGCTTCCTTAAACAGGGAGATATCCGAGGTAATTGAATCCATAATGGATGTTGATAAAAGGGTTGAAGAGCTTGTAAGAGAAAAACGTGAGATTTTTCTAGGTTATATTAAAGGAATAAAAACAGGTCGTACAGCCGTAAAAAGTTATGGCAACAAGAAAGGGCCCGCGGATTCAAGGTTTATCAAGACCATTGGATAAGATATTTCCATACGGAAAATCTATTGATTAATGACTATGGAAAAAAACAATTCTGAGAATAAACAGGGGTCACTGAAAGAGCTTATCAACTCCCTGTTGCTTGAGATTGAAAAAAAGGATCCGGCCATGAAGTCCCATGCCACAAGGGTTGCAAACCAGTGTGTATTGTTTGCAAGGGAACTTGACCTTCCTTCAAAAGAGATAAACCAGATATATATTGCAGGACTACTTCATGATATCGGTATGGTCTTTATCCCGGACAGCATATCATCAAGGAAAAATGGCCTTAATGAATCGGAGATGGAATATATCAAAAAACACACCATACTTTCTGAAAAGATATTATCAAAATATGATGCGTTAAAAGAGATTTTGCCGGTGATACGCCACCACCATGAGGCTATAGATGGAAGCGGATACCCTGACGGATTAAAAGATGATGATATACCGGCAGGTGCAAAAATCCTGCATATCATAAACATTTATGACAGGCTGATAACAAATGGCAATAATTCAAGGCCAGCAGGTGTTGATGAGGCACTTGATGAGATGAAAAGATTATCAGGGGCCAAACTTGACAGGGGACTGACCGAACGCTTTATATCTTTCGTAAGACCGGATGAAAAAAATCAGGATAATACAGATGGAAATCACAATCCTGAGCCCTTAACGAATGAGACTGAAAGGCCATTTGATAATGAGGAGCTATTAAAGGGTTCAATAAAAGATATTGTATCCGGCATAATACAGAAATTCAGGAATAATGATTTAAATCTGCCGGTATTACCGGAAGTAGTCAAAAATATCCAGGATGTTATCAATTCCCCATCAAGCGGCATGGACAGGCTTGCAGAGGTGATTGAAAAGGATGCTGTGATATCGGTCAGGCTGATACATGTTGCAAATTCCGTCCTGTACAGGGGCACAGAGAGGATACTTACAGTTAAGCAGGCGATTCCGCGCATCGGGGCAAAGGAGACACAGAGCATTGTCGCCACAATAGCAAACAAAAGCCTTTATGAGGTTAAAGACAAAATCTTTAAAAAGATGATGGAAAGGTTATGGAAACATTCCCTTGCAACCGCATTTGCCGCAAGGAGCATTGCCGGAGAATTAAGACTCGGGGATACGGAAAAATACTATTTTATGGGCCTTGTCCACGATATCGGCAAGGTATTGATACTTAAGACCCTTGGAGATGCCCACTATAAGGATCAAACCCTGAATATAGATGATATGATCGCTGAAGTGAGGACTGCCCATACAGGTTTTGGCAGCTCCATATTAAGAAAATGGGGCTTTGGTGAGAACTATTGCAGGGTCTGCCTTCTCCATTCCGGTCCAAAGTTTAAACCAAATACTGATAAAGAGATACTTGTTACCAATCTGGCAGGCAATATCGCAAAAAAGGCAGGTTTCGGTGTAACAAGCAACCCTGATTCTATTAACATTTCTACCCTTTTTTCAAGGATACTGCTCGGCATTGAACCGCCTCTGATCGATTCCATTATAGAAGATACTTCGAGACGCATGAGTGAAACTTCAGATATTTTCCATTAATACCCTTATAAACAGCCATTGATTGATTTAAAAAAAACAGTTGCAATTAATTCGTCTACGTATTATATTGTGCCGTATTATATTTTATTAAACTTAACCGGGGCTTTAACAGAGGAAAATCCTGATGAAAGATCAAAGATACACTGACATAATAATCGAATCATTAAAGTCATGGCCTGATCAAGATAAAGATATAGTGCGTGAAGGGCTCTATCTTCTGGATCTTCATAGGGAAATAGAGATGGTTACAGATATATTCGGGTCCAAACTTGGCCTTCATGTAAGGCAGATTGAGATACTTGAAATCCTGTATAATCACCCTGACAGGAAGTTAACGCCCGCACAGCTTGCAGATGAGGTGCATCTCACACGCTCAACCATGACCGGAAACCTTGACTCCCTTCAGAAAAAAGGGTTTATAAAAAGGGAATCCCATCCAAATGACAGAAGGATGCTCCTCATAACACTTACACAGGAAGGCATAAATTTTTGTAAAAAGACAATGCCGCAGAGGTATGCACATATCCTCAGGGTAATGAAAGGCATGTCAGACGATGAAAGAAAAAGCCTCCGTAAAATATACTCTAAATTACTAGGCATTATCATAAAACTGGCAGAGGAGTGAAATAATTGTTAACCATCAGACAATCTTTATCCAAATTATGTCAGGCATTTTTTGTTTTGACAATTTCAGCAGCAATCTCAGGATGTTCAACCAATTTACAATCATTAAGAAAGACAGAGCTTGCTAAATTCAGTGAAGAGATCACAGCCAAAAGCAGCAAGGTTTTATCAAAGGACAATATCTATAATCTGGATGAATGCATCCAAATCGCTATTGAAAATAATCTTGATATCAAAATTTCAGAGATAAAATCACGTCTGGCAAAATTGGATAAGGGGATCGCATTCAGTTATTTTCTACCCCAGGTGGATATAAAGGCAACCAGGACAGATACGGATAAATACCAGATGCGCTATACAGGAAGCTCATATATGGCCATGTCTGACCAGGAGACACGTATAACTGTAATCACGGGTCAACTCGCCATCTTTAATCCTGAGACATGGTTTTTGTACAGCGCATATAGTAAAGGGGATGATATTCAGGGGCTTATCAACAAGAGGGTTAAGCAGGGCATAAGGCTTCAGGTTACTGCCCTTTATCTTTCATGCCTCTCACTGGAATCAGCTAGTGCCGCGGCAGAATCAGCATCCGAGCAGGCTGAAGCCCTCTTAAAAGAGATGGAGGCACTGTATAAAGAGGGAATGATTCTTAAAAGCGACCTTGAAAAGGCGCAGTCATTCAAAGCCATGCAGCAGAATAATCTGTCCGAGGTAAAGAGACAAAAGATATATGCAAAGGCAGAACTGCTTGAGGCTATGGGGCTCTATCCTCTTTCCGAGATAACGCTTGTGAGCCCCCCTCCCCTTTCAACAGAAAAGAGGGAACTCTCTGAGATGATCGCTACGGCGCTGATTAACCGGCCTGAACTCATGGCCGCTGATTTAGGAATTGAGGCCAAAGGCGATTCCCTCAAGATGGCAATTTCAGCCTTTCTTCCTAAAATATTTCTTATTGGTGATTTTACCAATAACAGGGACTCATTCTTAAGGTACAGCGACATCTTAACATACGGGGCATCAGCCATCCTTACCGTATTTGACGGCTTTGCAAACATATATAAGTATAAGGCCGCAAAACAGGAAAAGGCAAAGGCAATGGTTGAAAGGGAAAAGGCCTGCATAAAAGTAATGCTTGAGGTCATAAATGCCAAACAGGCGCTGGATCGTGAGGCGGATAACAGGGACAGGATAAAACTGGAGCTTGATTCGGCACAAAGCAGCTTAAATGAAACAATTGCATTATGGAAAGAGGGCATGGTGACTTCATCAAAAAAACTTGAGGCGATAACAAATTATATATCAGCAAAAAGCAATATGGAGCTTGCCGATTACAGGTATCAGGTAGCTTCAGCAACAATGGCTGATGTCATGGGAATAACAGGAAAGGAATAGGATCGTGAAAAATTTAACAGTATACCTTACACTTTTTATTATGTTGATTTCAGGAGGCTTATCCTATGCTTCCAATGATAAAGATGAATCAAAAGAAACAAAGGCATCCGTGGTAGTAACAAAGGCAAAACAGATGACCTTTGAAGAGAGGGTGGAGACCTCCGGCAATCTTGAGACAAGGTACTATTCCATTGTATCTGCCCGTTCATCTGGGATCATAGATGAAGTATTTGTCAGGGAGGGTGATAAGGTTGTCGCCGGAAAGACAAAACTCTTCCAGATCGACAGGATAAAATCACAGCAGGCGATAGATATCTCAAAACATTCTGTATCTGTTGCCGAGTTTACATACAGGGCGCGGGTCTCTACAGTAAACAGGGTAGAGGCTGATTACAACAAGGCAAAGCTTGATTATGAGCGTTATCAGCGCCTGTATGATGACAACAATGCCATAACAAAGAATGCCCTGGAGGCACAGGAATCAAGGTATATCCAGACAAAGGCCGCATTGGATGAGGCTAAGGCACTGGCGGAGCTCTCTGAAAAACAGCTTGAACAGGCGCGCGCACAATACATCATTGCACAGAAGGATTATGAAAATTCCATGGGACTTTCTCCCATCAGCGGTTATGTAAGCAAAAGGCTCAAAGAGCCTGGAGAGATGGTCGGTGCGGGCACCCCAATAGTCCAGGTAGATGACCTCTCTCTTATTGAGGTCTCTGCATTTCTCCCTGCGGCCTATTACCAGAAGGTGATCACAAATAAAACCACCATGAAGATTACTGTTGGTTCAGTAGAAGCCGGTGAGCTTCCTGTTATATATAAAAGCCCTGTTATTGACAGCAGACTGAGGAATTTTGAAATAAAGGTCCTGATTAAAAATCCTCCTGAAGGGGTTACATCGGGCGATATTGCCCGAATAAAGGTTTTGCTCAGTTCACATGAAGGCCTGGGAATCCCGCGCACATCAGCCCTTAAAAAACTGGATGGCACAGTTATATTTACTGTTGAGAGTGGTAAAGCAAAATCTGCTTATGTTGAAACTGGCCTGGAAAATGACGGCTGGATTGAAATTATCACAAAAGATGTCAAAGCAGGAATGGCTGTTGTTATTATGGGTCAGGACAGGCTTTCCGACGGCGCGCCTGTAATGATTCTCAGGGAGGAAAGGTAAATGTTTCTTTCTGATGCATCCATAAGAAGACCTGTGGCAATGGGGTGCCTGATCATAGGCCTTACCGTGCTTGGGTTCAACGCCGCAAGAAAGATTGGCCTGGAGCTGATGCCAAGGGCTGAAATGCCATATGTGACCATCACCACCATATACCCTGGCGCAAGCCCTTCTGAGATAGAAACCGATATTGCAAAGCCCATAGAAGACCAGATGGTGACCCTGGACGGACTCAAACATGTAACATCAACATGCATGGAAAATGTTGCGCAGACAATGCTTCAATTCAATCTGGATGTTGATGTGGATATAGCGGCAACCGATGTGCGTGAAAAGCTTGACCTGATAAAGGCAGATTTCCCGAAGGATGCTGAAGACCCCAAGATACTCAAGTATGATATCAATGCCTCTCCGATTATCCAGATGGCCTTGACCGGGGACCTCCCAATAGATGAACTGTATGACTATGCGGACAATACCCTGCGTGACCGCATTACCGTGATCTCAGGGGTAGCGGATGTTACCCTTGTTGGCGGGGCTGAGAGGGAGGTGCATGTTATCCTTGACAGAGAGAAGCTTGCTGCAAGGGGCCTTACCAGCGCAAACGTTGTACAGGCCATAAGCCAAGGGGTTGGCATAATACCCTCAGGCCGTATCAGGGGTAATAACATGGAGTACTCTGTAAAATACGATGCGGATTTCACCAATGTAGAGGATCTTAATTATCTTGAAGTCGCCGGTGTGGATGGTCAGCGTTGCTACATCAAGGATATCGGCCATGTTGAGATGAGCACCGAAGAACTGAGGCAGATGGCGGTTATCGACGGAAAACAGTGCGTTGCAATCAAGGTGATAAAAAAATCGGATGCAAATGCTGTGAATGTTGTTAACGGCGTAAAGGCTGCAATGGACAGGATCAGGAAAGGCCTTCCCGGAGGAATGGAGCTTATATGGATAACTGATGACGGGACATTTATCGGCGCAACAATGAGCAGCGCATGGTCAAACGTTATCCAGGGGATAATACTCACGGCCCTTATCCTTTTTGTGTTTCTCTATAATTTCAGGGCGCTCCTTGTTGTTTCAATCACCATGCCGCTCACCATTATCATTGGCATTTTCTTTATGTATTTTATGGGGTTCACCTTTAACACCCTTACACTGCTTTCAATAGGTCTTTCTGTCGGTGTTCTGGTCACAAACTCCATCGTCGTTCTTGAGGCAATTTCAGCAAGACTTGATGAAACAGAAGACCCGGTGGCATCTTCCAGGCTCGGGGCAAAGGAGACATTTATCGCTGTTCTGGCAAGCGCTGGAACAAATGTTGTGGTGCTTTTTCCTCTCTCCATAATGGGCAGTCAGGTTGGCGTTTTCATAAAATCATTTGCCCTATCAATGGTGATAATGACCCTTGTTTCGCTTTTTATCTCCTTTACGCTCACTCCCCTGCTCTGCTCTCTGCTCTTAAAACCAAAGGATAAGAATTCAAAATCACACCTTGCCATTATGGAAAAGTGGTGGAACAATCTTTTTGACAGGATAGTGAATGGTTATGGCAAATCCTTATCCTTTCTTGAAAGGCACAAATTTGCAGGTGTTGGCGTTTTGGTTCTTGTTGCATTATTCTTTTTCAGTTCGCTCATTATTGCATCAAAACTTGGAAGCGGGTTTGTAAGCGAGTCTGACAGAGGTGATATCTTTGTCAAGCTTGAATTTCCAACATGGTATAACCTCAACCATACTAAAAAACGGGTTGATGATTGTGTGGAAAAACTTAAAACCCTCCCGGGTCTGAAACATGTGCTTATGAGTTTGGGAAAGGTCGAGGGTATGATAGGGCAGGCATCAGAGGGGGTAAACCTTGCACAGGTGCTATTAAAATTCAGTGACAAGACAGAAAGGGATGAGTCTATTCATGATCTTCTAAGAGAGATAAGAAGCCGTTTGGCTGATGTGCCAGATGCTATCATTGCCGCAAGTATCCCTACCATTGTGGGTGGACAGAGTTCTGGCATAGAGCTTGAAATCGCTGGTGATGATTTAAAGGTTCTTGACAGTCTGGCAGAAAAGGCAAAGGAACTCACCATGGATTTTGACGGGATAATCGATCAGGATACCAGTGTGAGAATAGGAAAACCTGAGATCAGGATCAGGCCAAACAGGGAGATAATGGCTGATATCGGCTCACCTGTAACAGGGCTTGGCATTGTAATGAGGGGGAACATTGAAGGCATTGAAGCCGGCACATATAAACGCAATGCGAGGAATTATGATATTGTTGTAAAAACCGCTGAAAAAGAGGGGAAAGAACAGATTAACAATACCCTTTTGCCTGGTAAAAACGCACCCATCATTCTGGAAAACCTTGCGTATATTGAAGAAACAACAGTGCCTGTACAGATAATCAGAAAGGATAAACTCAGGATAGTTAAACTATTTGGCAACCTTGAAGAAGGGATGCCGCTCGGCACTGCAACAAGCATGATAACAAAGGCCCTTAATGAAAAAGACGGGTTGATGCCGGGCTACAGTTTTTCATTTTCAGGCATGTACGAGGTAATGTCAGAGGCCCAGACCGAAATATCCGAGGCTGCATTGATCGCCATGCTGCTTGTATTTCTCACACTTGCGGCAATCATGGAGTCATTTAAACAGCCCTTTATTATACTGGTTACAGTTCCGCTGGCTCTGATAGGTATGTTTTACGGCCTTTTTGCCGCAGGAAAAAGCATAGAACTCTTTGCGCTAATGGGAGGTGTAATGCTCATAGGGATTGTTGTTAATAATGCCATCCTGATAATGGACAGGCTTAATGTGCTTGTTAAGGAGGGTGTGCCAAGACACCAGGCGATGGTAAGGGCAGCGTGTGACAGATTCAGGCCTGTTGCCATGATTACACTCGCCGCAGTGCTGGGCATGCTCCCGCTTGCAACCGGGACTGGCATAGGGGCAGAAATGAGACAGGCATGCGGCGCCGCATCTGTTGGGGGCATATTTGTATCGGGCATACTTACCATATATGTGCTTCCGGTTATTTACAACATGTTTACAAGGAGAAAAAGCTAATATTTTTTTGTCCTGATGATTATTACAATAAGCCATAACCCAAGCAGGCTGGATATGAGATAGCCTATTATTCCGAGTGCCGGGAAGCCTAAGATAAATGGGCCAATACCGGTTGTTATTATCATGGATGAACCTATGATGAGGGCTGCAATAATAACGCTGAATGCCAGGCGGTTTGATATATTTTCAAGGGTATGATTAAGGCTTTCAAGGTTTTCATGACGGAACCTTATAGCCAGCTCATCACGATCAATCTTGTCCGCTATCCTCAGAATGCGTACAGGTATATCCTTCTGTATGGCCATAAATTTGAATAGAGCCCTTTTTATGGCCTGCCATAAAATCTCTGACCTGTAGCGTTTTAATGCTATCTTTTTGATATATGTTTCTGCCTCTGTAACAACGTTCAGTTCAGGATAAATCTGTCTGGCAGTGCCTTCTGCTGTTACAAGGGCCTTTATCATGATAACAAGATCAGATGGCAGTTTTAGCCTGTAATCCCTCAATATATCAATAATAGCGAGGAGCAGATGGCCAATGTTCAGCTCTTTTATTGGACCGGAAAAGAAGAGATCCAGCACCTCGGATATCTCCCTTTCAAGCGCCCTGTCATCAACATCCCTTTCTTTGACAGTAATCCTCAAAAGGGTCTCTATTAAGAGGCTGCTATCTTTTTCAACAATTGCCCTTATAAGATCTATCATATCATAGCGGTCTCTTTCAGAAAGCCTCCCGACCATGCCCCAGTCTAAAAGGCACAACCCCTTTTCAGTTGAATAGATTATATTCCCCGGATGGGGATCTGCATGGAAATATCCATCTTCAAGTATCTGTTTTATCGCTGTGTTAAGCCCCTGCTTTGCAATGGTATGAGGATCAATGATATTAAGAGATGGTTCACTCAGCGCTGTACCTTCAATAAATTCCGAAACCATCACCCTTTCTGAGCAGTAATCAAGATAGACTTCAGGGATATAAACATCCGGTTTATATGACCTGGCAATCTTCATATTCTTTGCCTCTCTGGAAAAATCCAGCTCTTTCAAAAGGTTTCGCCTTGTTACCCTGAAGAGGTTAGGAAGGTCATATATCTTGAGATCTGCAGAACGTTCATGAAGGCGATCAGCTATTGCCTTAAGTATATCAAGATCAACCTCCATCATCTTCCTGATCCCTGGTCTCTGCACCTTTACAGCTACAGTAACACCCTCTTTTTTCAGGACAGCCCTGTGAACCTGGCAAAGGGATGCAGCGGCAAAAGGGGTCTGGTCAAACTCAGAAAAAAATTGGTCAATAGTGCCGCCCAGACTTTTTTCAAGTATCGCTGATATTAAGCCATTATCAACCGTAGCAGCTTGATCCTGGAGTTTACTGAGCTCCTTTACAAGATCGGGGGGAAGCAGGTCAGGGCGGAGGCTCATGATCTGACCTATCTTGATAAATGTAGGCCCTAAGTCCTCAAGAATATGCCTGATCCTTACATATGTCCCAACATCCCTGCCCACTTTGCTTGCCTTTTTAAGGAGCTCTATGCCGGGAAATTCAAGCCTCTGCACAAGGTCTTCAAACCCGTATTTAAGCAGGGTGACAATGACCTCTTTAAACCTGCCCAGTCTTGCAATAGTACGAAAATGCACTCTCAGTTCACCTGTGTTTGGTTATCGATTTTCGATTAAACCCCTGCTTCATTGCGTTTTTCCAGCTCCTCTACCCTTTTCTTGAGTTCAGCAATCTCCTTCCTGCTGCACAGATCAAGCCCCTGCATGATCTTTTTTATGATCCCTGCGAACATCTCTTCCAGTTCAGACCATTCGCGTTCGCCTGTTTTATAGAGCTCTTCCTTCAGGTTATGGGCATCCTCCTTGCTGATCTTTGCCTCATCAACCATTGTGCGTGTGATCCTTTCTATCTTTTCCTTTGTGAGAAATACAGCGCCAAGCCCTGAGAGCAGACCTTTTTTTATCTCTTCAAGCATAATAACCTCCATTTTTTGTTTTAAGGGATAATAACATTAAAGCCGCCCGTGGTAAAGCAGCTACTTTACAGAACAATCAGAGGTGAAAACATCTCATCCTCTGTGAGCCCCCCGTGTATACCGATAAGCTCCTTGTTTTTTTCGCCTGAAAGCGCCTCACGTATCATATAATTTTTCTTCATGACAAGGGTATAGTCACCAGTCCTCTGGCTGAGTTTCCTGTTTGGTTCATAAAGACCGAAAAAACCCTTATCAATAATCTCACGGCTTTTAAATATCTGGCAACACTCCTCAAGGCTTTTGGCCACATATTGCTCAAACTCCATCTCCTTGCCTGGCTTTATATAACAGTATGCAACCCGTGGGTCGCCTGTTAGAGGAAGTAAAAGGGTCTCTTTAAGCAGGGGGTGATCAGAGAGCCTTATCGTGTGCTTTTCTGATGAATCTACCATACCGTGATCAGAGGTGACAATAAGCGCTGCATTATATTTATCAAGTAACAGGGCAAGCCTTGAGATCTCAGTGTCTATCTTTTTCAGCTCTTCAAGGGTTTCATTGCTCTTAACCCCTTTTTCATGGGCGATTTTATCGATCTGATCCCAGTAAGCAAAGATGAATTTCCTGTTTCTGCCTGAATCGAGGATGTTCTCTATGCTTTTGAAAAAATCTTTTATGTCTGTATATGCCTTTTTCTTTGACCCCTTTGTTATTGATGCTGAGCATTGAGAATTTGCATAGCTCTTATGGATAATCGAGTATGAGGCAGCGTTTAAACCCATAAAGAGAGTATCCTGCTCAAAGATATCTGTGAAGGGAATATTCCTTAATGGGATACCTCCTGCCTTTGTAATAAAGGGGAGTATGCTCGTAATGATGCCTGTCTCCCTCAGGTACATGAACCACCCGGTAAGTCCATGCTGCTGCGGCCCAACCCCTGTTATAAGGCTGATATAAGCAGAGGCAGTGCTTGAAGGAAACACAGAGGTCATTTTTCGTATGGTGTGCTTTTTTAGAAATGTACCATCGCCATATTCCATCAGATAATTATAGCCAAGGGCATCAATAACTATAAAGACAAGGTTTTTGTCCTTAAAAGGCTCAATATCAAACCCATCAAGCAGAGGATAAAGATGATCATTGCCATAAACAGCCCGGATGGAACTTATAAGATTAACGATACTGTTGCCGGAATAATCGGGAAGGAAGGATTCCGGTTTAACTGTAATTTTGGTCATATTAACTCTGTAAAATATAATAGTATTTGGAACAGGCGCAAGGCATATGAGCCAGGGCACAAGGCAAATCTTTAATAACCTTTTTCCCAGCGCCTTGCCCTATGCGCTCTGCGGCCAGCCTTTCCTTGATCCTTGCGCCTTGAGCCCTGCACCCTGCACCTCGCTTTTATCCCCCCATCCCCCACCTCTTGAACAGATCCTGATACAATGGCGGGAGCGGGAAGTTATAGTTCATCATATAGTTAATATCCCTGTAACCCTGCTTATACCCCTCAGTCATTTTCTGCCCCTCTATCAGCTCTCCGACTCTTGAGCCAGGCATGGAGATTATTATTTCATCCTCACCGGAAACGGCCCTCATATGTTCTCCGGGGTCAGGCAGGGCTACCATGTATTTCTGATTCTGGATAACAGGCACTAAAAGATATGAGCATACCGGAGGGAAAAAGTGGTACATGACATCATCCTCCTTCTGCATAAAATGAAGAGGCATGATAAGCCCCCTCATCTGGGCGCTGTTTGAATAGATGATTACCACATCCGGTTCAAAGTTAGCTCTCTTTAATGGCGCTGAGACAATCCCCTTATATTTCCCCATGACAAAGGCAGGAAACCGCATAAAAAGCCTGTATTCCTGGTCATCAGGTCTCTCCACATGACCATAAGCGATTAAAGGCGCAAAGCAGTTATTATCCTCCTTCAGCATTGCAATGCTATTGTTATCTCTTCGTGATAATGCAAATGCCTGACACTGGGCAATCGGGTGCCCCAGATCTATTGATGGCCTGATTGCCCCGGAAGGTATCGCATCATCCGGTTTAAGCATTTTTACTGCAATGGGGGAAGTACGAAGCGCAAATTTTCTCTCCAGTTCTTCACCGTATGAATTATATTCTGATAGGGATGTCATTTTGCTTTCTCCTTTGATTAATAATGATCAACTATAAAACTACTGGATTCCACGGTCAAGCTGTGGAATGACGAATTCTTAAAATATCTAAATCGTACAACCCTGTCCTGATCTCTTTTCATTAACTGACTTGCCTGCTAAGCAGTAGCCCTGGTGCCAGTCATCCGCAGTATTCAATGCTACTGAAGATGGAAAGGCTGAATCGGGTAATCCATTTTATTGTTTTTCACCCGGCATCTTACAACTTATACAATGCAATATTCAAAGAGATTTGTCCTCACATCTAATTTTTTATTTAAAAGGATAGAAATAATTACTATATTGTTGTAAACCAAAAAAGCAGCAAATCAAATTTATATGATAAGGAGAATATAGATGCCGAAAATCAGAGGAGCAGAGGCATTAATAGAGGTATTAAAGAGTGAAGGCGTTGAATATGTCTTTGGCATACCAGGGGCAACAGAGGTGATCTTCATGGATGTGCTGGAAAAGACCCCCGGTATAAAATATATTCTGGGATTAAATGAAATAGTATGTGCAGGCATGGCAGAAGGTTATGCCAGGGCATCAGGCAAGCCCGGTTTTTTGAATTTTCATACAGGGCCGGGTGTGGCAGGGGCACTTGCAATGCTTTACAATGCGCAGGCAGGCGGTGTTCCCCTTGTTATTACAGCAGGCCAGCAGGATACCAGGCTATTACAGCATGACCCACATCTTACGGGTGATATTGTGGGCATGGGCAAGATATACACCAAGTGGTGCACTGAAATATATCATGCAGAAGATATCCCCATGATTATGCAGCGGGCGTTCAAGATGGCCTTACAGCACCCCCAGGGGCCAGTGCTTGTATCCCTGCCCCAGAACATCATGAGTGAAGAGATTGATTTCAAGGGCATTCAGAAGAGTTCCATCTATTCAGAAACAGGTGCGAACATCAGGGCCATTGAAAAGGCTGTTGATCTTATTAAAACGGCCAGTCATCCTGTTATCATGGTAGAAAGCGGAGTCACAAGGTGTAATGCACTTCATGAGGTTGTAAGATTTGCAGAACTGACCGGCTCAAGGGTCTATCAGGCATGGATGTCAGATGTGAACTTTCCTGTAAGGCATCCGCAGTACCTTGGCGATCTTGACCCTTCTATGCCAAATACAAAACATATTCTCAAGGATGCTGATTTGTTGATAGGCATAGGCTGCTCGCTCTTCAGCCCGAGCTTCTATAATCCGGTAGAAGTTTTGCCTGATAACATAAAAATTATTCATATTGATGAAAACCCCTGGGAACTTGGCAAGAACATGGCGACCGACTGCGGCATTCAGGGGGATATAAAATCTGTTTTAACAGACCTTAACAGCGCTCTTGAAAAAGGGCTTCCGGAAGCGGTAATTAAGAAAAGAGAAAAGAGGAAAGAGGAAATCGAAAAACTTAAAACAGAAAAGAATAATAATCTATTAAAACAGATCGAGGCTGAAAACAGTAATACCCCTATTGCAGTGTCAAGACTCATGAAGGAGATAGATAAGCTTACAGATAAGAAAACTGTTATTGTTGATGATTGCTGGTCATCCTCACAGATGTTAAGGCAGATGGTGAACCTTTCAGAGGCAGGCCAGTTTTTCCGTGCACGCAAAGGGGGAAGCATTGGGTGGGGGCTGCCCGGCGCAATGGGCGTATCCCTTGGCGCACCTGATAAAAAGATCATAGCCGTATGCGGTGACGGCAGCGCTGCCTGGGGCATGCAGAGTTTATGGACTGCTGCAAGATACAATATCCCTGTAACATTTGTGATTACCAACAACGGGGTATACCGGCAGGTGAAACTGGTAAGAAGACATGTGCTGGGTGATTACATACTCACAGAAGAACATGAAGGCATGGATATCAATAACCCTGTCATAGATTTCAAGCAACTGGCTGAATCAATGGGGATAAAAGGGGCACAGGTTAAGGAGCCTGGTGAACTTGAAAAGGCTATTAATGATGCGGTTAAGGATAATCATCCCAGGCTTGTTGAGGTCTTTATTGAGAATAAACCGAAGGTTTAAAAAGAAAGGGTTCAAGGGGTCTAGGAGACTGTCCGAGAATAGGGTTTTTCAAAAATAGCACCTAGTAAATTCA
>CAZXUA010000061.1:0-24766 GCA_964643755.1 uncultured Desulfatiglans sp. | reverse complement strand
TCCGATCTGTTTTATATGGCGAAATTATACATTGACATGAAGCTGCTCTCTCCATATACTCCTTACGCTTTAAGAAGCAAAGGGGAGTTTTCTGATTAAATCATAAATATTGGTTTCAAAGAAAGGAGGCTGTAATGAAAGCGCAACGGTTGTTTATTATTCTATGGTTAGTTGTATCTCTTGCAATTATGGGTGTAGCCGGTTCAGCATCAGCTGCCCAGAATTACGACAGGCAGGGCCTGGTTGATCTTATGCAGAAATATATCGGCGCTCTGGTAAAACATTCACCAGGTGATCTGCCATTTGCCGATAAGGTGAAGTTTACCGAGAACTCAGATAAGGGGATTGAATTTCTGGCGGTGGGTAAAGGGCTCTGGGAGACCGCAACCGAAAGCCCAAAGGGTTTTGAGATTTATGCGGCTGATCCTGTAGCCCAGGCAGCAGCCACTCTTGTTGTCATGAAAGAGAATAACAAGGATATCATTTTTGGTGCAAGGATAAAGCTTGAAAACGGCAGGATCACAGAGGCCGAACACCTTGTTGTGCGTGGCGGATCAATGAGTAAACAGCCATTCAGTACTATGCCATCTTTGCAGAAGGCCCGTCCCGGCTTTGCAGAGGATATACCGGCTGCGGAACAGATGACAAGGGAAGAGCTGCTTAAAATAGGGGAATCATACTATGACGCGCTTACATCCGAGGATGGCACACGTGCTCCATTTGCAAAGGAGTGTGAACGTCATGAGAACGGCATGACAACAGCCGGAGGCAAACCGCCCAAGGCTGAGGATTTGCCCCCCGGCGCGGCAATGCCCACTGGCGGTTTTGGAGGGATTCCAATGGACTGCGAAGGCCAGTTGAGCGCAGGCGTCTTCTCCTATATCACTGAGATCAGGCCTCATATGGTTGTTGCTGACGTGCAGAAAGGTCTCTCTGTAGGTTTTTCCATGTTCAGGCACGATGGCACAAAAAGGCTGCCCAAAGACGCCAAGCCCGGAACCGATAATAAAACCACTTACGGGCAGTTCAATCTTGCTGCAATGCATATCTACAAGATCAGAAACGGCAAGATCTATGAAATAGAGGCCCCAGGGGCCATGCTGCCCTATGGCGTAAAATCCGGTTATGAGGCTGAAGAAAAGATTTATCCGGTAGCAAAATAATTTTTATACCCATCTGCTTGCCGGATCAATTAATACTGATCCCGCAGGCAGATGCAAACATCCTTCAACTGTCAAGAATGGATATTATCATACAGTTCAGTAAATGATGCCGATAACAGCGCCTGTCATGCAGGTAGCCAGTGTACCGGCGATAATAGATTTCATGCCCAGGTTAACGATCTCATTGCGCCGTTCAGGCGCCATTGCCCCCATGCCGCCTATCATGATTCCAAGTGAACCAAGGTTTGCAAAGCCGCACATGGCATATGTCATAATAATGCGGCTTCTTTCCGATAATACCCCTTCACCTAGGGAGGCCAGGTTCTGATATGCGATCAGTTCATTGAGCACGGTTTTTACCCCCATGAGGCTTCCTGCTATTTTGGCCTCAGCGCAGGGTATGCCCATGGCCCATGTGACAGGAGCCATTATATATCCTAGAAGCCTCTGTATTGTTATTTTTTCACCGCCAATCTGAGGTATAATGCCAAGGATCATGTTTAACAGATGAACAAGGGATACCAGCACAATGAGCATCGCTATGATATTGATCAGTAGATTTACCCCCTCAATGGTGCCTTTGGTAATTGCATCCATTGAACTGTCTGAATGACCGGAAAGGGTTATATCGCCGTTCGATATATCACCTGTTTCAGGGATCATCAGTTTTGCAACAGTTATTGCAGCCGGTGCGCTGATAAGGGATGCAATCAGCAGATGCCCCATAACACCCGGTATAACACTGTTGAGTATTGTTGCATAAAGCACCATGACAGTGCCTGCTATTGTTGCCATCCCTGATGACATGATAGAAAAGAGTTCGCTTCTCGATATGGAGGAGATATAGGGTTTAACAAGTAACGGGGACTCCACCATGCCTACAAATATGTTTGCAGAGACGCCAAGACCCTCTACCCCGCCAATGCCCATAAGCCTTGTAAGCACCCAGGAAAACCCTTTTACTATTAGGGGCAATATTCTCCAGTAAAACAGGAGCGCTGACAGGGCGCTTATCAGAAGCACAAGTGGAAGACTCTGGAATGCAAGTATGAATGTTGAGCCCGGATTGGTAACTGTAAAAGGTGCATCACCACCTCCAAGATAACCGAATACAAAGCCTGTGCCCTCAGCGATGGATGCCTGAAGGGCGCTTACGATATTGTTCAGCCACATGAAAAATGACTGGCTAAAGGGGAGCTTTATGAGAATAACCGCAACTATAAGTTGAAGCGCAATGCCTGTGCCGATAGTCCGGTATTTTACCCTGCCTCTATTTTCTGAAATCGACCATGCAAGTAACGCAAGGATAAACAGCCCTGCAAGGCTCTGTAGTCTTAACAATTTAAACCTCCTGTTGTTGATACTGATCCTTGTATCCTGAAGGGGTAACCCCGGTGTGTTTTTTAAAGGCATTGTAAAATGCCGATTTTGAACTGAACCCTGATTCCATCCCTATACCCAGCACAGAAAACCTGTTCACAAGCGGTGATACAAGAAGCCTTTTTGCTTCCTCAACACGGTATTCATTCACGAACTCAAAAAAACTTTTGCCTGTTTTTTCATTTATCACCTGTGAAAGGTGGTTTGGCGATATGGAAAGCATATTTGCAAGCCCGGTCAGGGTAAGTCCTGTTTCAAGAAAAGGCTTTTCATTTTCCATTATTACAGAAAGTTTCTCAAGGATCTGCATTGCCTGCTCATCTGTAAGGGATGATTTCTGATATTTTTTCCCCTGTTCGTTCTCTGTTTTCTGTGATGATTTAACATCATATTCAATGGGTTTACTGTCATCACCTTTAAATTGTCCACCTTCTCCCTCTGCATCAGAAGCCCTGAATACAGTAAATATTTCAGGGTGAGATAAGCCCTTGATCCCCATCGCATATATGATAATGGCCAGCACCAGATGAATGAAAAATTCAGCCTTATCGTAAAGACCGAAAAATCCTGAAAACATATATGTAAACAGGTAGATAACGAATATGATAAAAAAGATTATCAGCAGATTACGCAGCCATGAAAGGCATATGGTTTCCACATCCGAAAAATTTTCCTTTATCCTTTTCGCATATCTTGAAATCATTTTTATTGAAATGCCCCAGTAAACAGCCACCTGCAGTACTATAAGGATCAGTACCGGATCTATATGATAGAGAGGGTTGGCAGTTGTTTCATTAATGGATTCAAGCCACAGGGTTGTTTTGAGTTCAGGAGGTATTACATAAAATGGAGTCAGGAGTATATAAAGAATTATCACGGGGATGAAATGGGATAATTCACTGATACGGAAGCCCTTTGCATCTAACCCGGTAAGTGATCTCACATACAAGAATAAAAGCGGGCCAATGGCAAGGTTTAAAGGCCATTCAACAGCGATCAGGTGGGGGAATAACAGGTAATACCTGGTCTCTGTTAAAAAGCCGTCAATCAGGGTTATTGAGAAGAGAAAAAGAAGACATGCGAGCCATCTATTCGCATGCAGGTTACCTTTTTTGAAACGCAGCAGTAACAGGGCAAGAAATATCCCCTGGGCTGAACCCAGCAGCAACAAAACAGAGAGGAGGCTAATTGCAGTTTCTTTCATGGGATTTATTTAACGGCGATATTCATCGAACATGCTTTATAATTATCAGGTTAATTATTTTAATAAATCACTTCAGCTATACAACTCTATCCATATAGATATCTAATTGTCCAGTAATAACATGATCACGGGCGCTATATTATGCTTATCTTCAGGCTGTGGCTGATTATCCCTCTTTTCCAATGCGCCTGTGTCAGGCGCTGCCCCTGAGTAATCATCATTGATGCCAGGGATTATAAGCCCCCTGTCAATAAGAGCGCTTCCTGAAGAGAGCCTGTAATCGCCTGATGCAGGATCAGTAAAGCCCGGAGCAGACGACAACCCGTTAAGCTCCTGTCCTGTAAGTCGTCTGAAGGTGGCCAGATCACGCATATGCCTGTCAGGGCCATCTCCCCAGTAGACCAGTTCATTTGTCATAGTCGTATAAAGGAGGTCATAGTCAAAATCAAGAGGTTGACCGGCATTGGTGTTATTAATAGCATAATCGGTGCCTGACCATATATTGTTGCGGCTATAGATATTTTTCCAGGTGCCGGGTGACTTGATATGTATGCCGCTGTTTTCAGGATAATATGCATCAGAGGTGTTATGAAACAGATAAATGGGCCCTGACTCGGAATAGCCGCTGTTGAATTTAAATGAACTGCCTGGGTAGTCATTATTGCCTACACCGGTGCGGTAAATGATATTCCTTATTGCATATACAGGGCCGTCATAAACAGGGGCCATTGAAATGCCTATGAGCACATCATAAAACCTGTTGTCCCACAGCCTTAGATTGCTGCACCTTCCATCTGTTGAGACCCCGTCATCCCCCATGTTATAGACCACATTCTCATAGACATCCGTCTCATTAGTGGGCTCTGCAGCGGTCTCTTCAGGGCATGTGCCGAACCCATCAAAATCATCATGGAACAGGTTCCGCCTGATTATGTTGCCGCGTCCTGTGGCCGGGTCATAAAAGGTGATGCCCCCATCCTCAAGCCCGCCGGAAGACTTGATATCATCCCAGGGCCAGTCAAATATGGTGTCCTTAAATTCATTATCCTGGATTACATTCCTGTGGGATTCACGTTTGATGCCGATGCCAAGGTCATTTGAAGAAAATAGGCACTTTTCCAAAACAATATCGCTTGATCTATCTATATAGATTGCCTTGGCATAGGAGCCTTGGCCAAAATACCTGAATGTGATATTGGAGAAACGGATATTGGTACGCCCTGAGAGATAAAAACCATAATTATAACGTGAGATGTTCATGACCGCCTGATTCGGGTCAGCATTGTTTTCAAGCCGTAAATAAATTGAACTCCCCGATGTATAAAAACCCGGAACCCCAATGGTAAGCCCGGTTAGATCTGTAAGCTTAGAATATGGAAAGAGTCTTTTCCCATTGGCCATAACCACATGGGGCTCTTCCACATTCAAGGTTGTCCGGTAAACACCCCCGCCCTGGTGTGCCCATGTAAATTGGGAAGGGTCAGAGCCGTCAAGTACAGCGGTTTCCCCCTGCTTGCCCCTTATTACTATTGGGGCCTCTTCTGTACCTGACCTTGAAATGGTAAATTCGCCCGCATAATAGACGCCGCCAGAGAGCACCACCTCCTCTCCCTGGCGGACCATCTGCAGGGCCTGTGAAAGAGAACATGGAGTTGCTTCTATGCATGCTGATCCGGTTCCATTGGGTGATGCATGGTAAGAGGTGCTAGGGGCAGGATAGGTTATTTCTGATCGAGTGGCATTGGACGCCTCCTTAATAACCCCGTTTAGAGGGCCGCCATCAGGGTCTGAAACGGTTACGCGTACATCATATGTAACGCCTGGCTCAAGATAAAAAAGGCTGCCCACAAAACGTACGGATGAAATCCTTGAGAGTGGGAATCCGTTCTTAAATGACCCGGATGATTTTCTGTATTTAACAGATACTGTTGCATCCTGATCAGGGTCGTCAGATGAATCAATTTCCACAATCACACCCATTGAGTTGAAGGTGCCATAAAGCGACAGTGTGGCATCTGCAAGACAATTCGCCGGGAAAAGAAATATTGGCGCTGCTAATAAAAAATAATGGTAAAGGCGGATTTTCATATTACATCCCTCTCTTATCCATGAAAAAGGATGGATTATATCAGCTTTTTACTTTTACTATATTAAGGAGTATGATTCCTCATAAGAGATTTCAATATCCTTTTAATGATTTGTCAATATATTAAGGAGTTCCTATCCAGAAATAGATAAATTCTTAATTAGTGTCCATCCAGAAAGAGACTAATTCTGGATAGGGCTTTCAGCGATCAGCGTTCAGCCAAGTCTTTGTTTTTAATGCTTTAAGCTAGTAGCTGAAAGCTGATGGTTAATAGTTTCCATAAAAAAACGAACTTTTTTGGATGGATACTAAGGAGAAATTATCATCTTTTAAAAAGCCTCCTTGACAAAAAAAACATATGGGCATAAAAACCTCATTTTGTCCAATAATGACAATCATGGTTAAAAAAGAAGAATGGTTGGGTTATAAAAAGATTAATAACAAGAGACAGACAGATGAAACTCAGGGTAAAAGACGCAGCAGAGCTGCTTCAGGTCTCGGAGAAGACCATATACAGGTGGATAGCGCAGGAAAAGCTTCCCATGCATCAGGTAAACGGGCAGTACAGGTTTAACCGTGCAGAACTCCTTGAATGGGCCACCTCAAATCGTGTACCCATTTCACCCAGGATGATGGAAGAACCGGAGGATGCCTTTATACCTTCACTTGAAGAGGCATTAAGGTCCGGTGGCATACATTACCGGGTAGAGGGGAGAGACAAGGTCTCTGTATTAAGGAGCGTGGTTAATATCCTTTCATTACCCGATGGTGTTGACAGGGAGTTTCTATTTCAGGTGTTACTTGCAAGGGAATCATTAGGTTCAACCGCTGTAGGCGACGGGATAGCGATACCCCATGTACGTAACCCTATTACACTCCATGTGACAAAACCACTTATGGCCCTCTGTTTTCTTGAGACACCCATAGACTTTCAGGCAATGGATGGAAAACCTGTCCATACACTCTTTACCATTGTAAGCCCTACTATCAAGGCACACCTGAATCTCCTGTCAAAACTCTCTTTAGGTCTGCGTTCACCAGCATTCGCCAGTGTCATAGCAAATACAGGTTCAAGGGAGGATATCTTCCTGGAGGCAGGCAGGCTTGATGCAACACTCGGGTTAGATCATTCAAAGGAAAAGAATCAGGTGAAATGACAATATATCTGATATTACTGGCTCTTATAATTATCTGTGCAGGTGGATTGATCGCCCTCTTTACCGGCGCCTCATACAAAGGTGCAACCTGGACTGGTGTTATCTCATCCATTCTGGGGGGAGTATGCGCCATTTCTGCCGCATGTTCTGCCCTGTTTTGCGGATATCATACCTCTATGCATATGGCCTGGCAGATCCCGTTCGGCTCATTCTATATCGGTCTTGACCCCCTGTCCGCCTTTTTTGTTATTACTATTTCCATTATATGCGCAATTGCCGCTATATATGGCGCGGGTTATCTTAAGAGCTACAGCGGCAAAAAACACATGGGCGCTGCATGGTGTTTCTATAACCTCCTTTTTGCCTCAATGCTGCTTGTTGTTATAGCAAGAAACGGCCTCCTGTTCCTGATCGCATGGGAGATAATGTCCATCGCCTCATTCTTCCTGGTGATGTTTGAACATGAAAAAAAAGAGGTGCGAGAAGCCGGGTGGGTATACCTTGTGGCTGCACACATAGGGCAGGCATGCCTCATGTGCCTCTTTATTATGCTTGCAGGCGGTGACTCCGGGCTTGATTTTGATACCTTTTCAGTCTCTGCTGATAAAGGCACCCTGTTTATTCTGGCTCTTATCGGGTTTGGCGTTAAGGCAGGGTTTATGCCGCTGCATGTGTGGCTCCCTGATGCGCACCCTGCTGCGCCCTCAAATGTCTCTGCTGTAATGAGCGGGGTAATGATCAAGACAGGCATATACGGGATCATACGCATAATATACATTTTGGGCATTCCGGCACAGTGGTGGGCCTATACACTGATCGTGATCGGCGCAATATCCGCTGTTACAGGGATACTTTTTGCAATGGCACAGCGTGACATTAAAAGGCTGCTTGCATATTCCAGCGTTGAAAATATCGGTATTATCATCTTAGGGCTGGGGCTGTGGCTCCTTGGCCTCTCAATGAATAACATGGTTATTGCCGTTTTCGGGTTGATCGGCGCACTGCTGCATCTTGTTAACCATGCCTTTTTCAAGACCCTTTTATTTTTCGGGGCAGGCTCAGTAGTGCATGCAACAGGAGCAAGAAATATTGATCTTATGGGAGGGCTTTTAAAACGCATGCCCCATACAGCCCTTCTCTTTGGGATAGGGGCCGCTGCCATATGCGGGTTCCCCCCTCTGAATGGTTTTATTAGTGAATTCTTAATTTACATAAGCGCCTTTAATCTCCTTACATGTAAGGTGCAGGGAGGGCCAGTTGAAGGAGGGCTTATTGCCATAGTATCGCTGTGTGTTACCGGGGGGATTGCGGCAGCCTGTTTTACCAGACTATTCGGGATAATGTTTTTAGGCGAACCGCGAAGCGGACATGCAGTCTCTGCTTATGAGGCACACGGGTCAATGGTTGTGCCCATGATAATAGTTGCCATCTTATGTGTTTTTATCGGGCTTTTTGGCCCCATCGCAATCAGATTCATAACACCTGTAATAGAACAGCTCACAGGGGCAAAAGATACATTAGACGCCTTAAACATGGCAGGTGGCCTGCTTAAAAAAATCAGCCTTGCAGGTCTGTTAGTGATAATATTTGTATCTCTGTTATGGTGGGCGCGTCATTCTCTTCTTAAAGGACGTGTTAATACAAAAGGTCCCACATGGGACTGCGGTTACCTCTTCCCATCATGCCGCATGCAATATACCGCTTCATCCTTTGCCTGGCCTGTAATTAATATGTTCAGGTGGGTAATAAAGCCAAGCCTTACTGTGGAGATAATGAAGGGATATTTTCCGTCCAGAGGAAAGGTTTCTACCCATACGGATGATATATTCCGAAAAAGATTTTTTAATATCATATTCAGATCATTAGAGGAGGTCGCCCACAAGATTCATAAGCTTCAGGAAGGGCATAACCAGCTTTATGTGCTCTATATAGCCATAACAGTCCTTGTTCTGTTACTTATCAGGTTGAGGTAGATGATAGATATGAAACTCTTTGGACCTATTATACATATACTGCTTGCCCTTGTAATATCGCCTCTTCTTATGGGTATCATTAACCGCATAAAGGCCAAATTTGCAGGGAGAAAGGGACAGCCTCTTTTACAGCCATATTATGACATCATAAAACTATTAAGGAAGGGCTCGGTTTACAGCACCACCTCTACTTGGGTTTTCAGGCTTGGCCCTGTGGCAGGCCTTTCTGCCATGATCATTGCCATACTGATTATCCCTTCAGGCGGGATTAACGGCCTGCTCTCATTTCCATGCGATTTTATACTTATGGCATATATACTCGGTGTGGCACGGTTTCTTACAGTAACAGCCGCACTTGATACAGGGTCAGCCTTTGAAGGTATGGGGGCAAGCCGCGAAATGCAGTTTGCCATCCTTGCCGAGGTGGTGATGTTTGTGGGGATAGCTGTTATGGCTGTAGGAACAGGCAAGACAAGCCTTTCATCCATCTATTACACCCTGTGGGACAGGAATTTTACCCATATAGCGCCGGCAATCTTTCTTGTGGCTTTATCATTCCTGATCGTGCTTCTGACTGAAAATGCCAGGATACCTGTGGATGACCCTAATACACACCTTGAACTTACCATGATACACGAGGTTATGGTGCTTGACCATGGCGGTGTTGATCTGGCACTCATTCAATACGGGTCATGCCTCAAGCTGTGGCTCTTTTCATCACTCCTTGCCGGCATGGCAATCCCTGTAAGGACAGGCATTATGGCAGTTGATATGGGGATAAATATGGTGGGGATTCTTATGATATCTCTATTTATAGGCATTATTGAATCAGGTATGGCAAGGCTGAAACTACTGCATATTCCCCAGATGCTTCTTGTTGCATTCTCTGTTACAGCAGCCGCATTTATATGGGTCTTGAGGTGATTTATGACAACATATATTGATATATTTTTACTGGCCCTTGTGCTTACTGATTTCCGTCTGCTGGCATCGAGCCGCCTGGGCGCCATAGTACAGACAACCGTGCTGCAGGCTGTTTCATTGAGCGCATGTATGCTTTTAATGGCAGTGAGACCTGTCTCTCTCTACATTATAGTGCTTTCTATTGTCACCTTCACTGTAAAGGGCATTATCCTGCCACGGCTTTTAAAGAGGGCCATGAGAGAGGCTGATGTCCAGAGGGAGGTAAGGCCGATAATCGGGTACAGCGCATCGGTGCTCATAGGTGTGCTGCTGCTTGGCCTGAGTTTTATTATCTTTATGCCGATGAAGGCGACTGTCCTTGGTTCGGCATTTCTAATGCCGGGGGCGCTTTTTACCACACTCACCGGTCTTATGATGATTATTTCAAGAAAGAATGCACTCACACAGGTTGCAGGGTACCTTGTCATGGAAAACGGGATTTATGCCTTTGGTGTAATACTCGCTATAGAGGAGCCGCTTCTTGTGGAGATGGGTGTGCTGCTGGATGTCTTTGTTGCGGTATTTGTCATGGGTATTACCGTGTATCAGATTTCCAGGGAGTTTGACCATATTGACACGGACAGACTCTCAGAACTCAAGGATTGATATTATGCTCATTACCATTGTTCTTATTCCTGTCTTGCTTGGAGCCCTCTCTTTTATACTTCCATATAAAAAGATAAGGAGAGGAATCCTTGTTGCAGGTTCAATATCTCATCTTGCCCTGACTGCTCTCCTGGGTTTTAGCATGAATAATATGTATAACACAGGTGACTGGATAGGGCTAGATAATCAGGGTCTATTGTTTCTGGTTATAACAAGCGTACTTTTTTTGATGGTCTCAATATATACGGCTGGCTACCTGTGGAGGGAGTCTGACCGCAATGTTGAGGACTCGGTTGAGGGTTTTTACTTCAGAAACGAACCCGAGGCAATCTTTATTGCCTGCCTGCTTTTTTTTCTGGCAACCATGAGCATGGTCTGCATAAGCAGGCATATGGGGCTTTTGTGGGTGGCCATTGAGGCCACAACACTTGTAAGCGCGCCGCTTATAAGCTTTCATAAACACCACAGGAGCCTTGAGGCAACATGGAAGTATCTGCTCATATGTTCAGTGGGTATTGCTGTTGCTCTACTTGGAAATTATTTTATGGCCTTTGCAGCTCACCAGGAGATATCCCTTAACCTGGATAAACTTATAGGAAACGCGGGCTTTCTTGATCAGAAATGGCTTAAGGCATCATTCCTCATGCTGCTTGTGGGCTATGGGACAAAGGCCGGCATTGCGCCCATGCACACATGGCTTCCTGATGCACACAGCGAGGCCCCTTCAATGGCCTCTGCATTGCTTTCAGGCGCTTTGCTCAACTGCGCATTTCTCGGGATCATGCGATCACATTCGATCCTTTACGCCTCAGGTCTGGGTGATTTCAGCGGCGGGCTGCTGGTATTCTTCGGAATGCTATCAATCGCCCTTGCCGCTGCATTTATGATTCGCCAGACCGATTATAAACGCATGCTCGCATATTCAAGCATAGAACATATAGGGATACTTACACTCGGAGCAGGCATTGGCGGGATCGCAGGTACAGGCGCAATGCTCCATGCTGTTAACCACTCCCTTACCAAGGGCATGCTGTTTATTATCTCAGGGCAGATACTCTATCTGTACGGGAGCAAAAAGACCTCGGAAGTACACAATATTGCAAAGACAACACCTTTTACAGGTATATTCTGGATGGTCGGTTTTCTGGCCATTACAGGCTCCCCGCCATTTGGCACCTTTATAAGTGAGATAACTATATTATATGGGATAATTAATGCAGGCAGATGGGGGATAGCGGCAGGTTATATGCTCGGGCTTGGGGTAATTTTTATTGCAATGGCAAGGATCATGATCAACATGTCCTTCGGAGGAAATGTGAACAGCCTCATTGTTGAAAAACTGAAAGGGCTTAAGGGTGTGCCCATATGGTATACTGCCCCTGTGATTATCATGGCCTCTGTAATTTTATCTCTTGGAATCTATATCCCTGATGCCTTTTTTCGTCTTCTTGCAGATGCAGCAGGGTTGACTGGAGGGTTATAGGATGCAGGGTTCCAGTTTTATAAGGACAGTTAACGCTGAGGCGGTTGATTTCAGGGATATCCCTGTTATGGATTTTACGGATTTCAGGGAGAAAATACTTGAAGAGATAAGGGCAGGGGCGCGTATTTCAGCCTTGCCGGCATGCCCGGATGAGGATGGCCTTATAAGGATAATCGCTGTTCTGTCACAGCCAGTATTGGGTGAAATACTCATGGGGTCATGCATCATTAATGGGTCATGGCCATCTATGACACCCGCATGCCCTGCTTTACACTGGTTTGAAAGGGAGATTGCCGAGATACATAATGTCACACCAAACGGGCATCCCTGGTTGAAACCGATACGTTTCCAGCCTCCACATGATATCTCTTTACAGGAGTATTCTGTGAATGGAGGCACTGCAAAATTCTTCCACCTTGACGGCGAAGAGTCGCATGAGGTGGCTGTAGGGCCTGTTCATGCAGGGATTATTGAACCCGGCCATTTCAGGTTTTTATGTCACGGTGAGACAGTTTACCACCTTGAGATATCCTTAGGCTACCAGCACAGGGGTGTTGAACGTGCCATGAAAGGGGGCCCTCACCCAAGGAGCATCCATTATATGGAGACCCTTGCGGGAGATACAACCATAGGCCATGGTACAGCCTACTGCATGGCAATTGAGGCATTGTCAGCTATATCTGTGCCGCCCCGCGCACTAGCCATAAGGGCTTTAGCAGCAGAGCTTGAACGGATAGCAAACCATATTGGCGATCTGGGCGCCCTAGCAGGCGATGTGGGTTTCTTGCCCACCATGAGTTACTGCGGCAGGATAAGGGGAGATGTGTTAAACATGACCGCACTTATATGCGGGAACCGTTTCGGGAGGGGGCTTGTACGGCCAGCAGGCACTGCCTTTGATCCTGACAAAAAGATGATCGATGAGCTCATGTCGCGGCTTAATGCAATGGAAAAGGATGTCACCACCGCTGTTGAACTGATGTTTGATACTCCCTCTGTGCTTTCAAGGTTTGAAGGCACAGGCGTATTATCAGCAGAAACAGCAAGAGAGGTAGGGCTTGTAGGTGTGGCTGCAAGGGCAACAGGTCTGAACTGTGATGTGAGAAATGAATTTCCTTATGGTATCTATTGTTTTTCGCAGTTGCATGCATGCACCTGGAATACGGGCGACTGTTTTGCCAGAGCCTATGTGAGATGGCTTGAGATCAGGAGCTCAATCGAGTTTATCAGGACGCAGCTTCTTAATATGCCTGATGGTCCTGTATCATGTAAAACCGCACCCATCAGAAAAGAAAAGATTGCTGTCAGCCTTGTAGAGGGGTGGCGGGGAGAGATATGCCATGTGGCGGTTACGGACAAAGAGGGGCGGTTCACATTTTATAAGGTGGTTGACCCCTCGTTTCATAACTGGTTCGGGCTTGCCCTGGCCTTAAGGAATCAGCAGATATCTGATTTCCCGTTGTGCAACAAGAGTTTTAATCTGTCATACTGCGGACATGATTTATAGATTTATAGGCTTTCAGCATTCAGCTTTCAGCTGTCAGCCAAATCTTCAATTTATAGAGTTTTTGCTGAAAGCTGACCGCTTTCATACAAAAAACAGTCTTTGATTGAACGCGAGATAGGATTTATAGAGTAAATTATGTTTAATATAATAAAAACACGCATACAGCAGAAGTACAGGACCTTTGTTTATCCTGATGGCCCACCGCCTGAATTGCCGCCAGGGTTTGTCGGACGCCCTGTGGTGAGTGATGCACAATGCTCCGGTGAAGGGTGCGGAAGGTGTATATCCATATGTCCAGTCCAGGCGATTAATCTATCTTCTGAAACAAAGGGGCCGGTTATTGATACAGGCAGATGCATATTCTGCCGCCAATGCGAAGATACATGTGTTAATGGTGTTATACAATTCAGCAGAAATTATAAGCTTGCCGTATCTGACCCCAAAAACCTTCTTGTCAAGGCAGGAGCCCCTGATCATTGTGATGCAAGAAATAAGGTTGCTGAGCAACTGTTTAAAAGATCCCTTAAATTAAGACAGGTATCTGCTGGCGGATGCAATGCATGCGAGGCAGACACAAATGTTTTAGGCACACTTGCATGGGATTTAGGCCGTTTCGGGATACAGTTTGTGGCATCCCCAAGGCATGCTGACGGTATCCTTGTTACTGGCCCGGTCACCCGTAATATGCATGAGGCACTCTTGAAAACCTACAGGGCTGTGCCAGAACCAAAGATAGTAATTGCAGTGGGCTCATGCGCCATATCAGGGGGCCTGTTTTCGGATCACCCGGAACAGAATAACGGGGCAGGGAGAATTGTTCCGGTTGATCTATTTATACCGGGCTGCCCGCCCAATCCGCTAACTATTCTTGATGGGCTGTTAAGATTTACAGGCAGAATAGAATAATCCCGCATATAGTGGAATTGCTGGTTAGTTTTAATTGAATTATCAGGATGTTAGCAGCTAAATAGAGCAAAGAACGGGGTTTAATAAAATATTTTACCTTATACCTTTATTTATATTGCTATGCCTTTTTATTTTTCGTATAAAACCGCATCATTTTTTGCAGGAGTTGCTGTATGATCGGAGGTACTGTCAAGGTACATAATGTAAGTAAAAATTTTGGTACCACCCAGGTCTTAAAAGATATAAAACTTGAAATCAATGCAGGTGAATTCTTTTCGCTTTTAGGGCCATCCGGATGTGGTAAAACCACCCTGTTAAGGATTATTGCCGGGTTTGAAATGCCCACATCCGGTGATATTATTCTTGATAATGAGAGCGTGATCAACAAGGCGCCTAATGAGCGCCATGTAAACACGATATTCCAGAATTATGCCCTGTTCCCTCACCTCACTGTTTTTGAAAATGTTGCCTTTTCCCTTAGACTTAAAAAGATAGATAAAGATATTATCAAGAGCCGTGTTGATGAGTATGTGAATCTGGTCAGGCTTCAGGAGCATATAGATAAATATCCTGCACAGCTTTCAGGCGGGCAGAGGCAGCGTGTCTCCATTGCAAGGGCGCTTATCAACGAGCCAAGGGTGCTTCTGCTTGATGAGCCCTTAAGCGCACTTGATGCAAAACTACGGCAGGATCTTTTAATGGAGCTTGATCGCATACATGATATCATAGGTATTACCTTTATATATGTGACACATGACCAGGAAGAGGCCATGAGTGTATCAGACCGGATTGCAGTAATGCAGGAGGGTAATCTATTGCAGGTTGGAACACCCTTTGAGATATATGAAAGCCCGGCAGATATGTTTGTTGCCGATTTTATAGGCGCCTCCAATAACATTGAAGGCGAGGTTATAGAGGTAACGGAAAACAGGGCCTATATTAATACAACTGACATAGGGCGCATAACCGTTGATCTGGATAAAATACTCAAGGCAGGTGACCGGATAAAGGTTACCCTCAGGCCTGAAAAGATACACATATCAAAAAAGGCTCCATCGCTTGATTCCCCTAAATGGAACTGTATATCTGGAAAGGTGGACCAGATGGTCTATACAGGCTCCCACACAAGGTTTATAATAAAAACCAAACACGGGCGTGTATTCAAGACATTCAAGCAGCATTCCCAGTATTTTACCGATGAAGAACCCATACAGTGGGAAGACAATGTTTATTTATGGTGGCATGCGGATGACAGTTTTATTGTTGAGGTGAATGGCAGTAAATGATCAAAAATTACGGACAGCGATATACATTCCCTATTATGGTTTGGCTGACGGTATTTTTTGTAATACCATTTTCTATCATCCTGGTAGGCAGTTTTCTTGGAAAGGGGCTGTACGGCGGGTTTGAACCGGTATTTTCGCTGGAGGCCTATAAAGCGCTCCTCTCCGATACCATGCGCAAGGTTACGCTGAATACGATATTTATAAGTGTTACAACTACAATCATTACAGTCCTTTTAGCTATTCCAACTGCTTATCACATAGCAAGGTCGCCATATAAGGAAAAACTGCTCTTCCTTGTTATAATCCCTTTCTGGACCAATTTTCTGATACGCATATTTGCATGGATCGCTCTCCTTGGCAATAACGGGCTGATTAACAACCTGTTTATAAGTATCGGTATTTTTAATTCTCCTGTTCAGCTATTGTACAACAGGTGGGCTATTATATTGATCATGATCTATACCTCTTTGCCATTCGCCATACTTCCCCTTTATGCGGTAATAGAAAAGTTTGATTTTTCCCTGCTGGAGGCAGCAAGGGACCTTGGCGCAACAAAGTCCCAGTCAATGTTCAAAATACTTATCCCCCTTATCCTTCCGGGGATATCCACTGCTGTCCTGTTTACCTTTATCCCTGCCTTTGGCAATTTTGCCATACCTGATATTGTGGGCGGCACTGATGTGCGGATGCTTGGGAATATTATTAATGAAAAGCTCAAAACAGCCCGTAACTGGCCTTCGGCAGCAGCCATATCCATGATTCTTACGACAATCTCTGTTGTTATGGTGCTGTTATTTAACCGCATCACCTCATCCAAAGAGAGAAAAATCGGAGGAAATATCTGATATGAAGGATGTATTGGTTCGTTCACATATCAAACACAGGATATCAGGTAGTTTTTTCTGGTTTACCATGTTCTTCTTTTATGCCCCTCTCCTTGTGCTGATCGTCTTTTCATTCAATGAAGGCAGGTCAATGAATTTTACAGGGTTTTCATTCAAATGGTACAAGGTTCTGTTTTTTGACTCAGCAAAGCTCTGGGGCTCTTTTTATAACACCATACTGATAGCTCTAACCTCTGCTCTGGTATCAACCATGATAGGCACTTTAGGTGCAATAGGCATATACTGGTATAATTTTAAGATGAAAAGATACCTTGAGGTGGTTTCATACCTGCCCATTATCCTGCCGGAGATAATCATCGGCGTATCAATGCTCATGTTTTTTGCAGGGATGAATATACCCCTTGGTCTTTCAACCATAATTATCGCCCATATAACCTTTAATATCCCCTATGTGCTGCTCATTGTTGTTGCACGCCTTTCGGAATTTGACTATTCCATAATAGAGGCCGCCCATGACCTGGGCGCAACAGAGATGGATACCCTCCTCAAGGTAATTATACCCATGTGTACGCCGGGCATAATATCAGGGTTTCTCATGGCAATTACCCTTTCTGTTGATGATTTTGTAATAACCTTCTTTGTGACAGGGCCGGGCGCATCAACCCTTCCGCTTCATATATATTCAATGCTCCGCTTCGGATTGTCGCCAGCGATCAATGCACTTTCTGTGATCCTGATCGTTGGAAGCCTTGTTATGGCGTTTATGTCAAAAAAACTGTTCAGACATATGTTTAACTAAAAAAAAAAGGAGAATAAGGCTATGAAAAGATTAAATTTAGTTTTGATTTGTTTAATGGCGCTTTTTTTTGTGTTCAGTTGCGGTCAGCAAAAGGAAAAGTTGTATATCTACAACTGGACCTATTATATCCCAGATGAAATAATAAAAGATTTTTCAGAGAAATATAATGTTGAAGTGGTTTATGATGAATTTGCCTCCAATGAAGAGATGTTTGCAAAGCTCAAGGCAGGCGGTTCAGGGTATGATATAACATTCCCTTCAGCCGATTATGTCTCCATCATGATAAAAGAGGGCATGATTGAAAAGATAGATAAATCGAAGGTCCCAAACTTTAAAAACATTGATCCTGAATTTTTAGCCGGTATTGAATATGATAAAAACTGTGAATATTCTGTGCCCTATTACAAGGGCGCCTCAGGCATAGCGGTAAATAAGAAGTTTGTTAAGGATTATAATAAGGATATGAGCATTTACCTTAAACCGGAACTCAAAGGCAGGATGACCCTGCTTGATGACATGCGCGAGGTTATGGGTCTTGCCCTTAAAGCAAACGGATATTCAGTGAACTCAATTAATCCTGCGGAGCTTGAAGTTGCAAAGAACCTTATACTTCAGTGGCGTGAAAATATCCTTAAATTCGATGCGGAATCCTTTGCAAAAGCCTTTGCATCCGGTGAGTCGTGGGTAGTCCATGGATATGAAGAGGGCATCTTTCAGGAACTGGAAGAGTCTGCCAAGGCTGATGTGGACTTCTTTATACCCACTACAGGCGGCCCATTGTATATAGATGCAATGGTTATTCTGAAGGATTCTAAAAACAAGGAACTGGCATACAAGTTTATAAACTACATACATGAACCAGAGGTATATGCCAAGTTCGTTGATTTTTTTGGTTTTCCATCAATTAATGTGCCTGCAAGGAGCATCAGAACAGGAAAGCCGGTGTATACAGAAGATGACCTTAAAAAATGTGAACTCAAGATGGACCTTGGTGAAAATCTTGAGATGTATAATAAGATCTGGGAAGAGATAAAGGTGAAATAATCCTGATGAATGGGCGCGGCGCGCCGTACCCATTCATCATGCAATAACAATCAGCTTGAAGGGTTGGGCTGCTTCACTGTTTATCGAAGTCGTAGCTCTGATCTTTTTAATCGTTATCGATTTCGAAAGGGCACAATGCGTTGTGCCCCTACAGTAATCAAATATTTATTGACGCTCAATATTCATCATCATGGCAAGGGATTTTGCAAGGTTATCCAGAACCGATTCATCAGGCAGTGTTACCTTTAATGTAATCTTACCATTTTCATCCCTTTCAAGACATTCTGAGAGCCGTGTCTTAAACCCTTCGGTCAATTGTTTGATCTTTTCCGATTCCTCATCCTGAGTAAACATTGCCCCCAGAAAATTAAATGCTGCGCCAATAAGCTGGCCTCCGGCCTCTGATATCTTATCTTTGGCTCTAAGCGCCTTTTGAGCCTCCTTTTCTGCCTCCTCCTTCATGCTGACATTGATGGGCGCATAAGGCTTTTCACCTATCAGTATCTCAAGACGTCTTCTAAGTTCATCAATACCGGCAGTAAGATCAAGGGATTGGGTTTTTGATGAAGGATCAAGCGCAGCAATAAACAATGCCTGCTTTGCTGAGAGTTTTTCAAGGAGGGTTTCTTCAAGCGTCCCTTCTGTTATTAGGAGGAATATCTGCACCGGCCTCTTCTGCCCCATACGATGGGCGCGTCCTATCCTCTGTTCCAGCACTGCCGGGTTCCATGGCAGATCAACATTTATTACAGTGTTTGCGGCCTGGAGGTTAAGCCCTGTTGAACCGGCGTTTGTGGTTATAAAAAATCTGCAATCAGCATCCTTCTGAAACCTGCTCACAAGGCCGAGCCTCTTTTTCTGGGGGACAGAGCCGTCCAGCCTCACATAACCCAAATGCCTCTCCTTTAGTTTAGGTTCTATAAGGTCAAGCATGGTTGTCCATTCACTGAACAGGACAACCTTTCTGTCATTCTCTGTCATCAGTTGATCCAGCAGGTTATCTATCTCCTTTAGCTTGCTTGAAAAACCGGGTGGCTGTTTATCCACCAGATAGGTGCTGTTTGCAGACATGCGGCATAGCAATAGCGCCTTTTGAAGTCTTAAAAGATCCATCTCGGAGATATACTTTTTCTTTATGATCTGGCTCACAATCTTTTTATTCTGATTATGCACGCTAAGCTGCTCCTCTGTAGGAGGTATACGCCTGATCTCTGTTGTTCTCGGGGGTAATTCCTTTAAAACCTCATTCCTGGTGCGTCGGATAAGAAGTGGTTTAATCCTCTCACGCAGGAGATCAAGGTTTTTGTATCCAAGCAGCTTGCCCTTTTCATTTGTTATCCGAAACTGGTTTTGGAACCTGAAGGCAGGCCCCAGCCTCCTGTCATCAATAAATTCAATGATGGAGTAAAGCTCATCCAGTCGGTTTTCAAGGGGTGTGCCTGTGAGGACAAGGGCAAACGGGGATTTTAATGCCTTGATAGTCTGGCTGGTCTTTGATTCCCAGTTTTTTATCCTCTGACCTTCATCAAGGATGATAAGATCCCACTTTACCTTTTCAATTATATTAATATCCTTTAACACCTGTTCGTAATTGCATATCGTGTAAAAGCAATCATTATGATACTGCTCAGCCCTTTCCCTGCCACTCCCCAGGATAAGCTGAGAGGTGCGATCAGTAAAACGCATGATCTCCGCTCTCCACTGACTCTTAAGCGATGCAGGGGTGATGATCAGCACCTTCTTGATATCAGCATCCTGGGCAAGCAGCTCTGAGACACCGATCCCCTGAATGGTCTTGCCAAGGCCCATGTCATCTGCTATCACAGCCCTTCCTCTGCCGGTGGCAAAGGCAATGCCATCCATCTGATATGGAAGCAACTCTGTCTTGAGCAGTGTTTTTCTTAATGGGTGATTTGCAGGGTTTGCCCTTATCTCTTTTACCTTACTGTTTACCCGTTCACGGTAAATGTGCCGGTTTATATATTCCTCTGCATCAGGGTATATGATCACATTTTCCCCTGATTGTTCCAGCATGCGGATGGTATTAACGAGATGGAGAACATCCTTAACAGGAGCATCCTTATAAGGAGAAAGCATCTTCAGGGCAGCCCTGTCAAGGTTATCAGGGATAAGAACCCTCAGCTCCAGATCAAGGCCATAATAGAGATATACAGCAATATCTTTGATACTGTATGGGGTATCCCTTATCTTTTTGGGGAATCTGTTCTTTACCTTGCTTATAACATGAAGGATATGTTTGCATGTGCCAAGGGTATTTTTACGGAAGTCAGGGCATGTGCAAAAGGATTCACCTCTTTCCCATCCCCTTAATGCTACACGATAGCTCTTGCCTGATGTATTATTGGTTACCAGATAGTCTGTCCATAACACACTGCTGTCAAATGGCTTGACCCGCATTTTTTGCGTTGCAGCCCTTTCTATCCTGTCATTAAGCTCTCTTTTTATAAGCTCTTCATCAGAGAGGCTCTCTATGGGCACCCGGTCCGGGGGCGGCGCGGAAAGCCCAAGAGCAAGTTTTTCTTCAAGTATCAGAGAGAATGCAGCGCCAATATGCTCACACACCTGGCTGCATTTGTTGCACCTGAAGTTTAACTGCATATTTTTCACTGGATCCATGCCTATTTCTGCGCAGGCATCGGGCAGCTCAAGTTTGAACATATCATTATTCAGAACTACCTGGTCATCTATATTTATTTCATAACTCCCACCCTGGCGTATCAGGGCCTTCCCTTCATCACCGAGCAATTTGCACGCCTCAATATAGGTAAGGTGTGATAGCTTGTCTTTTAATGTGATCATCTGTTTCTCCATGTGTGGTTTGACTGCATATGGCAGCCTGAAATAGTAAAATAGTACTTTTTTCTAATCGTATCAGTTTATATTTTCAACAGGTATTTTTTTTAAAGCACATTTTTAAGGTAGGCTGCGGTATATGATCTCTCCGCATTAATAATCTCCTCCGGTGTGCCTGCTGCAACAATATTGCCACCCCCCTCTCCACCTTCAGGGCCAAGGTCTATTATATAGTCTGCTGTTTTTATCACATCAAGGTTGTGCTCTATTACAATCACCGTATTATCCATGGAGACAAGGTATCTTAATACCTCGATAAGCTTCTTTATATCCTCAAAGTGGAGCCCTGTTGTCGGCTCATCAAGCAGGTAGAGTGTCTTGCCTGTGTCCCTTTTAGACAGTTCCCTTGCAAGTTTTATCCTCTGCGCCTCACCGCCTGAAAGTGTGGTTGCAGACTGCCCCAGCTTCACATAGCCCAGACCCACCTCTACAAGTGTCTTGAGTTTGTTTTTGATGTTGGGGATATTTTCAAAGAATTTAAACCCCTGGTTTATTGTCATATCCAGAACTTCAGCGATATTCATGCCCCTGTACTTTATCTCTAAGGTATCCCTGTTGAATCTGCTCCCCTTGCAGGTTTCACACAATACGTGCACATCAGGCAGAAAATGCATCTCTATCTTTATGAGCCCGTCACCATTGCACGCCTCGCATCTTCCGCCCTTAACATTAAAACTGAACCTGCCCGGGCCGTAACCCCTTATCTTTGATTCGGGCAGCATGGCAAATAGCTCCCTGATATATGCGAATATGCCGGTATAGGTGGCTGGGTTTGATCTGGGGGTCTTGCCAATAGGGGTCTGGTCTATGCTTATTACCTTGTCTATGTATTCTATCCCCTTTATCTCTTTAACCTTCCCGACTATCTTTTTTGACCTGTAGAGTCTCTGGGCAATAGCGGGGTAGAGTGTCTCATTTATGAGCGTGCTTTTGCCTGAACCTGACACACCTGTGATGCATATGAATGTTTCAAGCGGGAATTCCACATCTATATTTTTCAGGTTGTTCTCTTGTGCGCCGCGGATTACAAGCCTTTTGCCACTCCCCTTTTTTCTTTTTTGAGGCACAGGAATATTAAGCCTTCCTGAAAGGTATTTGCCTGTGAGCGATACATCCGATTTTAAAAGCTCTGCCGGTGTCCCGCAGAACACCACCTCACCGCCATTTATCCCTGCGCCAGGGCCCATATCAATTACAAAATCAGCAGACTCAATGGTTTCAGAGTCATGTTCAACAATAATGACGCTGTTACCCAGCCCTTTAAGCCTCATGAGATTATCAAGCAGAAGACGGTTATCCTTCTGATGCAGGCCAATGCTGGGCTCATCCAGCACATAGAGCACACCTGCTAGCCCAGAGCTTATCTGTGTTGCAAGCCTTATACGCTGGTTTTCCCCGCCTGACAGGGTTGCGGATGACCTGTCCAGGGTCAGGTATGAAAGCCCCACATTGTTAAGAAAGGTGATCCTCTCCTTCAACTCCTTTATTATCCTTCTTGCTATATTCTCTTCCCTTGAGGTTAATGAAAGGCGGTTAAAAAACTCATAGGCATCCTTGATGGAAAAGGCGGTGAGTTCATTTATTGAATGTCCTCCCACCTTAACCGCCCTGCTTATCTCATTTATCCTTGAACCCCTGCATACAGGGCAGTCCATAACGCTCATGAATCTCTCTATCTCTTCCCTTGCCTGCATGGAATCTGTCTCCCTGTATCTTCTTTCAAGTGAAGGCAGCACCCCTTCAAACGGGCGGTTATATTCATAACGCTTCCCCTCCTTTTCAAAACAGAAACTGATCTCTTCTGATCCTGATCCATGCATCAGGATTTCCTGTATCTTTTTACCGAGGCTTCCATAAGACTGATATATGTCAATCTCATAATGTTTGCAGATGGATTCAAGCATCTGCTGGAAATAGAGGGAGTTTCTTTTTGCCCATGGGGCAATGGCCCCCTCTCTTAATGAAAGGGATGGATCAGGCACAACAAGGTCAGGGTCAAGATACCTCTTCTTACCCAGACCGCTGCATTCGGTGCAGGCGCCATGGGGGTTGTTAAAGGAAAACATCTGAGGTGTAAGCTCCGGGATGCTTATGCCGCATCTCCTGCATGCGGCGCTGGTGCTGAAAAATATCTCTTCAGACCCGATAACATCAATAATGGCCTTTCCATTAGCCATCTTAAGGGCAAGCTCCATCGAGTCGGTAAGCCTGTTTTTTATATCCTTTGTAATGACAAGCCTGTCAATAATAACGCTTATATTGTGCTTCCTGTTTTTATCGGGGTTTAACTCCTCCTCAAGCAGCCTTATCTCATTATCTATCTTTATGCGTGTGAATCCATCCTTTCTCAGGTTGTTAAAAAGCTTATTGAATTCACCCTTTCGTCCCTCAACAAGGGGCGCCATGATCTGTATCCTTGTATTCGGTTCAAGGGAGATGATCCTGTCCACAATGGCCTGTGTTGTCTGGGAGGATATCTCTATGCCACAAACAGGGCAGTGGGGATGACCTATTCTTGCATAGAGCAGCCTGAGGTAATCATAAATTTCCGTGACCGTGGCAACAGTGGAACGGGGGTTTCTTGCTGAGACCATCTGTTCTATGGAAATTGCCGGTGAGAGGCCCTCTATATAATCCACATCAGGCTTGTCCATCTGCTCAAGAAACTGCCTGGCATAGGCTGAAAGGGATTCCACATAGCGCCTCTGTCCTTCCGCATATATGGTGTCAAAGGCAAGGGATGATTTCCCTGACCCTGAGAGGCCGGTGATCACCACCATCCTGTCCCTGGGGATATCAAGGTTTATATTCTTGAGGTTGTGTACCCTTGCCCCCCTTATCTTTATAACACCTGCTGTCATTTATTTTAATCCAGAATAGATGCGCCTGTTTTGAGCCATCTCAGCGGCCATCTTAATTGCTGTCATAAGGCTCCTATGGTCAGCAATACCTTTGCCTGCAATATCATATGCTGTGCCGTGATCCACAGATGTCCTTATGATGGGTAGCCCCAGGGTCACATTAACACCGTCTGAGAAGTGTATGAGTTTTAACGGGATCAGTCCCTGATCATGGTACATGTTCACTACAGCGTCATAATGACCTTTAATAGCCTTAGGGTAGAGCGTATCAGCAGGCAGCGGGCCGGTTACGTCAAACCCCATTGCCCTGGCCTTTTCGACAGCCGGGTTAATAATGGTTATCTCCTCACTGCCAAAGAGCCCCTCTTCACCGCCATGGGGATTCAGGGCTGCAACAGCAATGCGAGGAGAGTTAATACCGAAATCCCTTTTAAGGGAAAGTGCAGTTATGGATATTGTTTTAACAATATTATCAATAGATATCTTATCCGGGACATCCCTTAATGCGCAGTGAATTGTAACCAGCGTAACCCTGAGTTTATCCCCTGCAAGCATCATGACATAATCACTTGTGCTGGTGAGGTGGGCAAGCAGCTCTGTGTGGCCATCAAAGTTAAAGCCTGCCCTGT
>CAZXUA010000060.1:11664-24836 GCA_964643755.1 uncultured Desulfatiglans sp. | reverse complement strand
AGATAATGAGCGGTGACTGGAGTTCAGACGTGTGCTCTTCCGATCTTTGATTTTAAAAAAATAGCCGCGAATAAACAGCATTCGCGGCTAAATTACTTCGGTTCTTATATTCATTATTTATATCTAACTATGATCTGACTTAGAGGTTTGGTTGATAAGTTGACCTGCCTACGCGTTAAATATAATATTGGCTTCCCTGAATGCCGTTGTTATCTCCGATACTGATATCAACTAAAAAATTTATTTGGATACGACCGGTAGAAAAGATGCACGCACATCCGAGAAGCTCTTGCTGTTACCACCTGTGACTTCCTGGATTTATTATAACCCTTGGAAGAATCTACCAAATATTATAGTTACTATCCTGTGGTTTAGGTGTTTGTGTTGAAGCCAGGTGGTACACCGTACATGCCTATTTTCAAAGAGCCTTTTGTATCATTTGATTACTGGATCGGATTATCCATTATTTAACTTTAAAAAAATTTCAAACCGTTCGAAAATATTAAATGATACGGATAATAATGCTTTTACAGGTTTAATAATTGAAAATTACCATGTGACTTACAGCTTCAGGTTGGGTTTGTTCATTATTAATTCTAACTACACAGCTAATGGGTCAGGCTGATTTGTTATCATTGTCATAATGCGGCTACATTATACGATTTACATATTCAGGTGTCTATTATTTTCTTTATAATCCGGAAAATTTTTCTTTGTTTATATGCCCCCTCAAAATCATAGCTGCGCCAGTTCTTTATTTATCTTATTGATATAGCTATTCAATTTTTCCAATAGCGGTGTTTCAGGATAGGCATGTATCAGGTTTTCAAGTATTGTCTTTGATGATAATAATAGCTCCTTTTTCTTTTGTATACTTTTTTCCTCTCCAGCAGCAATAAACAGTTTTGCTGCCTTTAACCTTTCATTATTGATGTGTTTATCAATTGCCAGGTTTTTCAACTTTTCTGCCTCAAAATTGGAACCTTCAGAGGTGAGGGGTTTCAGAATTTTTATAGCCTCTTCATATTTTTCATCTTCTATTTTCTTTTTTGCATCATCGAGTGAGCTCAGATCTCTTCTGCTTGAATTGTTATATTTTTCTTCAGCAGTATCAACATTCTTTAGCGCCTCTTCAATTATATCAAGTTCAGGCCCCTCTTCAGCTGAAAGCCGCCACCTGAGTAATATCAGACGCGCCCCTGCGAAATCATTTTGAGATAGTAATTTTTTAACATTATTTATATTTTGTTCCGCCAGATCAGTTTTTTCAGGATTGATATTTGAAATCTTTTTTTCAATTGAGCTATCAAGGGTTGAATTGTTCTGTCTTGCTTTAGTTAAAATATTTTGTGTTTCTTTATATGTGTTGTTTTTTTCATTAATGAGATCAACAAATTTTTCAAAAAAGAATGTGGCCTCTCTGATATTTCCCATTTTTATTTGTATTTCAATTATGTCTGACAAAAGGTTTACCATGTCAGACCTTGATTCCATATTATTATAAATTGCTTTGGCAGTAGAGAGTGCCTCTTTTGTCATGGAATTTCTTGATAAAGATTCAACAAGGATTATGCCTATATCAGGGGTAATAGCCTCTTTTCCATACCTGGTTTCGAGATTTTTGCATTTTGATATTACATCAGGAAAATTATCTGTAAGATATGCTTCATATATATCCTTTTTTAAAGATGAATAATTATTGATTATTTCCCTTTCAATCCCCTTCTCAGATGGCCTCTCTCCGAAAAGATATTGCTGTTCAAGAATGCCCATGCTGTTAAAAAGAATCTGTATAGATTTTATATAGTCCTCGCTGGTTGCATTTACTTTATTCAACCCCTTAATCTTTTCATATGTCTGTAATATTGAGGTTGCCATCATTTTTTGTTTATCTGATAGATCATTTTCATTTATGATCTTATTTAATGCCTCCATTTTTTTATCAAGCATTTCATTGGAAATAGCTGGAAGGGTAGAGTATTCCACAATACCTTTTTCTTTTCGTTTTGGGGTCGTAACACAACCGGCTAATATAATTAATAAGATAAAAATATGAACTATTCTAAGACTATTCATCATTTATTTTTCCTTTCAGGGGGCTGAATTCTCTTAAATATGATAAAGATGATTGCTCTTCCTGGTTAATATAGATTTCAGTAACCTGGTCATCTATTTGATAGTTTTCGTTTTCAGCAACAGGAAGCCCATCCTTTTTAGAAACAGGTACAGGTATCATACTGTTATTTTTAGTTACCTGTGTTGATGATGCAGTAAATGCCAGATCAGAGATATTAATATCTTTTTTATATTCCTTGCTATCTACTATACCCTTTGCTGTATCAATCCAAATAGGGAGCGCGCCTGATGCACCGGAAATACTAAAACTCTTTCCTTTCATTGGGAAATTATTGTCATAACCAACATATGAGGCAATTACATATCCTAGGTTCAGGTCAAATTCTCCAGTAATAATGTCCAGGCCCGGAATATATCCGACAAAGCTTGAGTTTGTGAACCGATTTGCAGTGCCTGTCTTACCATAACATAATACAGGCATTTTCATATTACCGCTTTCAAAACCCATATCCATCTTGACTGCATCCCAGGCCCTATGACCAGTTCCATTTTTAACGACATTCCTCAGAATCTCAATAATTGAAGCAGATACAGTCTTTGATATTACCTTTTTATTTTCGGGTTTATATTCCCATATCAGCACATTATCCCTGTCAGTTATTTTGGTTATTATTGGTATCAGCCCTTCTGATGTGTCAACGCCGGGAATGGTGTTGATTTCGCCACTCAGCATTGTTTGATATGCCATAGCGCCTTCAATTATGCTGATTGCATTTGGACCGAGAGGAAAAGAAAGAACAGGATCAAGGGGTGTATATATGCCCATATCTTTTGCAAGCTTTTTAACGTATGAGAGATTTACCAGTGTTTTAAAATCCCTTATATGTGAAAGAACATTTATATCATACCTGGAATAGCTTGCTAATTCTTTGTAATGTCTGTTCATATATTCCTGAAGGTTGGTCAGAAGATCTGATGTGACAAGATCATCTACCCAGATATCACCAACATTGAATTTACCTTTTCTTTCAATAAGATCATTTATAGTGGCCTTGAAAAAATTCCTGCCATTGATATACAGAGGATTTTCAGTGTAGATGATTCTTTCATTGCCTTCATCTGTCTTTAGTATATACAAGAGGTTTAATCCTCTGTTAAGGCTGTTTTCTATACCTGAAGGATTGTCGCTGTAAAGCGTGAAGAGCAGATTGACATCCTTCAGATCCTCAAGCATCTGGGCATTGGTTTTTTTCAGTCTGTCATAATTGTATCTTAAAATAGATTTATTGTTGTTATCAGTGATTTTTTTTGAATCAATGCTTAGATGAAGTCTGTTAATATTATCCAGGGCATATAAATTTTCATCAAATAAAATATCCGATTCAATGCTTTTACAGGCCATATCAAATGCTGCTTCCCTGATAGCGCTGTTTGTTACCAATACCCCGTGATCGTCCCTAATCCGTGAAACATAGTCATCATAGGATTCATTGCTGTTTCGGTTTAAACCCAGTATATCTACAACGTCCTTAAATTCACTCATGGTAAGCCTGTCTGTAAGGTGATACAGCAGCCAGACTGTCGCAAGGTTTTCTGATTTTACCCCTGCCCATGTCATTGAGACTATTTCGCTTTCTGGTTCATGATCCGGATTTGGTAAATAGTATGTTCCCTGATAGGTATAAAGATCACGTACATTCAATAGCTTATCAAGGCTGTGCCATTTAAGTTGAAGTGCGGCTGTATAAACGATCGGTTTAAATATTGACCCAAGCTGCCTTTTTGCATCAACAGCTCGATTAAAGTGCCTGTTAAAATATCCTCCAACCATTGCCTTGACCATGCCATCATTTAGAATCACTACTCCGCCCTCCAACTCAGGGATAGGCGCAAGACATATTTTTCTATCTCCTTCCTCTGTTAAGGTCACAGGGATATAATCACCATCATTAAATAGATTAATAAATTCATTTAAGTAATTAAAATCATATTTATAATTATAACCATACTTCCACATTGCCCATGCATTTGCCACCTCATTAAGAGCCGGGATGTCAATAATACCGGTCATGGAATCATTCCATGATACAGTAATTTCAGGCCCTTTATCGGTTTTTACTATACTGCTGATTTTTACGAAAAACGGGAGGCCTGGTTCCTGAGTCTGGTAATAGGCTCCAACCTTCTTTATATATCTATCCTTAAAGATGTTATTATCCATGCCTGAGAGCCTTATATCCAGCAAAGGAAGATTTTTTTGGATACTCATTAAGGCGGCATCCTGAATCTCTTTATTAATTGAGGTGTAGATTTTAATGCCGGATGTAGCTATGTTATCAACACCTTCATCATGCAGTATCTTCTTGAAATAATCGGATTGCAGTTGATACCTGATATAATCCAGTATAACGCTTAGCCTGTATGTTACCTGACCTTCATTGAACGGGACATCCTGTTTTACTGCTTCAAGGTATTCTTCGTTGGATATCATGTTTAATTTCAACATGTTTTTTAGCACATAGTTCTTCCGGATATTTGCGTTTTTTATGGCCTTTTTTTTCCCTTCATCTGTATTTTTTGTAAATGGGTTATATTTATAGGGTCCCTTCACCATACCGGCTATAAAGGCAGCCTCAACAATGGTGAGTTCTTTAACATCCTTATTGAAAAAATATTCAGATGCTATCCTGAGTCCCTTACCAAATCCGGTAACCTCAAACTGGTTAATATACATTTCAAGGATCTCCTCTTTGGTATAAAAATACTCAAGAATCAGACCCTGAAAAAGCTCTTTAAGTTTTGATATGTACCCGCTTTTTTCTCTTTTAAAGACGTTTTTGGCTGTCTGCTGTGTAATGGTGCTTCCACCCTGAACGACTTTTCCGGCCTTTATATTGGTGATAAATGCCCTTGAAATAGCCTTTAAATCAAAGCCTGAATGATGAAAAAAATTGCCATCTTCTGATGCTAGTAATGCCTTGATATATATTTTAGGGATCTCCCCGTAATTAATATACTTACTGTGTATCTTTTCAAAAAAAACACCTATTGGCGTAGCATCGTCATCATAAAAGACCGGACTTTCAGAGGAAATTATATTGGCAATTACTCCACGATCGATCTGGTTCTTTACCTCCTGCCCTACGAAGAATAAAAAACCGGCCAGGCAAAAAAGCACTGTGAAAAACAGTGCAAGTATAGTAGTAACAATTTTTTTTAATTTTTTCTTCATTTTAGCTGCTTGTCCAGAATCCTGTTAATAATAAAATTGTTCCAAAGAGGAATATCATAAAGCAGATAATCCATATTTTTTCAACAGTTTTAGTATTTATTATCATTTGACCTTCATTGATAAATAAGTTACATGTCGCTAAAAATAGAAAAACAACACTAAATGCTCATATCATCGATTATAAAGGAGCAGATGAATTGAAGAAGATAAAAGTAGGGGTTATTGGCGGAACAGGGCTTGATGATACAGATATAATTAATGACAGATTAATTGAGGAAATTGATACCCCATATGGAAAACCATCTTCGCCTCTATTAATGGGAACAATTGGCGAGACAGATATTGCTGTTTTATCAAGACATGGAAAAAGACATTCCATTTATCCTTCAGAGGTCAATTACAGGGCAAACATATATGCGCTGAAACAGGCTGGTTGTACGCATATTATAGCTACTACTGCTGTTGGATCTCTCAGAGAAGATATTAAGCCCGGAGATATTGTCTTTCCTGACCAGTTTATTGATTTTACAAAAAAAAGGGCGCTCACCTTTTTTGATAAAGATAAGGTTGTGCATATCTCCATGTCACATCCATTTTGTGAAAATCTGCGTAGTGTACTGATAAAAAATGCAACGGAACTGGATTTCCGTCATCATATTAAAGGCACAGTTATCACAATAGAAGGGCCAAGGTTTTCTACAAAGGCTGAATCACATATGTTCAGAGGTTTCGGAGCTGATATTATTAATATGTCCACAGTTCCTGAGGTTATACTTGCAAGAGAGCTTGGCATCTGTTATCAGATCATTGCCATGTCAACAGACTATGATTGCTGGAAAGAGGATGAGGAGCCTGTTACATGGGAAATGATAGTTGAAATTATGAATAAAACAGCTGATAAGGTAAAAAGACTGATACTAAAGGCATTACCAGAGATAAAATATATAACTGATGGATGCAACAAGGGGGATATGTGATATGACAATCAAATCCTATATAAGAAGCATACCTGATTACCCTAAAAAGGGTATTATCTTTAGAGACATCACGACACTAATTAAAGATCCTTTAGGATTCAGAATGGTAATAGACAGCTTTACCCAGCGCTACATAAAGGAACATACTGATTTTGATATTATTGCAGGGATAGAATCACGCGGGTTTATAATTGGAGGTGCGCTTTCCTATACACTTGGCAAAGGTTTTATCCCCATAAGGAAAAAAGGCAAGCTCCCTGCAGAGGTGATATCACATGAATATGAACTTGAATATGGTAAGGACACAATTGAAATCCATAAGGATGCAATAAAAAAGGGGGACAGGGTGCTTATTGTCGATGATCTATGCGCAACCGGAGGGACCGCAATAGCAGCAACCGCCCTAGTTGAAAAACTGGGGGGCATAATATCAGAGATCGCGTTTATAGTTGATCTTCCTGACCTGAAAGGTTCTAGAAAATTAAAAAATAAGGGGTATAATGTACACAGTTTATTAGAGTTTGAAGGTGAATAATGATAAATAACAGCAGACTGGATAAGATATTCAGGCTTTCTGAAAATGGAAGTAATATAAACACTGAGATTACTGCCGGTATCACCACCTTCCTGACTATGGCCTATATTATTGTTGTCCAGCCAATGGTCCTTTCAGGCAGGATGTTTGGCTTTGATACAGGGATGGATTTTGGCGCTGTCATGGCAGCTACATGTATTTCATCTGCTGTGGCAACCGCTATTATGGGCATATATGCAAGATACCCTATTGCCCAGGCGCCGGGAATGGGCGAAAATTTTTTCTTTATTTTTTCAGTGTTACCTGCTGTTACTGCTGCGGGTTTTTCAAATTCATGGCAGGTAGGGCTTGGCATTGTTTTTATATCCGGCATACTCTTTCTTATACTCTCATTGTTTGGCATCAGAAAGATAATAATTGATGTTATAAGCCCAAGCATGAAAAATGCGATAGCGGTTGGAATAGGGTTATTTATTGCCTTTATCGGTATGCAAAATGCAGGTGTTATTGTCACAGCCGCAACGATCGCTTCAACTCATGATGGTGCAATTATAAGCGGCGGGACACTTGTAAAACTCAATCCTGATATATTCACAGTTGATCTTATTGTATTTGCATCGGGTCTTTTGATAACCGCAGCCTTATATGCACGTAAAATCCGCGGGGCCATTATTCTGGGAATTATCAGTGCGACATGCGTATCAATTATAATAAAATTGATTGCATCGTCAGGCCTGGAAATATCCGGATCCCATTTTCTTTCAGATTCAAGGCTTGTTAAGGAGTTTTCACTTTCATTAAATCTGTTTTCTCTCCCTCCATCCATAAAACCCACTTTCTTTAAAATGGATATAGTCGGGGCACTTTCTCTTTCACTGGTGCCGTTTATTATTATTCTTCTGTTTATGGATATGTTCGATACAATTGGCACTCTCATCGGGGTAAGTGAACAGGCCGGTTTTATCAAGGATAACAAGCTTCCAAGGGCTGGAAAGGCCTTTTTATCTGATGCGGTCGGGACTGTGATAGGGGCCTGTTCAGGGACTACAACTGTAACCAGTTTTATTGAAAGCGCTGCAGGGGTGGAGCAGGGGGGACGCACAGGATTAACAAGCGTAGTTGTGGCCATCTTATTTTTACTGGCACTTTTTTTAAGCCCTCTGATCTTTATGATAGGCAGCTATACAACAATTACTGCCCCTGCGCTAATTGTAGTGGGTTCAGTGATGATCAGAAATGTCGTGAAAATAAAGTGGGATGATTTCACTGAATCAATACCCTGTTTTCTGATGATTACAGGTATCCCGCTGACCTATTCCATTGCTGATGGACTTACAATGGGTTTTGTAAGTTATCCTTTTATCAAACTGTTAAGTGGCAAAGGGAAGGATGTCGGCTGGTTTATCTATTTGCTGGCAATTCTATTAATACTGTATTTTATTTTTGTTCGATCAAAGGGTTAAGGCAGTTCTTTGATAATGCTCTCCCATAACAAGGAAAGCGCAGGGCTTGCAGCCATTGCTATTTCGATCACCTTTTCAACCTTTATCTCTTCCATGCAGTCAGGAAGGTCCATGTCTGTGATCACCACTATAGCCATTATCTTCAATCCACAGTGTTTAGCCACAATAACTTCATGTACTGTAGACATGCCAACAGCATCAGCTCCAAGCATTCGCATAAGACGAACCTCTGATGGCGTCTCAAGGGATGGGCCTGTGATACCTATATAGACACCCTGTTTAAGATCGATTTCAAGTTTCATGGCATTTTTTTTTGCCAAAGAAATCAACCCAGGGTCATAAACACGTGACATATCGGGAAAACGGGGGCCAAACTCGTCAAGATTGGGGCCTATTAAAGGATCTATACCGGTAAAATTTATATGATCAGCTATAATCATCAGGTCACCGGCTTTAAACATAGGATTAAAACCGCCAGCAGCGCTCGAAATAAACATATATTTTGCTCCAAGTTTTTTCATAACCCTTACTGGAAAGGTTATCTCTGAAGGTGTATAACCCTCATAAAGATGAAAACGTCCTTCCATTGCAAGCACCCTTTTTCCTGATATAGTGCCAGCAACAAGGAAACCATCATGACCTTTTACTGTAGAAGCTGGAAAAAATGGGATATCTTCATATGGTATCCTTATATCAATAGTCATTCTTTCTGTCAGGCTTCCCAAGCCTGTACCTGTGATCATACCTATTTCAGGTAAATATTTTATAATAGATTCAATAAATTCAGATGCTTTATTAATTGCTTTATTAATCTTTTGAATCACTTAAAACCTCCATAAAACTTTAATTCATTTTTATAAAACAGATAAGTTAATAAGATAATCCGGTAAATAAATCAAGCACGGTTATAAAAGGGGGTGAACTTGACAAAAATATTGTTTTATGAGAGCTTGATCATGTTTTTAGGAGGTGAATATTGGAAACTGATTCATTTAACAAATATTTTCTGAGAAATATGACTCTGGGTATGATTTCATTTTTACTGATTTTTTCTCTTATTGTGTTCCCTTCAGAACCACAGCCTGAAGTTACAACCCATCTTCTTATTAAGGATCAAAGGCCTTATAAAGCTGATTTGGTCAGCAGGCTTGGTCACAATAGTTATACAGTATTTCATTCAAACAAAGAAATGGTTTATATTGATATTATAAATGATGCCGCAGAACGATACAAAATTGACCCTACATTGATCAAGGCAATTATACTGGCTGAATCAAGGTATGATCACATGGCGGTTTCAAAAAGAGGTGCCATAGGTTTAATGCAGTTAATGCCTTCAACAGCTGATGCTCTAGGTTTTGAGGATATCTTCGACCCCGTGCACAACATTAACGCAGGAGTTAAATATATCAAGCAGTTGCTTGAATTATATGAAGGTGATGTTGAGCTTGCACTGGCCGCATATAATGCAGGAAGAAATAAAGTAAGAAAATATAAGGGTATTCCGCCTTATAAAGCCACAAAGACCTATATCAAAAAGGTATTCGAGTATTACTGGAGCTATCAACTGGCAAGTCAGGCCTGAAATAAATTCCTTTTTATAAGCATCATCGTTCATATTGATCTCTTTTTTTCAGGAAACAAATGATAATAGATATGCATGTTCATTCCGATTGTTCAGATGGATTATACTCTGTTGAGGAGATATTTAAAAAGGCAACTGAGATTGGTATCGGACTTCTCTCCATTACTGATCATGATTCAATCGCATGTCAGAAAAATGCAAAATCTCTTTCTGAGGAATATGGTATACGATATATTTATGGGATTGAACTTAGCGTATCATTTAATAACTATTCCTCAAATAGCGGATCAAAACCAATTTCACTTGATTTTCTTGGTTATGAATATAATCCTGAAAATATGGAACTTAATAAAAAACTTGAAGAGCTCAGGGACTATAGAAAAAAAAGGTTGGTAAAGATAATTGAAAAAATTAATTCCGAACTTTTAAAGGAAAATAAAAGTCCGCTTATCTACAAAGGTCTTGATAAAATCAAAAGATCTGTTTATGGTGCCTTTGGGAGACCTCATATAGCAGATTATATGGTAAAAAAAGGGATTGTGAAAAATAGGCATGAGGCATTTGAAAAGTATCTCACTAAGTGTAATGTTGAGAAAATGCCATTATCACTTGAGGAGGCTTCAAGTCTTATTAAAAATGCAGGAGGAAAACTCTTTTTTGCACACCCAAATCATCCACGAGGCACATCATTAATAAAATTGACTCCGGATATTCAGGAGCAACAGAAGATTATTACACAATCTATCCTTCCATTTATTGATGGTATAGAATGCTGGCACTCTTTCCATGACAGGAACACTATTGAAAAATATCTGGAATACGCAAAAAAGATGAAACTCCTAGTTTCAGGCGGATCAGACTGTCATCAGAATCCTCTGATTATGGGAAGCGTAGAGGTGCCTGATTATGTGTCAGAACAATTTGTTATGTAACAACGATGTCAAATTAATATAAAAAAGGAAATTTGATGGGAACATTTTCAGTCGGGGTAATATATAAACATAGATTTGAACCTGCAAAACATGAGGCTCAAAGACTTGTGGAATGGTTACAGGGGAAAGGATTGAATGTATTTTCCGAAGAGTTAGGGCCCGGTGATCAGAAAGATGAGGCCTCTAACAACCTTGCATCACTGCCTGTTAATGACCTCAAATGGATAATTGTACTTGGCGGAGATGGAACGTTGTTGGGTGCATCAAGAAAATACGGACGTCATGGCATCCCAATATTGGGTGTTAATCTGGGAGGTCTGGGTTTTCTTACATGTATCCCGATCGATAAACTCTATTCATCTTTAGGTATGATTCTCAATAACAGCCTTGATATTGAAGAAAGGCTTATGCTTGAAACAAAGGTGACAAGAAATAACCGTGAGGTTTATAAATTCCAAACATTAAATGATGTGGTAATTAATAAAGGTCCTCTAGCAAGAATAATTGAACTTGATGTGCTTATCAATAATGAGTTTTTAACAACATTCAGGTCTGATGGACTTATTATATCTACCCCTACAGGATCGACAGGTTATAATTTATCTGCAGGGGGGCCGATACTCTATCCGACTATTTCAAATGTCATACTTACCCCTATATGCCCATTTACACTTACAAATAGACCAATAATACTCCCTGACACAGTGGTTATTTCTGTAATGATGTTGAAAAAAAGTGAGGAAAAAGTAAGTCTGACCTTTGATGGGCAGGTAGGTTTTGATATCCTTGAAGGAGATAATATACTTATTTACAGATCAGATTCAAATATAAAACTTTTCAAATCACCAGATCAGACTTACTATGAAATACTTCGAAAAAAAATGAAATGGGGTGGGGCAACCTACAGTAAAGATGCAGACAAATAAAAGACTTTTCATAGTTGATAGATCAAAAATAAGCTATATCAGGTGGATAATAGAATCATATGACGGTATGGCTATTGTTACTACAAATGATCCGGTTAAAGCCGTTATTGAATTAAAAATTGCACCAGGTTGCGAAATTATTATAGACGAACTTTTACATTCTTTAAGAACTGATGAAAATATAAAATTGGACTCCATATAATACTGTGACAATTACAATGACCAATCTGAATAACATGAAGTTTTATTATATTGCTACAATGGGTTGCCAGATGAATGAGTATGATTCTGATTCTCTCAGCAATATTTTGCAAGGAAAGGGCCTTTCATTAACAGAGTTTCCTGAAAACGCTGATTTGATAATCATTAACACATGCAGTGTAAGAGAAAAGGCTGAACAGAAGGCATTCAGTCTACTTGGACGAATGATTGTTATTAAGAAGAAACGCAATGACATTGTATTGGGGATAATGGGCTGTATTGCTCAACAGGAAGGAAAGTCGCTGTTAAAAAAATTCCCTGAGCTTGATCTTGTAATAGGGACAAGAGAAATTGGGAATATATGCAAAATGCTTGATCGTATTGTAAATCATGGAGAAAGAATAGCTGCCACGGATATTTCATTGATTTCTATACATGATCTTAATGAATCCCATGATTTTTTTAAAGGCAGAATTAAAAGTAATCTTTCAATTATGGAAGGGTGCAATAATTTTTGCAGTTACTGTATCGTCCCATATGTAAGGGGACGTGAGATAAGCAGGCCCCCTGAGGATATAATAAAAGAGGCACAATCGTTGGTAAGACAGGGGGTAAAAGAAATTACTCTACTCGGACAGAATGTAAATTCATACTCTGCGGGTAAAGGAGGAAAGGTAAAGTTCCCTGAACTTTTAAAAAGGATAGCAGAAATTGACGGCCTCTACAGGATAAGGTTTACGACATCACATCCAAAGGATTTATCAGATGATCTGATAAATGCATTTATTCAAATAGAAAAACTATGCCAGCATATGCATCTGCCATTTCAGTCAGGCTCTGACAGAATTCTAAAACTAATGAACCGTAAATATACAAATAGCGATTATCTTCGTCTGGTAAACAGGCTAAGGGATATTGACCCTGGTTTTGCCATCACAAGTGATGTTATTGTTGGTTTTCCCGGAGAAAGTGAGGATGATTTTAAAAAGACCCTTGACCTTATTGAAAAAATAGAGTTTGATAACCTGTTTTCTTTCAAATATTCAGATCGAAAAGGAACCAGAGCAGCTGAGTTGCCTGATAAATTAAATGAAACAGAAAAGGCTTCCAGACTAAAGGTGCTACAGGATATGCAGAAAGAAAAGACATTACTCAGAAACAAAAGACTTGAAGGTAATGCAGAAGAGGTCCTTGTTGATGGGTAGATCGGAAGAGCGTCGTGTAGGGAAAGAGTGTAGGATAGGG
>CAZXUA010000060.1:0-11654 GCA_964643755.1 uncultured Desulfatiglans sp. | reverse complement strand
TATTCTGGTAGGACTGATACAAATAAAATAATTAATTTTCATAGTAATAAAAATATAATAGGTGATATTGTTAAGGTTAAAGTTAATCGAGCATTTATTAACTCTCTTCACGGTGAATTATTGATCTGATATATATCAGGTCATAAATAATTCAGACATAGTCTTGATATGCAAACTGTAGATATAGATTATTCAAAAGAGCTTATCCTTATTGTCGATGATGACCCTTTTTTAAGGGAGACTCTTGAAAAATTGCTGGAGATAGTTGGCATACCTTCACATTCGGCCTCAAATGGCGATGAGGCTATGAAGATGCTTGAGAATAATAGCTACACAATGATTTTAACTGATATGAAAATGCCAGGTGTTGATGGAATGGATCTTATAAAAATGGTCTGTAAAAATCATGATGTAAGTATAATTGCAATGACTGGCTATTCAGAAGGGTATACATATGTTGACGTAATAAATGCAGGGGCAAGTGATTTTATAAAAAAACCATTTGGCATTGAAGAACTTGAAGCCAAGATTCGCAGGATAATAACAGAGAGAAATCTTCGCAAAGAGTTGAACAGGTTATCCATTACAGATTCACTCACAGAGTTGTATAATCAGAGACATTTTTATTTCAGATTAAATGAAGAAATAAAACGTGCAAAAAGGCAAAGAAACCTGCTGGCTTTGATATTGCTGGATCTGAATGATTTTAAAAAATACAATGATAAATATGGGCATCTTGCAGGTGATGAGGTGCTTAGGGATGCTGGTGACATTATCAGGGGTTGTATCAGGGAGTCTGTTGATTCCGGTTACAGATATGGCGGTGATGAGTTTGCGGTTATTCTTATTGATGCAGACATTAATATTGCCAAAGAGATAGGAAACAGGATAGAGGCTGCATTTTGCACAAAAAATAAGGTTACTGTAAGTGTTGGTTATTCAATATATCATGCAGGTATGGATTCTAAAGAACTCATAAGTACTGCGGATAAAGATCTATACATATCCAAGCAGGAGAAGATTCAAAAATAGGTATTCATTCCGATAATGTATATTATGTAAACTAATCACAGGTGATTATAATTTTTATATAGGGAAACACCGGTAATTAAGTTTATAACCTGTATGCGAATTAATTATAAACGAATTTAAATAGTTATTGACATATTGATCAGTATTATATTATTTATCACCATCTTTTATTGGAGGTCCTTTAATGAGCAGTGTTGTTAAGAAACGCCGTAAAAAAATCAGGAAGCATAAATACAGAAAACAGATGAAAAAAATGAGGCACAAGAATAAGTAATTACAATACTTATTAAGAATCAGCAGTTCCATTTATAATGGAACTGCTTTTTTTATATAGACTCAACTTTCTGAATCTCCGGAATATTCTGTTTGAGTATCTTTTCAATGCCCATTTTTAATGTCATGGCAGACATTGGGCACCCTGAACAGGCTCCAGTGAGTTTAACCTTTACTATTCCAATTTCATCAACATCTATCAGCTCAACATCTCCTCCATCTGCTTGAAGTGATGGCCTGATCCTGTTTAATATATCCTCTATCTTTTTATTCAGCATTGTATCCCTCCTTATTAATAAGTTGTGTCCCAGAATAATCTGACCCTGTTATCAAGATATTTAGACAGCCCTTCTGTATTACACGGTGACCATCCGAGACTTTTATGCCATATTTCATCGCTTTCCATGCACAGATACAATCCAGGATCAAACCCTGCCCAATCTTTAAGAAGCTTGCCTAAGTAAGAATACATTTCAATACGTAACGGTTTAAAATACCTGAATTTACCATCAAGCCCATGCACAAATTCATTATTTAAAATAATACTTTCAGGATGCCGGTTCAGGATTATTTTTTTTAATGATGGTAAATAACGCATACAACCCATACTGATCCATATAATCTTTTCAGGACGCAGATATTTAGCCATTAGCTCAATGGTTTCTAAATATTGTTCCTTCCATCCATCATGAGTGATCAGTGGATCAAAATGGAATCCTGTAACATACCCTTCATCCTGGCAGCTCTTTGCAGCAATAAGCCTTTTTTCTATTGATGGGGCACCATGTTCTTCATGTGTGGCAATATATGGACTGTTCAATGACCATGAAATAATTGCTCTATCTCTGGTTTTCAAGGCAAGCAGTCTTTTGATTTCAGTTGTTTTTGTCTTGTACTCTATTATCGTGTTTCTTCTGGTACTGATAAAATCAGTGATTAATTCGCTATACTTGTGAATACCATCCAGCGCAAGGCTGTCAGTGAATTCACCAGTGCCGATTCTGAAGATTTTTTCAGGTGATTTATCAATTAATTCAGCTACTTTATCTAATTCATCTTCAAGATTAACAAATATCCTGAGAGATGGTTTGTTAAAGTATGCCTGAAGAATACAGTAACTACAGTTAATAGGACAGTTAGTCCCTATATTCAGGATCATGTATCCGCAACATATATAATTATTTGTCCCTGGACATGGTTTTAAAAATTCACCTCTGAAAGGAATAAGTCTCAGGGTCTGCTTGTCCATGTCATCAGTTTCATCCACTGGAAAATCATCCTGGTTAGTGCATGTAAATACAGGGAGATCATTGAATTTTTTTTTAATTTCTGAAGTAATTGGGAACATTTCAGCCCCCTCTTCCTGTAGAATTTTTTTAATTTTATATCTCATTTTTTCTTATTCATTCACCCATGGGTTTTTTATCTCTTGTAGATTAAATCTTTTTTCTGTGATTTCAGACAGGATTTTTTTCAAATCCTCCCCGTTACTGAAGTCAATTTCCATTCTGTATCCCTTTGATTCAAAAAATTGTGGATTTTGTATCCTCACATTATTAGGTAAATTCAGATCTTTTACCTTTTTTTCAAATAAATCCTGATACCTTGAGATATTTGGATTGCGCATTATCCTTAAGTAGTCCATAAATTCTTTTGCCTTTTGAGGTATGTTCTTTTTTTCATCTCTTACCAGCCTCTGAAGATATTCATCATTCAGGATACTTGATATTGTAGATTTTTTAATCCTTGAAATATCACTTATATAATCAATAAATTGCAATTGATAATTATAGCTCAATCTTAGCTTATTAATCCAGTTGCTGATCAATAAAATATCCTCTTTATCCCGATGAATCAATGATTCTATTGATTTAAAATTTAAAACATCACCTGCTAAATATTGCTTTATTGATTCGTCAAGCATATTAATTTTTAAGAATACAGGGTAATCCTTTTTATTTATTTCAATAAGAGAACAGGTCTCATAAATAAGATTTAAATCTTTAACTATATTAGTTAATTTATTGATTATCAAACTTTTTTCAACAATATTTAACTTACGCGAAAATAGATTATCATGTAATGCAATCAGCAGCATTTCATGTGGCGTTAAACCTGAATCTGTTAGATCAAAGCAAAAAACATCCTTCATATTGAGCTCTTTTAACGCAAGTATCCGCCTGAAACCCGTTATAACATCAATAGACTGATTAGAATTTTTTATAATATATGGAGGATTGATAAGCCCTGTATTTTTTATGGATTTTACTAACTTGGAATTTTCAAAACCATAGCTCATACAGAATGAACCTGGCTGATCAGATAAATGATCAAGGTTCACTCTAATCAAAGGATAATTGTTTTTATGTTTTATATATGTCATTTCAAAAAATACTCAATTTTTAGTGTTATTTATATTTGGTTTTCCTGCTGATTGTAAATTTATAATAGATAGATTGGAGATTTACAACAAAATCTATAATATTTTTAATATCTCCGATACAGGTTTTATATTTGACAAAAAAAACTGTTTTTTATATCTATGCTAAAATTTTATTAACCTCTCTATTGAGGAGATATGAAGAATTTATTTTCACCTTTTTCAATAAAAAACTGCCTTCTAAAAAACAGGATAGTAATGCCTGGACTGGCATCCTTTCTTATAGAAAATGACGGATCTTATTCAGAAAAAACAATAGAACATTACAGACTTCGTGCCGCTGGTGGTCCTGCAATGATAATCATGGAGGCACATGGTGTTGCCCCTGAAGGGGTAGTTTCCAATCATCAGGCAAGAATATATGATGACAGATTTATTAAGGATATATCCAGAGCAGCCGCAGTCATTAAAAATGAAGGCTGTATCCCTGCGATCCAGATCCATCATGCAGGCAGGCAGGTACCATCAAGGGTGATTAACCGGAAACCCTTTGCGCCTTCACACCTGCCCTGCCCTTCTATTAAAGGAGAAGTTGAACCTCTTTCAATAAAGGGTATAGAAAAGATAATAACCCAGTTTGGAGATGCCGCTGAAAGGGCAAAAGCAGCAGGATTTGAGCTGATTGAAATACATGGCGCACATGGTTACCTGATAAACCAGTTTTTATCCGGGTTTTCAAATGTGAGGCAAGATGAATATGGTGGAACAACTGAAAAAAGATCAAGATTTGCTAAGGAAATAATAAAAGAGGTCAGAAAAAGAGTCGGGCCGGATTTTCCATTATCATTCAAGATCAGCGCACAGGAATTTGTCCCAAATGGTCTTACCACAGAGGAAAGTATTGAAGTGTTGAAATTGTTGATACCCGAAGGCCTTGATGTAATACAGGTATCTGCGGGGAATGATGCCACTCCGGAATGGATATGTCAGTCTATGTTTATGAAACAGGCATGTCTTGTTGAATCGGCAGCGAAAATAAAGTCGGCAATCGATATCCCTGTGATGGTTGTAGGCAGAATTAATGATCCTGAACTGGCTGACAATATTATTAAAGAAAACAAGGCTGATATTATCTGCATTGGTAGAGGTCTCCTGGCAGACCCTGAATTCCCTAAAAAGGCTAAAGCAGGCAGACTTGAGGACATTAGAAAATGTATAGCATGCAATACATGTATGCAGAGCATTTTTCGAAACGGAAAAATTGAGTGTCTTGTCAATCCTACCCTTGGCAGAGAGAAGGAATTGATTTTAAAACCTGCTGCGAAACCTAAAAAAGTCGTTGTTGTTGGCGGTGGCCCTGGAGGGCTAAATGTAGCCCGCATTGCATCAAAAAGAGGTCATTTTGTGGATCTTTATGAGAAAAACAGCCAGCTTGGTGGACAGCTTCTTTTAGCTAATAAACCCTATTTTAAAAAGGAATTAAACCAGTTACTTGAATATCTCCTGACACAAATAAAAAAAGAAAAGGTTAATTGCCACCTTAACCATGAGATAACTCTTAAAGAAATAAACACACTTAATCCGGATGTTATCATTATTGCAACAGGGTCAATACCTTTTATGCCCCCAATCAAGGGCATTAATAACCTTAATGTTTTAACGGTGCCTGAAATCCTAAATGGCTCGGTTACCTTAAATGGAAAGAATATTGTAGTTCTAGGTGGAGGATCAACCGGTTGTGAGATTGCCCTTGATCTGTCACAAAGAGGTTGCAATGTAACAATCGTTGAGCAATTACCAGGGATAGGCACACAGATAGAGGCTGTAACTAAAAAGATGATAATTAAAGGACTTAAAGAAAACAGGGTAAACATTCTTACTTCCCATACTTTAAAAGAGATAACATCTGATGGGGTTTATGTTGTTGATAATAACAAAAAAAAATCATTTATAGAATGTGATCAACTGGTTGTTTCTACAGGAAATAAACCTGATAATAAACTATCTGATGAGTTAAAAAATAAAGGTATTGAAACATATGTGTTGGGGGACTGCATCCAGGTGAGGGGTGCAAAAGAGGCACTTTATGAGGCTGCATTAATAGGCGGTAAAATCTGAGAAACATGTCTGACTCCCTGGTTATTAGAGGGATTCAGACATATTATTCATTTATTTTTTTGCTTTTGCTTCTTTAATCAGCTCTTTTCCATATTTTTCAAGGTATTCGTTAACATCTTCCTTCCAATCAACCATAACATTATAACCCAGGTTTTTAAGCAGCCTGTTTTCAAGTATGCAGTTATGAGGTCTTTTTGCAGGTTGAGGAAAGTCAGAAAGCTTGCATGGCTTAATAGGGGTCTTGATATCGAGTTGTTCAAAAACATGCTGAGCAAATTCATATCTGCTGCAATATCCTCCTGCAGTCGCATGGAACGTACCCTTTAGATCTGTCTTAAGAAGTGTTTTTATCTGCAATGCAAGACGGTATGACCATGTCGGTGAACCTACCTGATCATCAACAACCTTGATAGTTTTCCTGGGATTTTTGATTGCCTTTGTCAGAAGAGCATCAATAAAATCATTACCGTTTTTACCATACAACCAGCCTGTCCTAATTATTAGATAGCTTGGCGCATTTTCTTTGACAGCGACTTCACTCTCGACCTTGCACCTGCCATATGCAGAAATAGGTTCAACAGGGTCATCTTCGAAATAAGGCTGTGGTATACCCTTCTGTCCGCTGAAAACATAATCGCTTGAAATATGAATCATCCGGCAGTTATAACGAGCAGAACCCTGTGCAAAATTTCTTGGCCCTTCTATATTTATCTTTTTAATTCTATAATCATCCTTTTCACAACCATTTACATCTGTGTAAGCGGCACAATTTATTATCACATTCGGCGACAATTTATGAAGACTGTCAATCGCTGCATCCCAGCTGATAATATCGAGTTCAGACCTGGACGGCGAAATCACTTGATGTTCATCTTTTAATACATCCTTGCAGTCACTCCCAAGTAAACCACTTGAACCTAAAAGCAAAATTTTCATATAAAGAGATCCTCCTGTTTGTGAAAAAATAAATAATTATAATGAAAAAAAAAACAAACGCCAGAAAAACTTTTTATTTTATATCATTGAATTGTCAGGTTTTCTTCTTGCCTGTAACATTTTATTTATGATAAATAATTAATATTTATTCTGATGTTAAGTAATTATATTTAATTTTAAATAGAATACATGAAAATAAAAATAACATATTTCATTATATTAATAATTATTTTTTTAATGACAGCAGGTGGTTGTATGAAAATAGCTGTCAGGATGTCACCTCAATTATTAAATAATGTATCATTTTCTATATTTGAAGAGTGTGATTGTACGATAGCTGAACAGGCGATCCCAGGTAATTTAAAAATATTAGAGGGATTGTTAAAAAGTGACCCTCAACATTCCGATCTTCTTAGGTTATTAGCTATGGGTTATTGTGGCTACAGCCTGCTTTTTATCGAAGGTGTTGATGATGACAGGGCCTCAGCGCTCTATTTAAGGGCAGCAGGTTACGGGTTTAAGGCCGCTGGTTTTTCCGGGATACCTTCCAACATGAACAGTGAGGTTTTGATTGAAAGACTTCGCATATTAAAGAATAAAGAAAATGCAAATGCTATTATTTGGGCAACGGCCTCCTGGTGTTTGTGGATAAATTTAAATATCCATAAGCCTGAGGCTTTGGCGCAACTTGGAAACGCACAATTGTGTATTGATAATCTTGCAGAAAAATATCCTGATCTTTACTTTGGACTCCCAAATCTCCTTAAGGCCTTAAGCCATTCAGTTAAACCATCCATGTTTGGAGGGGATTTTGATGCAGCCAAAAAATATTATGATGACGCCCTGTTATCAGGTAAAAGAATGTTTTTTCTTTCACAGTACTATTATGCAAGGTATTACTGTGTAGGGACACAAAATAAGGAGATGTTTATATCATTACTTAATGAGATTATCAGCAGTACTATTGATTACCCTGATGATCTGTGTCTTATTAATACTGTATTCCGTAAAAAGGCCCAAATACTATTAAATAGTATTGATGAATATTTCATATGATTATTTTTAAGGATTTTAATATATGAAGAGATATAAATTAGTTATCTTAAAATCAGTATTTTGTTTGGTTATATTAATTCTGGGCATTTACTTTTTAAATAATAATACATACTGCGCTGATAAGACATATTTGATCAAGTTTGCAACTGTTGCGCCTGATGGTTCTATATGGGTCAATTATATGCGGGATCTTGATAAAAGGCTCAGATCAAAGAGTCAGGGGAAAATAGGTTTTCGCATCTATGCAGGGGGAATTGCCGGTGATGAGCTTGATGTTTTAAAAAAGATCCGGATTAATCAAATCCATTGTGCAGCCTTTTCAGGTGTTGGGATAACTGAAATCCTTCCAATGTGGCGAATCATGGATCTGCCTTTTTTATTTAGAAATACTGATGAAGTCAAGGTTGTTCACAGAGAACTGGATCTCCTTTTTAAAGAAGAATTCAGGAAAAAGGGCTTTGAATACATTACATGGGCGGAAGTAGGTGATGTTTACCTGTTTTCCAAAAAAGAGATAAAAAACCGGAATGATTTTAAAGGATTGAAAATATGGACATGGTCAGGTGACCCTGTCTCAAAGAAGACATTTACCATGATGGGTTCAATACCAATATCACTTTCCATAACTGATGTGACAACCGCTATTAACACAAACATGATAGATACAGTGTATGCCCCTCCCATAGGGGCACTCTCTATGCAATGGAATGAGCGGATGAGCCATATGACTGGTTTCCCCATTGCCCATTCAACAGGGGCTATCCTTATTTCTAAAGAATATTTTGATAATATTCCTGAAGATTTAATTAAACTGTTTAATGATGAAGTTAAGATATCTATGTCCGAGTTATCCTCTGCACTGAATAAACAGGCCGAAGAATCGATAAAAATAATCGGCCAGAAAGGTATCAAGTTATCTGACCAACCAGGGGCAAAGGAGCTTGCCGAGTTTAATAAACTCCATAGTGAGATTGCCAACAGCCTTAAAGGAGAAATATTTCCTGATGCGCTGCTCTTAAAAGTCAATAACATACTAAATAAAGAACGATCAACTAATTGAAAATTAAAGATATATACCGGGTCTTAGAATATCTTGAGCGCGGACTTATTATACTCTCATTCAGTCTTATGATCATTTTTTCTTTTCTGAATGTTATCCTTCGCGCCCTATATACAAAGATGGGGTTTGGGCCTGCAAATCTTGTTCTAAATAACATGGAATGGAGTGAACCCCTTTCAAGGATGATGCTGCTCTGGATAACCTTTATTGGTGCTTCCCTTCTGACAACTAAAAACAGGCATATCAAGATAGATATTTTTGGTCAGTTTATGTCCCCGTTTTTAATTGCAATACGGGAAATAATAACTTCGGTTGCCTGCATGACCATCTGTTTTATTATGTTTAATGCATCGCTGGGTTATATCAGGATGGAAATTATTCATGGAACAGGTATCATAATAGGGATTAAAGCCTGGATATGGTACCTTATTATTCCTGTCGGGTTTCTCATGATATTTCTTCGTTTTGCATTAAATCTGTTTGAAAATTTGACAACTATCAGGAGCAGCAAAGAAAAATGATACTTATGTTAGCAATCATTTTGATATTACTAACAATATATGGAATGCCCCTCTTTGTATGTATATTTGCGGCTGCCATGCTCGGGTTATACCATGAAGATATCAATTTTGTCGCAATCCCCATAGAGATATTAAGGCTCGCTTCATCTCCTGTATTGATGTCCATACCTCTCTTTACCTTTGCAGGTTATCTTCTGGCTGAAGGAGATACATCAAAACGTCTTATCAGATTTTCAAAGAGCCTTTTGGGCTGGCTGCCGGGAGGGCTTGGCGTTGTAGCCATTATATCCTGCACATTTTTCACTGCTGTTACCGGGGCAACAGGCGTTACAATCATTGCGCTTGGAGGCCTCCTTTTCCCTTCCCTTATTAAGGAGCAGTACAAAGAAAATTTCTCCATCGGTCTTGTAACCACAGGAGGTAGCATGGGGTTGAACTTTCCTCCAAGCCTGCCTGTCATTTTATATGGATATGTATCAGGTCTCAATATAGATGATCTTTTTATAGCAGGTTTTATACCTGGTGCCATGATAATTTTCCTGCTATGTGTTTACTCAATTCATATCGGAAAAAAATGGCATATCAACACTACCCCATTTAATCTTACTGAACTTTTGGCCTCATTCCGGAACGTGATGTGGGAACTGCCAATACCTTTTCTCATTATCGCTGGCATCTACACAGGTTTTTGCACAGCAACAGAGGCCGCAAGTATTACAGTCGTATATGTGCTTTTTATAAAAACGGCTATCCATAAAGAGGTTAGATTATTTAAAGACGTGCCTGCGATAATGGTTGAAAGCCTTAAACTTGTTGGCGGAATAATGATAATCCTTGGAGCAGCGCTGGGGTTTACGAATTATCTGGTAGACGCCTTTGTACCTGCGACTATACTTGAATTTATGAAAGGTATTGTGCAAAGCAAAACAGGTTTTCTGATTATACTCAACCTGTTTCTTCTACTTATAGGCTGCATGATGGATATATTCAGCGCAATACTTATTATTGTTCCTCTTATAATCCCGATAGCACAGGAGTTTGGTATTAACCAGCTTCACCTTGCAGTGGTATTTATTATGAACCTTGCCATCGGTTACAACACACCACCGGTAGGATTAAATCTGTTCGTTGCCAGCGCCAGGCTGGATCGGCCTGCGTTAAAAATATATATCTCTACCCTGCCCTTTCTTATCATAAGCCTGTTAGCCCTTGTCGTGATCACATTCTGTCCGTGGTTAAGCCTGTTTTTAGCAGGAATAATGAAATAAGGGATCAAAGATATGTTATCTCGGTTTTTTAATCCCGAGTTTTTTCATTCTGAAGAGTAATGTTGTTGGTTTCAGCCCAAGTATCTCAGCTGCCCCTTTTGGGCCACTCACCTTCCAGTAGGTGGATTTAAGCACCTTTTCAATATGATCCCTTTCAACATCGGCAAGTGAGGCATTGAGCTGGTAAGAGTCTGGGGTCAGTGTTCCAACACGGTTAGTATGAAGACCTGAAAAACTGATACGCCTGCCGTCTGAGAGTATTACTGATCTTTCCACAAAATGTTCAAGCTCCCTGACATTGCCAGGCCAGTCATAGGTCAACAGCTTTTCCATCTCCTCTTTTGGGATAAATTTTATTGGCTTTGACATCTTTTTTGCAAATTTATCAATGAAGTGCCATACAAGCATTGGGATATCCTCCTTTCTTTCACGCAGAGGGGGCACATGTATAGGAAATACAACAAGCCTGTAATAAAGATCCTGCCGGAATTTTTCCTTGAGCACCTCTCCATAGAGATCTTTATTGGTTGCTGAAATAACCCTGAAATCAGAGTGGATGGTATCTGTACTGCCGAGCCTTTCAAATGATCCTCTCTGGAGTACCCTTAACAGCTTGATCTGCAATTCCAGAGGCAGATCACCGATTTCATCAAGGAATATTGTGCCTTCATGAGATATCTCAAATCTGCCTTTTTTCCTCTCATTAGCCCCTGTAAAGGCCCCTTTTTCATGTCCGAACAGTTCGCTTATTATCAGTTCTGAAGGTAAAGCAGCAAGATTCACAGATATAAATGATCCATTTTTTCTTTCACTTAAATTATGTATGGCTTTGGCGACAAGTTCTTTTCCCACGCCTGTTTCGCCCGTTATCAGCACTGTACTGTCTGTTGCAGCTACCTGAGCGATCTGGCTTTTAAGCGTCTTGATTGCCTTTGATTCCCCAACGATCATTTCAATTGGATTTGAGATGCCCATCTCCTGTTTATAGAAAAGAGCCTCATCCTTGAATC
>CAZXUA010000059.1:0-25163 GCA_964643755.1 uncultured Desulfatiglans sp. | reverse complement strand
GTACTAATTAAAAGGCTTGAATCGGAAGGATTCAATGTACTCCCCTGTTTTGGCAAAGTGCAGACCCTTTTTGCAAATTTTTTGAGGCCTGTTGATGGAAAGGCCCCTGTTGATATGGTGCTTTCCTTCAGCCTGAAATTTGTCTCCGCAATAGATGCCCAGGTGTTAAAGGCGCTCAAGACCCTTAATGTCCCGGTATTTAATGTGATAACTCCATATGCAGAGACAATAGATGATTGGAGAAAAAGCGATGTGGGTTTAAGCCCAATGGAAATAGTATGGGCAGTGGATACACCTGAGCTCTCAGGGGCCATTGAGCCATCTGTAATCATTGGGAAAAAAAAGATAAAAGAGGGCAGCACTGGCCGTGATGTATACATATACGAGGCGATTGATGACTCTATTGATCTCTTACTTCAGCGTTTAAAAAAACTTGCAGCGCTTCAGCGTATGCCAAACAGGGATAAAAAGGTCGCCATAATCTATTATAACCACAGCCAGGGAAAACAGAACATTGCCGCAGCATACCTCAATGTCTTCAGGAGCATTCAGGAGATACTGGCCCGCCTGAAAAAGGAGGGGTATTCCATAGAATCGGAAGAGAGGCTTACTGAGGAATATATCAAGGAGACAATACTTGAAAGCGGACGCAACATAGGTTCATGGGCGCCCGGTGAGCTGGATTTGCTGATGGCCTCAGGCAGGGTAGAGAGGGTCTCAATTGCCGAATATAAAAATTGGTTTAATGAGATGCCAGAGGCATTTAAGAGGCCGGTAATAGAACAGTGGGGAGAGCCTGAAGAGTCAAAGATCATGACGAAAAACATGGAGATGATCTTTCCCATGGTAAAGCTGGGAAATATTGTGCTTTTGCCTGAACCTGCCAGGGGGTGGACAGATGACCCGAATAAGCTCTACCATGATCAGACACTATATCCCCATCACCAGTATATAGCGGCCTATTTATGGCTATCCAAAAAATTCAATGCAGATGCAATGATCCATTTGGGCACACATGCAACCTATGAATGGCTCCCTGGAAAACAGGCCGGCCTTTTAGCATCTGACCCACCTGAGGTCATGACAGGGGCTATACCCAATATCTACCCCTATATTGTCGATGATATCGGCGAAGGGATAGCTGTAAAACGCAGGGGCCGCGGGGTTATCATTGATCACCTTACCCCTCCCATGAAAGAGGCTGATCTTTATAATGAATATGCTGAAATCCATGATCTTTATCACAAATATGAGGTGGCAAAGGCAAATAGCAGCGAGACAGCTCCTGAATACCTTAAAAAGGTAGAGGAGCTTATCAAAAAAACCGGAATTGCAAAAGACCTTGAGATCACAGAACTGAATGAAGAGAGTATTGAGGCCATCCATCTTTACCTCCATGAGATAGATAAAAATTCTCTTCCCTATGGTCTGCATACCTATGGAAAGCCATATGATAAGGAGGCGACTGATGAAACAGTGAGGTTAATCATGGATCAGAACCCTGATGCAGACAAGAAAAAGGTGAGAGCCGACCTTGAGAAATCTCCCATTTTAGAGATGGATAACCTTGTTCGCGGCCTTAAGGGTGAATATATAGAACCGGGTGAAGGTAATGACCCCTTAAGAAATCTTGCAGCCATACCGACAGGCCGCAATTTTTATGGCTTCTCCCCTGCAAGGGTGCCTTCAAAGGCAGCCTGGGAGATCGGCAAGGCCGCTGCAATCCAGATGATTGAAGATAAATTGAAAAAGGAAAAGAGATACCCTGAAAAGGTGGGCGTTGTTCTGTGGGCAACCGAGACCATACGTAATGAAGGGGTTAATGAGGCCACCATTCTATATCTTATGGGGATAAGGCCTGTATGGGATAAGACCGAAAGGGTGAAAGGCATGGAGGTTATTTCGGGTAAGGAGCTTGGCAGACCAAGGATAGATGTCATGGTGAACCCTTCAGGTCTATACAGGGATATGTTCCCTGAAAGGCTTATCTATCTGGATGAGGCAGTTCAGCTCGCAATGGCGCAGACCGATATTGAAAACCTGATAGCCGGAAACAGCCTTAAGATAAAAACAGCGCTAATGAAAAAGGGTCTTAAAGAGGATGAAGCTGAATTCAGGTCAAGGTTCAGGATCTTTACTGAAAAACCAGGGTCATACGGCAATGGCGTTGAAGAGATGATAGGGGCCTCAGGCCTGTGGGACTCTGATGAAGCTGTAAGCGATGTATATCTTAACCGGACCCAGTTTGCAATCGGTCAGGGCAAGTGGGCCGTCCCATTAAAAGATAGCTTTACTGAAAACCTGGCCGGGGTTGATATAGCGGTCCATTCACGCTCGACAAATGTTATCGGCATCATAGATACAGATGATTTTTTCATGTACCTGGGCGGCATGTCACTCGCCGTTAAAAATATAAAGGGCACGGCCCCTGATACAATGGTTACCATGCACCGCAAAAAGGATGAGATCATGGTGGAAAATGTATCAAAGACCATAGGCATGGAGATGCGCACACGATACCTAAACCCTCAGTGGATCAACGGCATGAAAAAGGATGACTATGCAGGGGCGCAACAGATGGCCGACTTTGCAGAAAACCTCTGGGGCTGGCAGGTTACAGTTAAGGATGCTGTTGATGGGGATAAATGGGAAGAGGTGTATGAGGTCTATGTAGAGGATAAGTATGGCCTTGAACTAAAAGAGTTTTTTGACAGGGCAAGCCCGTGGGCATATCAGTCCATGACAGCAAGGATGCTTGAGACAGTAAGAAAGGATTACTGGAGGCCGGATGAAAAGATAACAAAGAAACTTGCGGTTGAGTATGCGGTGAATGTTGTTGAAAAGGGTGTTGCCTGCTGTGACCATACCTGCAACAACCCCATGCTGAATCAGATGGTGGTAAACATTATATCCCTGCCAGGCGTGTTATCGCCTGAGATGGTGGAACAGTTTAAACTTGCCATAGAAAAGGCAGCGGATAAAAAGATGGAAGAGCAGGTGAAAGAAAGGGCTGAACTGCTGAAGGCCCTTGCAAATGGCCCGGAAAAAGAGAGTAAAGATTCAAATAGGCAATCGGATCAGCAGGTTGAAAGCGCCAAGAAACAGGCTGACAAAAAAAAGGATTCTAAGGCTATAGAGGGCTACAAGATGGAGGATGTGAATTCAAAGGATGAATCAACAGAGCTCACATCCTCAGGCATGCAGTGGGCAGCATCTATATTTGTGCTCTTTATAATAGCCTTCTTTTTCTGGGGTGTAAGGAGAAAGAGATAATTATGGAATATCAAAGCCTGATACTAGGGGTATTACTGACCATAGGTATATTCGCCATAAAGAGCGGGGCAGGGCTTGCCTACATTTTTACAGGCCGTAAAGGTGTCAGGAAAAATATCCTTTACCTTCTGCTCTTTACCATTACATATGGAATTATATTTCTTGCAGCGATGTCTATACTAAAAAGGGTAGACCCCCTGTCCCATCTCATGAGGATACAGCAGCTTATCAGCTCAGGGATGTTTATACATATTGTCATGGCCATTTTAATGATAGTGTGGGGCATTCTTCTTATCAAACATAAGAGGGTATCTCATAAAAAAAGCAGGGGGTGGATGCTTCTTGTTATCCCCTGCCCTGTATGCATAACTGTTATTTTTATAACTACAGGTTTTCTGATGGCCCTTTATCCTGACCGGTCGTACATTGTTGTATCAGGATTATTTGCAGCATTTATAATCATCAGCCTCTTAACAGTAGTTTTAATATCCCTGTACAGCCGATACCGGGATATACAGCCCGAATCATTCCTCGGCGCTATCATGCTGCTCATAGCACTCTATTTTATTATCTCTGTGACTGTTATGCCCCACTTTAGTGACATCGACAAGGTTTACCGCCTTGCCATGTATAAGGGTAAAAGAGCACCGCATGAGATTACCAATATTGTTTATTGTTTAACTGTTTTATCCCTGTCATTTGTCAGCGGATTTACATATAAATTTAAAAAGGTAATAAGGAGTATTAAATGATGGACATAGGGGCATTGCTTCAGGCCTTCATATACCTGATATCGTCGTCACTTCTCTATCCGGTTCTGTTTATGCTGGTCTTTCTAACATTTTTAATAATCTTGTATGGGGGGTCATTTTTTGCCGAATGGGTTGAGATAACAAGGATTGAAAAGTGTTCGTCAAGAGAGCTTCCCGCTCTTATAAGAACCGGAGAATATTCAGGATATTTGTCTCACAGGGTTAATGCATATATTGAGGCATTAAAGGAGATATTAAATAGAGGCGAGGATGTTGGGTTATCTGTTGAGAACCTCCTGCAGGAGACAACTGTCAGAATCTGGAAATCAATGGACAAATTGAGGATTTTGGTAAGGGTAGGCCCATCCCTTGGCCTTCTGGGGACGCTGATCCCAATGGGCACAGGGCTTGCTGCCCTTGGTCAGGGGGATATGACAAAGCTCTCTTCTGACCTTGTAATAGCCTTTACAACAACAGTGGTCGGGCTTGGCATCGGCACCCTGGCCTTTGTCTTCTACACTGTAAAGAGAAGATGGCTTGAGACTGATATAAAAAACATGGAGTTGGCTACAGAGATACTGTATGAGAGGAGCAAAGGGAATAAATGAATTATTTTATTAAAAGACGCTTCGGCGCTGGCAATAAAGGTGTAGAGAGCCTTGCATTCAGTGATGAAGACCCCATGTCAGGCGTTGCAAATCTCTTTGATATCGGCCTTGTCTTTATTGTGGGCCTGCTTATGACCATCTTCAGCGCATATCACCTTCAGGATCTCTTTGATCAAAAATCGGAGATGACTATCATGAAGCAGTCCAGTAGCGGTGAAATGGAGATAATCACAAAAAAGGGGACAAAGGTAAAATCCATGAAGGTCTCCAAATCAAAGGCATCAGGTCAGGGAGAACGACTGGGCATTGCCTATAAACTTGAGGACGGCACAATGGTCTATGTGCCCGAAGAATAATTTTTTAAGGAGATCAAATGGAGCTTGTTACTGGTGAAGAGATTGAACGAATGAGTATGGATACTATAGAGAGGGAGGCAGGAGATCACTCATTTACTCCCGATCAATGGGCGGTTGTGAGGAGAATGGTTCATGCATCCGCTGATTTTTCCATACTGCCCCTTATCAGATTCAAGGGTGATCCCATAATAAAAGGCATTGAGGCGCTTAAGCGAGGCGCCCCGGTTATAACAGACAGCACAATGCTTAAAAGCGGTATCTCAAGGGGGCGATTAGCCGGGATCAATTCGGTTTATGAAGATGGGAACATATTCTGTAACATTGCAGATAAAGAGGTAATCAGGCATGCAAAGGCGCAAAACCTTCCCCGCTCAATCTTTAATTTTCGTTCCCTTAAAGAGAGTGTGGATCATGGGATCGTTTGCATAGGCAATGCACCAACAGCCCTGTGGGAGGTAATAAGGCTGATCAATGACGAGGGGGTAAAACCTGCACTGATTATTGCCATGCCTGTTGGCTTTATAAATGTGGTTGAGACAAAGGAGATGCTAAAACCAATGGATTTGCCATATATCTTAATGGATGGCCGCAGAGGCGGAACAACATTTGTGGTGGCTGCAATTAATGCCATTGCCATCCTTGCGATGAAAAGGAGTAAACAATGAGGGCGATTATTTTGTTAGGTCATGGGAGCCGTGTGCCTGATGCAGGTAAGGAGATGGAGAGGGCAGCGGAGCTGTTAAAGGAAAAATATGGGCTTGAAATGGTAAAGAGCTGCAACATGTCAAGGCTTGGCCCACATTTTCCTGAAACCCTGGAGGAGTGTGCTAGGAATGGGGCAAAGGAGGTAATAGTGATACCCTACTTTCTGAACATGGGGCTTCATATAAGGCTTGATATACCTGAGATGATGCAGGAGGAGGCATTAAAATACCCGGATATAAAACTGGTATATGGGAAACAGCTTGGCTTTGATGATTCATTTGTAGATATACTGTTCAAACGTATTCAGGAATCCCTGACTCTGAAGGATGTCAGGGAACTAAAGCTGGCCGGGCGTGATGCATTTCCTGTCCCTGAGGGCCAGGGGGAGTTTGTGGAGATGGCCCCTGAAGAGGCCAGACATTATTCAGGAAATCATACGCATTCTCACGATCATGGCCGCTGATATAAAAAAAAGATTAAAAGAAGGTTTTACCACAGGGGCATGTGCCGCCGCTGCGGCAGCGGCTGCTTTTGAGGCATATCTTGGCTCTCCTCCTGAAAAGGTGTTTATTGATCTGCCTGACAGCGATAAGAGTATATCTATAAGCATATATAAGGCGGGAAAGGTGATTCCAGATTCTGATAATAGTGTTTCAAGCGCGGTTGTAATCAAAGATGCAGGTGATGACCCGGATATAACCAATGGCGCAATGGTAGGTGTTGAGTTGCATATAACACCCCACACGATTAACCATGTTATTATCGAAGGAGGTAAGGGTATAGGCAGGGTGACAAGACCGGGGCTTCCTGTAAAGGAGGGAGAAGCTGCCATTAATCCTGTGCCGCGTCGGATGATCGAGCATGAGATACTTCGCAGGATCCCTGAGGGAAAATGCCTTAAGGTTATAGCCACTGTATTCATCAAAGATGGGGAAACACTTGCACAAAAGACCCTTAACCCCAGGCTGGGGATAATGGGCGGGCTTTCAGTGCTGGGAACGACCGGCATTGTTAAGCCCTATTCTGCAAAAAGTTACAAGGATACGATAGATATCTGCCTGAGATCGGCAAGATACAATAATCAGGAGAGCTGTGTGCTTTCAACAGGCAGGAAAAGCGAGAAACTTGTTCAAAGGCTCTATCCTGGGCTGGATGAAAAATGTTTTGTGCAGACGGCAGACTTTTTTGCATATGCCCTTAAAAAGGCCATGAAAACAGGATTCAAAAATATAATACTATCATGTTTTTTCGGTAAACTGTGCAAGTGGGCGATGAACATGAAATACACTCACGCAAGATCAGGATTGATAGATTTTGATTATCTATCTCAGGTTGCATTTGATAATGGCTGTTCAACAGAGTTCAGCGCCTTTGTGAAAAGGGCAAATAATGCAAGGCAGATCTTTGAGTCTGATTTTGAAGATCTTGGATATTTTATAGAGTTGATGGGCAATATGGCTGTTAAAAATGCAGGTAACATAAGTGATAATAAGGCAGATATAACCATATGGCTGTTTGATTATGATGATAGGCTTTACAAGAAATGGGAAAAGTGTTCATTGTAGGGGCGGACCTGCGTGTCCGTCCTGTATTTTAGGATGTGAACCATCATCTCAGAGCAGGCACACAGGCCAGCCCCTACAATGCTGGAAACCTTTTGTATATGCTTTGGAGCTTTAATACTAAAAATTAAAAAATTCATTTAAACGTTATATATAAAAATATATTGCAAAACATAGTTTACTTATATGAAAAAAAAGAAAATAAAAATACTAGGCATTGATACCAGTACCAGTGAAATATCTGCTATAAAAAAGCAACTTTTCTACTCGTCAGATGTGCTTGTCGGTGGTAAACGACATCTGGATATTTTCCCGGATTTTAATGGTATTAAACTCACCATCACCCATGATATCAATGGTCTGATTAGTAAGATTAAAGACCACATGGATAAAGGCTTAAGCATATCAGTCGTTGCAAGCGGGGACCCCCTTCTTTTCGGGATTGGCAACAGGCTTATTGCTGAATTTGGCATCCAAAATGTTGAAATTTATCCTGGTGTATCAGCGGTTCAGACAGCCCTCTCAAGGCTCGGCTTAAAAAGTGATAATGTGCTGGTTATTAACAGGCATTCGTCTCATGATGCGCCTATTGATAAAATATTCTATCACAGCATCTCGGTAATTCTTACCTCAGATAGAGAGACACCGGGTGAAATTATAAAGGAACTTCTGGATTTTTTCCCATGCTCTACCGGCTGGCAGGGCCATATCTGTGAAAATCTTGGAATGGAGAAAGAGCAGATTAAAAGCGGTAATCTATATGAACTCTCTCAAATCAGGTCATATAATGCCCCTCACCTGCTGGTTCTCTTTAACCCTGATCCCTGTAACTATCCACAGTTATCCTTATTTGGCAGACCCGATGATGAGTTTGCTCATGATGCAGGCATGATAACCCATCCTGAAATAAGGGCAGTAACCCTTTCAAAACTCCAGTTAATCAAAAATGGGGTGATGTGGGATATAGGCGCAGGGGCAGGTTCTGTTGGTATTGAGGCTGCTCTTCTTGCACCATTATTAAAGGTATACTGCATTGAAAAAAATATGGAACGGATGGAAAGGATAATAATAAACAGAGAAAAGTTCAATGTGCACAATCTTTTTCCAATGCAGGGAAAGGCCACTGAAGTATGCCCTTTGCTTCCTTCGCCTGACAGGATATTTTTTGGTGGAGGAGGAGATGACCTTTATGCCCTTCTTACATCTGGCTTCAATGCCATGAGAGAAGGCGGCATCATGGTCATTAACACTGTCACGCTTGAGGCATTTGAGCATGCCCGAAGTTTTTGTATCTCCGAAGCAATAGATTTTGAATTAATACAGTTACAGGTATCGCGGCAGCATGCATTTTCAGGATACCACATGCTTAAGCCTGACAACCCGGTATCTATCTTCACGGTTAATAAATGAAAAACAATAGAAAACTTTTTTTTATAGGTATTGGCCCAGGAGACCCTGAACTTTTGACCCTGAAGGCGGTTAGATTGATAAAGGGGTGTGACGTGCTCTTTTTCCCGGCAGGTAAAAGGTCATCTGATGAATCGATTGCGCTTAAGATCATAGACAGCATCATTGACCTTGATAAAAAGCGGGTCCATTTCCTCCACTTCCCAATGGTAAAAGGGGCGGATAATATAATCGAGGCAGCAGGGCCCTGCGCCCGCATAATAGATAATGAACTCGATAGTAATGAAACAGGGGCATTTATTACTATCGGCTGCTCAACTATATACTCCACAGCGGGCAATATGTTTGCATCCATGGCAGATAAAGATATTGATATCTCTTTTGTGCCCGGAGTAAGTTCCATAAACGCAACAGCAGCATCAGCGAATATCCCTCTGATCTTTTCCGAAGAGAGGCTTGCAGTAATCCCTGCAACTTACTCTATGGATATGATTGAATCGGCAATTGATATGTTTGAAACCATTGTGCTTATGAAGGCGAACACCAATATTGGCAGGATCAGAGATATCATCATTAAGAAAGGTCTTGCAGAAACATCATATATTATTGAAAGGGCTACAACCGGCGATGAAAAGGTATTCCGCATCCAGGATATACCGGTTGATTATAAACCGCACTACATGAGTTCGGTTCTTATTAAAAAGAAAATCGGAGAATAAAATGGCTATTGTAAGTTTTATAGGTGCAGGTCCAGGAGACCCTGAACTTATCACATTAAAGGCGATCAACAGGATAAGGGCAGCAGGCATGATCATATATGCCGGCTCCCTTGTTCCTGAAAGTCTGTTTATGCCCTATGCAAGGGTAACCCATGAAAATATTGTGAGCAGCGCTGATCTTACACTTGAAGAGACACATGACCTGATTGTAAAGGCCATTTACGATGGGAAGAATGTGGCAAGGATACACACAGGCGACCCATCCATGTATGGGGCCATCAGCGAACAGATGGCTCTCCTTGACAGGGATATCATAGAATATGAGGTGATACCCGGCGTATCATCAGCGATGGCAGCGGCAGCAGTCTTGAAAACAGAGTTCACATTTCCTGATATAACCCAGACTGCCATTTTTACGCGTATACATGGTGAGACCCCTGTGCCTGAAAAGGAAGACCTTGCAGAACTTGCAAAACATCAGGCCACCATGATTATCTTCTTAAGCACACACAGGGCAAAGGCAGTTGAGGAAAAGCTTCTTGATGCCTACCCTGCTGATACCCCTGCTGTTATTGCCTATCGAGTAGGATGGCCGGATCAGATGATAATACACACAACAGTTGAACATATTGCCGATCAAATCAGAGAGTATAATCTTAACAGGCAGGCATTAATAATGGTCGGGCATGTGTTTGATCTCAAGACCAGGAGATCAGGGAGGTCTATTCTTTATGGTAAATCAAAGAGGAAGAGCGCCTGATGAAGGTCTTTGATATTGCCATATGGACACTTAATGAAACGGGCCTTAATACGGCCCTCAGGCTCAGGAATGAACAGGGAGTTAAAATCATTTTTACGCCGGTCTCTTTAGTCAAATTTAATAACAATCCGATTATTACCGGATATGATAATTTTACAGACAGGGTCTGTTCAGCATTTAATGAATACTCCGCTCATCTGTTTATCATGGCCACAGGAATTGTCATACGCACTGTAAGCAAACTTATTAAAGATAAAACAATTGATCCTGCCATAATAGCCATGGATGAGATGGGTAAAAACATCATAAGCCTCTTGTCAGGGCACATGGGGGGCGCAAACAGGCTTACCCTTCAACTGGCCTCTACCCTGAAGGGTAACCCGGTCATTACAACTGCAACAGATATAAACAATATTATTGCTGTTGATACGATTGCAATGGAAACAGGCTCAGTGATTGAGAATAAGGATAATATAAAGATTGTATCTGCTGCCATGCTTAGAGGTGACCCTGTAGCGATGATATGTGACACCGATCTTTATGATAAATATTATGATAACAGAGGTTATAGGCCAGACCTCTTTAGTAATATTACTGATGTTAACCCCAATGAATATGCAGCAATATCAATTTTCTCAGACAGGATATTTCCAATTTCATCTGAGCTTTTACAAAAGACATTGATCGTGAGGCCCCCCACTATATTACTAGGTTTAGGATGTAACAGAAATACTTCTGAAAATGAGATTACCGAAACAGTGGACCTTGCCCTTAACAAAGCCGGTATATCTCCATACTCTATAGCAGGGGTTGCAACCATAGATAATAAAAGGGATGAAGAGGGGCTCATCTCTTTTTGTAAATCCATAAATAAACAATTGATATTTTACAGCGCTGAAGAGCTTAACAGGGTTATATATGAAAAGATGTCGCCACCCTCCGTTGAGGCGCAGAAACATGTTGGGGCTAATGGTGTGGCTGAACCTGCTGCCCTTTTAGCTGCCGGCAAAGGGGTAGAACTGATTATGAACAAGATAAGGTCAGGGAATGTAACCCTGGCCATTGCCAGAAAGAGGTTGATCTGAAATGGCTGTAAAAGGAAAGGTTTTTGCCCTTGGATTAGGGCCGGGCGATATGGAATATATGACCGCCCGCACCCGCTACCTTATAGAGATAAGCGATGTTATAGCGGGTTATAAAAACTATATTGAGTTTATAAGACCGCTTATTAAAAATAAAGAGATTATAAGCACCAGCATGACAAGAGAGGTTGAAAGGGTTGACAAAGCAATAGAGGCTGCGGCCAGAGGTAAAAGAGTCTCTATTGTATGTTCAGGGGATGCAGGCATATATGGGATGGCAGGCCTTGTGTATGAACGGATGGAATATATGGGAATAGATCTGGATGTTGAAATATGCCCAGGTGTTACAGCAGCCATTGCAGCCGGTTCACTGTTAGGGGCGCCCCTCACGAATGACTTTATAACCATAAGCCTTTCAGACCTGCTGACCCCTTCCGACACAGTGAAAAAAAGGATAATAGCAGCGGCTCAAATTGACATGGTAACTGCGGTATATAACCCTGTGAGTAAAAAGAGAAGGGAACTGATAGAATTCCTGCAGCAGCAGTTTTTATGTTTCAGGGATAAATCCACACCTGTTGGGATTGTTACCCATGCGCTGAGAGAGGGGCAGAAACAAGAGATCAGAACACTTAATAATTTTCTTGATGCGGAAATGGACATGAACTCTATATTGATAATCGGTAACAGCGATACCCATATTTTGAATAATAAAATGGTTACCCGCCGCGGGTATGAAAGAAAGGAAACAAGGGCAGAATAGATATGCAGACAAAGGCCATAATAATCGCAGGCGCAGGAAGCAACACAGGGAAGACCACAGTATCTCTGGGGCTTATGGCAGCATTTAAAAGGCAGGGGATGAATGTGCAGGGCTTCAAGGCCGGTCCTGATTATATTGATCCGAGCCTGCACAGGGTAGTAACAGGGAGACCATCTATAAACCTTGATACATGGATGATGCCTCATGGGTTTTTAAACCGCTCATTTGAGTCCCGCGCGGTTAAGGCTGATATATCAATAATAGAGGGTGTAATGGGCATCCATGATGGAAGAGAGCCTGATTCCCCTGAAGGCTCTACAGCAGAGTTGGCAGCAGCGCTTGGTGTCCCTGTTATTCTTGTGATAAATGCCAGATCAATGGCAAGGACAGCCGCTGCCATAATAAACGGCCTTATTGATTTTGATAAAAGGGTAAATATCAGGGGTGTAATATTCAACAATATCGGCAGCCCCGGACATCTTGCCATCCTTGAAAAGGCAATGGCCGCCTATTGTAAGGTACCAGTGCTGGGCGGTTTACCTGTGGTAAGGGATATATCACTGCCATCACGCCACCTTGGTCTTTTTATGGGTGAAGATGGGGTGCTTGAAAACAGGATAGAGAGGCTTGCGGATACTATCTCAGAAAATACTTACCTTGAAAATATTCTTACTATGGCGGATGTGGACATTGAAGGCAGGCCTCTTTTTGATACGCCCGCGGAAAGGTCAAAAGGCCGCATAGCAGTTGCGAGAGATAATGCCTTCTGCTTCTATTATGAGGATAATTTTGAGATCCTGAAACACATGGGTTATGAAATAGTTTTCTTCAGCCCGCTTAAAGATAAAACTCTTCCTGAAGATATTATGGCGATATATCTGGGTGGCGGATATCCTGAACTCTATGCAAATGATTTGGCCTTAAACAGCCAATTGAAAAGATTAATAAAAGAAGAAAGCGAAAAGGGCGCATATATTTACGCTGAATGCGGAGGGCTCATGTACCTTGGGAGGACATTAACAGACATTAACGGCGTAAAACATGATATGTGCTGCTGCATGCCATATGACACTGTCATGAAATCCAGATTTCAGACCCTTGGCTACACTGAGATATCACCTTCGGATGATTTTTTATTTCTAAGAAAAGGTATGAAATATAGAGGTCATTGTTTCCATTATTCGGAGATGATAAAGGGTGAAATAGATAATATGGAACCCTTCTATTGTGTAACATCGGCTGATAAGGGAAAGGGCTACCGGCTAAGAAACACGGTTGTTTCTTATGTTCATTTACACTTAGGATATCTATTAATTTAAATACAGGAGGAAAGAACAGACTATAATAGAAAAGAGTTTATCTTATATGATGTTTAATGTTTTTGTTCAAGGCACTCTAACTAGAGTTTAATAGGGAACCCCGTGAAAATCGGGGACGGGCCCGCCGCTGTAATCGGAGACGAACGCTGCAATATGTCACTGGAAATATTTCCGGGAAGGCGCAGCAAGTAGAATGAACCGAAAGTCAGAAGACCTGCCTGAACACATAGGGCTATATCGCGTGGACAGCGATATAGCTGCATAGTATTCTGTGGATAAAAAAGGGACATCCCGGATCTGTTTTTTCAGGTCCGGGATTTTTTTTTGTTAATTACAATATCGGAGGATAAAAATGAAAAGAGTTTTTGTAGCATATGCATTGTTATTTGTATTAAGCATGCCTTGTCTGTCCGGCGCTGCTGATGAAAATAAAAAAACGGTCAGGATGGGTGAGGTAGTGGTCACAGCTGGAAGAGTTGAGGAAAAAAAGGAGGATGTAACCACGAACATCACTGTCCTTACTGAAGAAGAAATAGAAAAATCATCAGTGGTTGACCTGGTTGACCTTCTTGAGGAGCAGGGGTTCACCATAAGGGAATACCCCAATTCACTTGCTTCAGTAAATATAAGGGGATTTACAACTGATACACATGGAAATGACCTTTCAAGCAGTGTCCTGATATTAATAGATGGCAGGCGCTCCGGCACCGGTAATATTGCTGAAATACCGCTGGATAATGTTGAAAGAATAGAAATTATTCGCGGTCCAGGTGCAACACAGTATGGGGCCTCTGCGCTTGGTGGGGTTGTCAATATAATTACCAAACAGGGGAAAGATAGTTTTTCTGCCTACGCCGAAACCACCATGGGAAGCTGGGATTACAGCATGAATGAAATAGGCGCATCAGGCAAGATCAATAACTTTGATTTCTCCTTCAGCGGGTCTAAGGAGTCCCAGGATGACTATGATATACCTGGTGGACAAAGATATTATAATACAGGATTTGATTCAAAGAAAAGAATAAGCATAAATGCGGGCTGGTCATTTCTGGAAAACAACCGCATTGGTTTAACATACAGTTCATATGATAGTGATAAGATAGGAAGCCCCAGTTACCTGAGTCAGAATGACCTTGATGATTACGCTGAACACTCAACTAAAAATCTTGACCTCACATATTATGGCAAGACATTCAGTGGAGCAATGGAATGGTCATTAAGATATTACAACACAGAACGCGAATATGAAACCTTTGGTAACAGTTATTACTTTCAGAATACAGACCAGGAGGGTTTGCAGGCACAGTTATCATCTGATCTTAAGTTTATAAGGCTTACAGGTGGAGTTGACTGGGTTACCTATGATATTGAAGACAGCTATACAGCAGGCTCCAATAGCTATGATAACCCTGCTGCATTCCTTCTCGTAAAAAGTAAATTACTGAATGACAGATTAATCCTCTCTGCCGGACTGCGTTTTGACAAATTCGATGTTGAGGCGGTTGATGGAAGAAAGGTCAGTGATGATAATCTAACCCCCGGCGTAGGAGCAACATATAAAATAACCGAAGGCCTTAGTATAAGGACAAATTATGCAGAGGCATTTAAAATGCCCTCTGCTGATCAGCTTTTTATGTTTAATGACTACAGCGCATGGGGATTCGGCATATGGTCAGGCAACGAAAACCTTAAACCTGAAAAGAGCAAGACATATGAAATAGGTATAGATTATACAAAGGGCACTATTTCAACCGGATTAACATATTATATAACCGACTTTAAAGACAAAATAGGCTATACCTATATCCCTGAGGAGAATCTCACACAATATCAGAATATCAGCGGGGCAAAATTATCCGGGATTGAAGGTTCTTTTGGCGTGGACATGGGGGATATTTTTGACCTAAGCTGGGAGATAAAACCCTTTGCCTCTCTCTCATACCTGCTCAAATACGAAGATGAAGATACAGGCATTGACCTGAAGTATAATCCTGAGTGGTCAACATCTTATGGCATCAGGGTTTCAAATCCTGATCTTGGGTTTGTAACTTCATTTAATTTCGCATACTTCAGCAGTCAGGGGATAACCGACTATGAAGGTACAGGGGCTTCAAAGCTTCCAAGTTACAAAATGGCAGATTTATCAATTTCAAAGGAGCTATTCGCGCTTAAAGAGTATGGACGCTTTTTACTGAAAGGGAATATATCCAATCTTTTTAACTCAACCTACGCCCCTATTCAAGGTTATTTTGCACCTGGCAGGACATTTAATCTTGGTCTGAGATACGAATATTAATAACATTGACCCCATCTGTAAGTTATTTATAGATGGGGTTTTAAATAAAAAAGGCAGGAAATATTAATGAAAAAAGGTCTGATAATGGTTTTTACCGGTGATGGCAAGAGGTCATTATCATTTGATCATACTTGATGAGTTCACCTATCTCCTCAATTATAATATCCTTGATCTTCAACCTGTGCTTGATGTACTGAGGCAAAAACCTGCTGATCTTCACATTGCAGTCACAGGCAGGTATGCGCCGAAATCATTAATGGATGCGGCTGACCTTGTCACTGAAATGCGTGCTATAAAACACCCTTATCAGGCGGGCATACTTGGGCAGAAGGGTATTGAATTTTAGGCGTTTCCTTAACCAATCATCAAATCTTCCTGACAGCCTTTGCCAGCGCCCTGATATGTTCGCTGTTGGTTCCGCAGCAACCGCCTATTATGTTTGCCCCTGCCTTTACAAGGTCAGAGGCCTTTCCAGCCATCTGCTCAGGCGTTTCCCTGAAAATGGTCTCTCCATCCCTGAAAATGGGGAGCCCTGCATTGGCCTGTATAATGATCGGTGTAGAGTTATCCTGTTTTCTGATCAGTCTTACAATTTCAATCATGCCATCTATGCCATTACCGCAGTTGGAGCCTATTATATCTGCCCCGGCATCCAATGCTGTTTTCATGGCGTTATCAATGGAAAGCCCCATCATTGTGTGAAAATCCCCTGATGGCGATTTATTAAAAACAAATGTGCATGCTACTTCACACCCTGTTGATGCCTTTGCAGCCTTTATTGCAAGGCTTGCCTCTACAGGGTCAGAGATCGTTTCAATACAGATAGCGTCAACTCCCCCTTCGGCCAGTGCCTTTGCCTGTAGGCAGTAGCCCTCATACACCTCATCTTCAGACACATCTTCCATACACAGCATCAGGCCTGTCGGCCCCATTGACCCAAAGACAAAATGGGTGTCGCCTGCCGCCTCCCTTGAAATTTCAGCCGCAGCCCTGTTTAACTCAACAACCTTTTTCTCCAGTTTAAAATTTTTAAGCTTAACAGGATTGGCTCCAAAGCTATTGGTTAAAATGATATCTGAGCCAGCACCAATATAGCCCTTTGCGATTGCCAGCACATCATCATGGTGGGTGAGATTCCACTCTTCAGGGCATTCCCCGGGCTTAAGCCCCCGTTTATGAAGCTCTGTGCCGCATGCCCCGTCTGAAATCAGTATATGGCCTTTTTTCATCTCGGAAACAGCCGATTTCATATTTTTATCTCCATCTATTTAAGGTTGGAATGACCTTAGTCAAAAGCTATTTCCCTGTATTGTTTAAGCTTCTCGGTAAATGCATCTGTGGCTGCCCATCCGCAGGAATTAAGTTCAGGGCAAAACCCGCGGTATATGCATTCAGGCACACAAACATTGTACAGTTCCGGAAGCTCATTCTTAACAGCATCCAGTAACAGTTTCCACGCCCTGTTTGTCTCACGTGATGCCTGGGCGCACAGCCTTTTTCTTGAGATGTTGATTATTGCCTGCGCATTTGCTATGCACTCATGCGTTACCAGTTGAGACTGTGGCAATTCATCCCTGTTAACCCCTGTCCGGTCGCTCCTCTGTGTGCTCACAAAATGTTCAATGCCAATCTTGTGTCTGACGAAATGGACGCTCACCCAGTACTGCAGATCAACCCATTTCCACTTGACTATCAACTGTCGTATTGGGGAATGTTCACAAAGAAGCATCTTATGCCGCCATTTTTTACCAGGTTCTCCGCGGCCCTTTTCCATGCCAACTGTTGTCCTGGCAGCATCAGCAACCTCCCGCCATGTCGCTTTTACCTCGATATAATCAATACGCATTACATTGCTCCTCTATAAATGAAAAGAGAAAAATATTGGTGGAAACAGTGCTTCAAGTATTAATTTCTCATGGAAATTTGTCAAGAAATTTGCAATAGTGTTTCATATCTCATAACTTTGATAAATTTCATAACCCGGGGGTCCGTCATGAACAAGAATATTGTGATACTTGCAATGCTTCTTCTCTTCGCTTCAATAAACACATCTGCCCAGATGCCAAAGATAGACTGGGAGGCCATACAAAAGGAAAATGCAAAGGATCATGCCCTGATGATGAAGATGCTTGGCATAACTGAGATCAGGCCCGGCCCTTCAGGTGACCCAAAGGCCCCTAATGCGGCAAACAGTGATGAATCAAAGGCTACCACCTATGCAACCCTGCCAGACCCCCTTGTTTTTATGGATGGCTCCAGGGTCTCAACACCTGATCAGTGGGAAAGGCGCAGAAAAGAGCTGTTTGAACTCTTTGACAGGGAGGTATACGGCAGGATACCGGCTAACATCCCCCCTGTAAAATGGGAAATAGTCGAAGAAAAGGCGAATACAGTTGAAGGCATCCCTGTAATGGAAAGAGAGCTGAAAGGTCATGTGGATAATTCACACTATCCATCCATCACTGTTGATATTCAGATGAAACTTACCACCCCTGCAAACGCTAAAAATATACCTGTAGTAATCGAATTCGGATGGATTGGCCCCATGTTTTTCAATATGCCTGATCCTCCGAAACCCACATGGCAGGAACAGCTTCTAAAAAAGGGATGGGGTTATGCCATACTTGTGCCTACCAGCATACAGGATGATTCAGGCGCAGGACTCACTAAAGGCATTATTGGTCTTATTAATAAAGGACAACCCAGAAAACCTGATGACTGGGGCGCACTCCGCGCCTGGGCATGGGGGGCTGGCAGTGCAATAGACTACTTTGAAACAATAGATGAGGTTGATGAAACCAGGGTAGTTATTGAAGGGCTTTCACGGTATGGAAAGGCCGCCCTTGTAGCAATGGCCTATGAGCCGCGCATTGCAATAGGTTTTATAGGTTCATCAGGCGCAGGCGGTGCCAAGATATTAAGAAGAAATTTCGGTGAACAGGTTGAAAACCTGGCTGCTTCAGGTGAGTATCACTGGTTTGCCCCAAATTTTATAAAATATGCAGGTACTCTAACGGCAAATGACCTGCCTGTTGATGCCCATGAACTTGTGGCGCTCTGCGCGCCAAGGCCTCTTTTTATTAGCGCAGGTTCTGCCAAAGAGGAAGGGACATGGGTGGATGCAAAGGGTATGTTCCTTGCCGGTGTTCATGCAAGCCCGGTATATGAACTTACAGGCAGAAAAGGCCTTGAAACTGATCAGTTTCCTCCGGAGCAGACATCACTTTTAAAGGGTGACATCGCATTCAGGCAGCATGAAGGGGGCCATACAGTCATACCGAACTGGCCCTATTTTATAGAATTTGCTGAAAGGTATTTTTCAGTAAAGAGAGCCGTAAGATAGTATGTTTATTACCTGGGCAATAAAAAGAAGATAGTTTATTATTGATGAAAATTATGTTAAAACATTACTGGTTTTAAATATAGTGAACAGGAATTACAGATTGTATATTCGAATGATTCTATGGTTGAGGTCTTTATGTAAATAAAATGCTCTGCGTACTTAAACAAGACTTGTTATAAATTGCTGTTGCTCTCTGTATCTGATTATTTGAACCTTATAACTTCCGGAGTCTTTAAATGAATAAAGTACCGCATGGATCAATCGGTAACGAAATAGAAAATGAATGTGCAGGGCATAATATTTGTATTAACTGCAATGGTAATGCAACCGAGGATCATTTCATAAACAATATGAATACAGGGATATGCAGTAAAAGGATCCTTGTGATAGATGATGACCCTGTACTGGTCAAACTGGTAAGTGAGATGCTTGATATCCTCGGTTATAAATCCGTAACAAGCACCAGCAGCATTGAAGGATTCAGGCTCTTCTGTGATGCCCCTGATGATTTTGATCTGGTTATTACAGATATGTCAATGCCAGAGATGAATGGAGACATACTGGCAGGCAGGATCATCTCTATACGTAATAACATACCCATCATCCTCTGCACAGGGTTCAATGAAAATGTCTCGGACGAAGAGGCCAAATCCATAGGTATATGCGAGATTGTCCTTAAACCTGTTAACATGAAGACCCTTTCTGAGGTAGTCATTAAGGCCATTACGAACCGGCAGGTTTAGGCTAGTATTACCCCTGAATCAGAGATATGGGTAAAAGAGCCAGGCAATGGCATCCCTGGTGCGGACAGCAAGGGGACGGGAGTCCATTTCAGCAAGTGTTACCTCTCTTGATATCTTCCGGCTATCAATAATATGTTCTGAAATCTTGTTTGTAAATTCCCGGTCATACACCTCAACAGCCAGTTCAAAGTTGAGTCTGAGGCTTCTTGCATCCATATTCGCAGTGCCGATCAAGGTATATAAGTCATCAACAACAAATAGCTTTGTATGGACAAAAGGGGGTGGCTGATAATAGACCTTTACCCCCCTTATGAGAAGTTCCCAGAGCATATTCCTTGTTGCCCAGTGCACATATGGTAGATTGTTTTTCTCAGGAAGCAGGATATCAACCGCTACACCCTTTAGAGATGCGGTCTGTAGTGCAGAGATCATCTCGCGATTCGGCAGAAAATAGGGTGTCATTATCATTATGCGTTTTCTTGCTGAGGATATTGCCCCTGTTAAAATTGTTGAAAGCTTGTTAAAGTCTTCATCAGGCCCTTCAGAGATAACGCGGCATCTGGCGCCCTCTTCATCCGCGGCATCATAAGGTTCTGCCTCTATATTTTGCCCTGTTATAAATCTCCAGTCTGTTATAAAGACCTTTTCTATCTGGGAGACAACAGGCCCCTCTATCCTGAAATGGACATCTATCACCTTTTTTCTGTTAGAGGGAGCATTCACTAGATTATATGAACCAATGTTTATGCCGCCTGTAAAGGCGATCTTGCTGTCTGCAACAAGGATCTTGCGATGATTTCTGAGATTAATATGTATGGATGGAGGAAAAAGCGCAGGGGGGATATACCTGGCAAAATCTATCCCACTTTTTTTAAACAGCCTCCCTGCAGGAGGAAGTGAATAGTATTCACCGATCCCGTCAATAATTACCTTTACATCAACGCCCCTTTCCTTTGCCCTTGCAAGCCTCTCTATAAAATCTCTCCCTGTTGAATCGGTCTTAAAGATATATGTGGACAAAAAGATGTACCTTTCCGCCTTTTCAATTGCATCAAGCATTAAAGGATAGGTTTGATCCCCATTATGAAGGATATCTATCCGGTTGCCTGATGTAAGGGGTATACCGGTTATTGAATCTGCTATATTGGAAATCTCAGCACATCCCTCAGGCAGGAGTGTGAGGGAATGAGGCAACCTGACTGTCTCAGGTACAGGCTCAAGACGCAGAAAACCGGTAATCGGGATTTTACCTGTAAGCATCCTGGCGCGTGTGCGTATGCGGTTTATTCCGAAAAGAAAATAGAGTATATACCCGAATACCGGAAACATGAATATGACTGCAAGCCAGCCCAGTGAGGCCCTGGGGTCACGCTTGTACATAAGGGCATGCCAGGCTGATAAAAGTGTAATAATCAGATTGGCTGTGAAAAGAATGTAATAGAATATTTCTGTGCTTAGTATAAGTTCCATCTGATCAGTGCGATAAATTATGGTTAATGATTTGATGTTTCCATTTACACGATGTATATAATAGTTTTTAGATTTACAAGCAATATAACTTTTTCTTAATAATTATTTACAGGATTAAAATGAGTCTTAAAAAAGAAAACAGCATGATTGAGGTGAATGCCGAAAACATTGCACAGGCATTTCTTGATCTTCTTGCCCTTAGAGGGATAGAATACTTTTTCGGCAATGCAGGGACAGATTTTGCAACTATTGTAGATGCCTTTTCAAGAAGAAAGGCAGAGGGGAAAAGATTCCCGGTACCGGTTACTGTGCCCCATGAGATACCGCTGATAAGCATGGCACAGGGATATTATCTTTATACAGGTAAAATTCAGGCGGCAATGGTGCATGTGGGTGTGGGCACTGCAAATGCCCTTGGTTCAATAATGACCGGGAAGAGATCAAGAATCCCGCTCCTCTTTTTTGCAGGGAGGACACCTGTCACAGAGGATGGTCACCCTGCATCCCGTTCATCATTTGTCCACTGGGCACAGGAGTGTTATGACCAGGCAGCGATGATAAGGGAATTTGTAAACTGGGATTATGAATTAAGATCCCCTTCACACCTTGAGGATGTTATTGACAGGGCGCTTGTCATGGCCCTTTCTGAACCATGCGGGCCGGTCTACCTGACACTGCCAAGAGAGACGCTTTATTCTCCATTTGATAAAAATGGTTTTAACAGCAGGCTGAAATATGACTTACCTACCTTTTACCCTGACCCTGATAAAATAAAAAAGGTGGCTGAGCTTATTCACAATGCGGAAAATCCGCTAATCATAACCTCCTCATACGGTAAAAGGGCTCTATATGTGGAAACACTTGTTGAACTGGCAGAGGCAGCAGGAATAGCCATTGTATCATTCAACCCTGAATATATGAACTTTCCGGCTGCTCATTACTGTCATCAGGGATTCACTCCTGACCCGATTCTATCAGATGCAGACCTGATAATAGTACTTGAAAGTGATGTGCCCTGGTATCCTGCTTCAATAAAGCCGAGGGATTCAGCCTTTATAGTTAATATCGGCATTGATCCTTTATACAGCAAATATCCTTTAAGGAGTTACCCCTCTGATATTACACTAAACAGCGATCCATCTCTGGCTTTGAAAGAAATTGTTAAGGAATTATCAGGCATATATAAAATAAAAGACTCTATACTGGAAGAAAGAAAAAAGAGACTCAAAAAAAGGCATGACGCCCTGTTCCATGATCTTTATTCAAAGGCAGAAGATTCATCGGATGATATGCCATTGAATCAGGGTTTTATATCTTCAACCATAAACACTATTATTAACAGCAACACAATAATAGTGAACGAATATGACAATCAGATGATCTGGCAGAAGAATATCTCTCCCGGAAACTATTTTGGTGTTTCCCATGCAGGGTACCTTGGCTGGGCAGTGGGGGCTGCGTTTGGCATGAAACTGGCTGCGCCAGAGAAGACTGTTATAGCCACAATAGGCGACGGGTCATATATGTTTTCCGTCCCCTCTGCCTGCCATTATGTTTCAAAGGCATATAAACTTCCGATACTGGTAATTATCTACAACAACCGGTCATGGGAGGCGGTAAAGCAGGCAACAAAGGGGATACACCCTGATGGGTGGGCAGCAAAGGACTCTGGCATGCCCCTGACTGAACTAAGCCCTTCACCCGATTATGAACAGATATGCACGGCATTTGGCGGGTATGGAGAAAAGGTGGAAAGGCCTGAAGAGCTTGAGGGCGCTTTAAAGCGCGCCCTCGCAGCAGTAAACAAAGAAAATCGCCAGGCATGTCTTAATATAGTGTGCGGATAAAAGAGGAAACGACATGGCGGCATTCAATCAATCAAAATGGGCAGACCCGGATTTCACACAGGCATATAGAGACAGTGCAGACATTATTATTGTGGAGCGGAAAAGATTGTTGTCTATCCTTCAATCCTTTTATATGCATTTTATATTCGGTAAACCAGAAAGAAGGGTGCTTGACCTGGGTTGCGGTGACGGCATTGCAGTATATGAACTCTTAAGGGTTGACAGCGCGCTGAAGGCGACACTTTTAGATGGCTCTAATGATATGCTGATGAGGGCAAAGAAAAGGCTGAAGCGATATGATAACTGCCTCTTTATATGTGCCAGCTTCCAGGATATATTGAAAAACAGAGTCAGCCTTGGTAATTTTGATTTTATCATATCCTCCATGGCAACCCACCACCTCATACTGGATGAAAAGAGAGCTCTATATAAAATCATTTATTCACACCTGAATCACGAGGGCCATTTTCTGAATATGGATGTAATACTGTCTCCTTCAGAGATACTTGAAAAATGGTATCTGCAACTGTGGAGAGAGTGGATTACTGAAAGGGAGGCAATATTAAAGATTGACAGCCATGAGTATGATGGAATCATAAACAGATACAAGGATAACAGCGATAACAAGCCCGATTTACTGAACACACAGCTTGAATCTCTTCAGGAGATCGGGTTCAAAGATGTGGACTGCTATTATAAGTATGGTATCTTTACAATATTTGGCGGGAAAAAACAGGAGGAAACACCCAAATGAAAAAAAACATATATTTAACTATCCTCTTTTCTATCTGTTTTACCCTGACAGCATTTCCCTCTGACAACTGCAAAGAGGATATAAATGACCCGCGCGGCATAATGAAGCCATGGGATAAGGGGGCGTGGGAGACCGGCAAATACCGTAATCTCTTTCTTGAGGCCGGCTACAGGCAGGAGGATATAGATGCCAAACTTGAAAAGGCATATCATGACCTTTTTGAAGGGCCAAACAGGGTCTACTTTGAGGTTGGTGATGATATGGCATATATCTCTGACCTTAAAAATCATGATGCCCGCACAGAAGGCCTTTCCTACGGCATGATGATAGCTGTCCAGCTTAATAAAAAGGGGGTATTTGACCGTTTATGGAGATGGTCAAAAAAATATATGCAGCACCAGGGTGGGCCTCGTGACGGTTACTTTGCATGGTCAGTTGAACCGAAGACAGGGAAACAAAATTCAGAAGGGACAGCCTCTGATGGCGAACTCTACTTTGTAACAGCCCTGCTCTTTGCCTCAAACAGGTGGGGAAACGATACAGGTATCGGTTATTATAAAGAGGCAAGAAGGATACTTGATGCCATGTGGGCAAAGGATGGTTCAGGTGGCATAAACAATATAATCAATGTTGAACATAAACAGATAAGCTTTGTGCCTGAATCAGAAAGATATGACATGACTGACCCATCATACTATCTGCCCGCATTCTTCGAGATATGGGCTGAGTATGCAAAGGATGGCCATGAGCAGTTTTACCGGGAGTGCGCAGAAAAGGCCCGTTCATATTTACATAAGGTGTGTCACCCTGAAACAGGCCTTAATCCTGATATTACCCTTTACAGTGGAGAATTACCAAAGCAGAACTTTTTCCCCCCTGCCTTTCGCTATGATTCCTGGCGTGTCCCAATGAACATTGCCATGGACTATTCATGGTATGGCAAGGATATGGAATGGCAGAAGGATTATGCAAAACGCATACAGAATTTCCTGTTTTGCAGGGGCATAAATACCTTTGAGGATCAATTCAACATGGACGGCACCCTGCCTCAATGGGTACTGCCTGCAGGAGGTTTTCAGAAACTGCGCCATTCACTGGGGCTTGTTGCAACCTCTGCTGCCGCCTCATTAATGGGCACCCAGGCAAAAAGCTGGCTTTTTGTGGATGCAGTATGGAACGTCAAACTTGAACCCTATGAAGATGGATACTTTGATCCCTATTATGACGGGCTGCTCTACCTCTTCAGCCTCATGCATCTGAGCGGTAACTACAGGATCATAACACCTTAGAATCCATATTATACCTGTAAATAGCTGTACATGAGGCGGCAATGGACCTTTCAGGGTGAAATCATTTATTTCAGTTTAAAGCAATAAGTGCCGATAATCAGGGTATTGGATTCAT
>CAZXUA010000058.1:0-25339 GCA_964643755.1 uncultured Desulfatiglans sp. | reverse complement strand
ACTTATAACTTGCCTATGTAAAACCCTTTTTTTACCTTGTCGAACTTGGGTTAACCTTCAAGGATACATCTGAGATCTCCCGGTTCCCGCTCATGAGATTTATGCACATGCCACAGGCCTCTGACTCCGTGAAGTCAAACAGGTACTCGCATTATCGCACCTGTTCATATTGCCTTCCCCATCGTCCAACAAGGTCGGCACTTCAAAAAGGTGATTTCGGAGCTCGTAACTCACGCCTATACATCCCCTACTAACGCTTCCCCACCCCATCGCTGGAAGTCGAGGCATAGCTTAAGGCCGGAGTGGGTCGCTACTCCTTTCTCCGTAAAGGACTTGGCTTCATGTTTCCACTTGAAGTCTCACCTTCTATCTCATGCCGGTTTTGACCGGCGCTTTCGGATTATCCCCTTATCAACTCGTTTTTAAGCAGTGTCTTTTCCGCCTCTGCCAGCTTAACAAGCTGGTCTGTATCTGCCCTCTTTTTTCTGAAATAGAGATACTTTTCCACACCTGTTTTTATCACATATGCCTTTCCCTTTTCCAGCTCAACAGAGACCATAACCATCCCCTCCTGGGTGATCTTTTTTAATTTTGCCTCTTCTATAGCTGCTGGTTTTTGAAGACAAGCTGATCTTTAAGCTTTTTTTCTTCAATATTTTTCTGGATCTCATCACTGTATTTAAAGGTCAATTTCCATATTTGGAAAGAAGAATGATATTTATTGGTTTATATTCATGGTTTTCAACTCTTGGGCAGACTGTTATAGAAATTTTCACAATATAACATACTCTGTTTTCTTGCCTAATTACCATGAACTATATTATATAATCAGATCATCTCAGAATTTCAGCTGTTATAAATGTCCAGATTTGGGAAGGAATATTAATTCTAAATATAGCAAGGAGGGTACAAGATGGATGTTGTACAGGCAATAAAGGAAAGAAAAAGCATAAGGGCATTCAAACCCGATCAGGTGCCGCTTGATCTATTAAAAAAGATCCTTAACGATGCCATGCGCGCCCCTTCATGGGCAAATACGCAGCCCTGGGAATTTGCAGTGGTCACAGGCAAAAAACTCAAGGCCATACAGGATGCCTTTGTAAAACGCGGCCCGACTGCCATGCCCGGTTCACAGTCTGACATACCCCGGCCTTATGTTTTCCCTGAACCCTTTGCCTCCCGTATAAAAAAGATGCAGATAAAGGAGAGGCGTGGCCGCACCTCTGAGCTGAGCAAGGAGGAGATGGAGCATAAGATGCTTATCAATTTCACCAATTATGGCGCAACAACCTGCATCTACCTTTTGATGGATAGAGGCTATTATCAGCAGGAAAAGGGCATAAATGTGTGGGGCATGTATGACTCCGGAGCTGCTGTACAGAATATCATGCTCCTTGCAGTGAATTACGGGCTCGGCACCATCGCACAGGCAATGGCAGTTGTATACCCTGATATCATCCATAAGGAACTGGGCATCCCGGAGGATAAATGCATTGCACTTGGTATTGCCATAGGTTATCCGGACTGGGATAATGAGGTGACAAAGGATTTCCGTGACAGGGAACCTTTGGATACACTGGTTAAGTTTTACGGGTTTTAGCAAGGCTGGTATATCATTCATAGCGACAAGGCATGCCTTGTCTACGATCTAGTGTCGAAATATATGAATCCAGGTACAAACATAGATTATTCCATAATTATCCCGGCATATAATGAGGAAGAGTATCTTCCTGATACACTTGAAAGCATTATTAAATCAATGAAGGCTGTCAGCGGCCTGACCGGTGAGATAATAGTCACTGATAACAACTCCACTGACCGCACCGCCTCAATAGCGGAAGGATATGGCGCAAGGGTAGTCTTTGAAGGACATCAGCAGATATCAAGGGCACGCAATGCCGGGGCAAAAGCAGCTTATGGGGAATACCTTATCTTTGTTGACAGCGATACGCTAATATCCACTTCTTTACTTGAAAAGACGCTGAAGACCCTTGCATCTGGAAGATACTGCGGAGGTGGCGCACTCGTTGAATTTGATACTTGTTTGCCATTACATGCACGTCTGGGGCTTAAGAGCTGGCTCATCCTTTCAAAAACCCTTAAATGGGCCTGCGGGGCATATCTTTTCTGCACCCGTGAGGCATTTATGGAGACAGGCGGTTTTGATGAACGCTATTACGCATCCGAAGAGATATACTTATCAAGGGCGTTAAGGCGTTGGGGCTGGAAACATGGCAAGAGGTTTATAATACTTGAAACACCCATTATAACAAGCAGCAGAAAGATAAAATGGTACACTATAAAGGAACATTTAATAATGCTTTTGCATATGTTGCGCCACTTAAGGCCCCTTCAGAACCGGAATGCCTGTTACAAAATGTGGTATCAGCATCCCGGGAAAAAATAAATGCCCATAAGAATATTCATTGTCCACCCATAAACTTTTGTTTTTGTATGAAAGCGGTCAGCTCTCAGCGCTCAGCTTTCAGCCAAAGACTTTCAAAACAAATGGATAACTGATGGCTGATCGCTGACTGCTGAAAGCGCCATTCAGAATTTTTCTTTTTCTGAATGGATACTATTTAAGCTTAAGACAAACAACCTCCCCCTCTGCATTCCTGGCATACAGGTGGTCTTCTATGAGAACAGGCAAAGACCAGCAGAGCCCGTTCAATATCTTCTTACGGTAGCTCTCCCTGAATTTTGTGTCGATAATATCCCCCCAGATAAGTTCGCCTGTTTCAGTCAGCATTATCATTTTATCGCCAATGCCTATCAGGCTTCCAAATTCAAAACCCTGATCAAACCATACACCTTTTCCGGTAAGGGCATTCACGCAATGCAACCCTTTATCAGCCTTTACACGGCCGCTGGTTAAAAAATAGATATTATCCTTATAAATTACCTGGGGATTAAAGGAAAACCACTCATTTGGATATTTGGCATCTGTTGAAAGCCATTCCTGTGTCAGATTGTCGCCCTTAAGTGTCAGCCTTGCCATACCGTGCGCACTGTGGTTGAGATAAATACCACCTTTATAGATATAGGGAGTTATTGCATTGCAATTGGATTTTTCCTCCCAGCTCTTTGAATATGTTGCCAATGGGTTACCGGTAGCCGGGTCTAAAATATAAAAACCCTCATTTGTAAAAATAGCTACAGCCGGTCGATTAAACATGCTTAAAGGCAGAGGCTTTGGTGTTGCATAGGCAACAACAGTGCCATCGCTCTTCCAGAGCAGTTTCCCAGTATCCTTATTAAAGGCCATCCCCTTTGTTCCGATATTGAAGATGACCGCGTCTCCCATAATTGTGGGCGAAGATGAAAATCCCCACCAGGGCTTTTCTGGTTTATAGTGTGCCGCAGAGGCCTCCCATATCTTTTTGCCTGTTTTGGCATCAAGGCAGAATATCTGCCCGAACTTGCTCAGGATATAGACCTTCCCCTCATGAATGGTCGGGGTTGAACTGGGACCGCCAGGATGAAGGCGTGGATCGAGTTTGCATGGATAATCAAATCGCCAGATATCTCTGCCGGTTTTTGCGTCAAGGCAACAGAGATAGTCTTTTGCCGTATCCTCATCCTTTTTTGTGCCATCATTTCCCATTGTATAGAGAAGCCCGTCAGCGATAGTGACAGAGCACATGCCTGTCCTGAGCTGCACACGCCATACTTCCTCAGCAGATGTTGCCTTAAATTCCTTTAACAGCGGTTGAAAATCATTATTAGGTCCCAGATAATTTGGCCAGTCTGATGCGGCATTTACAATTAATGAAAACAATATTCCCATGCAAATGATAATGGCACTGATGATATTTTTCTTACCATTAAAACCGATTATCAGTCTCATAAGCCATCTCCTGTAAATAAATTTTTAGATAGGCAACATAACACAACCAAAAGGTATCCTTTTATTTTTTATATAAGACCCTTATATGGTCTTGCAATGTTTAACTTCTTCATTCGTGATCTTAGAGTCGAGTCTTTCAAACCTAATATTCCGGCAGCGCCATTTTTCCCGCTAACCCGCCATCCTGTTGAGTGCAACACCTTTTTAATGTGTTCTTTTTCCACATCCTCCATTGACATATTCCTGGTTGCAGGGGCAGCTTCTGCCTGCTGTTGTTCCAATCTCAGTGTCGATCCGCTGCTCATTATCATACCACGTTCAATAACATTTTTTAGCTCTCTCACATTACCTGGCCAATTATAGCTCTGCAACTCGTCCATGATTTTTTTGGGGATATTTTTTATGGATTTACCCATGCTCTGTGAAAACTCCTCAACAAAGGCCCATACGAGGAGCGGAATGTCTTCCCTTCTCTCCCGCAAGGGAGGAACCACGATGGGAAAAACGTTAAGGCGGTAGAATAAATCTCTCCTGAATACATCCTTCTTTACAAGCTCAGCCAGATTGTGATTTGTAGCGGCTATTACACGAACATCTACAGAAACGGTTTTTGCGCTGCCAAGCCTTTCAAATGTACCGTCTTCAAGAACCCTTAAAAGCTTGGCCTGGAGTTCCAACGGAAGGTCCCCTATTTCATCGAGGAAGATAGTTGATTTGTCAGCCGCCTCGAATCGACCGGCCTGTCTGGATGCGGCACCGGTAAATGCGCCCTTTTCACGTCCGAACAACTCACTCTCGATAAGGCTCGCAGGCAATGCCGCACAATTTACCCTAATCATGGAACGGACATTCCTGGGGCTCAGGTTATGTATTGCCCTTGCCAGCATCTCTTTTCCAGTACCAGTCTCACCTGTAATGAGAACACTTGTATTCTCCTTTGCGACCCTTTCTACGGCCATGAGAACCTTTTTGATGGCCCTGCTCTCTCCAATGATTTCATTGTGCCTGTATCTGGTTTCCACCTCTTTTCTGAGATAGATGTTCTCTTCTTCAAGTTTATTCTTCAGGGCATTAATTTCCATAAATGCCTTTTTAAGTTCATTTTCAGATTTTTTTCTTTCTGTAACATCCCTTGTGAGAGAAAGGAGAAGAGGTTTTTCCTCAAGGTCAACCCGCCCCAGGCGGACTTCTACAGGAAATGTACTTCCATCCTTCCTCCTGTGAATACTTTCAAAGGTGATATGTTTTTCTGATTGCAAGGGGCCCCAGTATCTGTCTCTGTGACCCTTTTCTGCCACATCCATATCCACATCAGATATGCTCATCTTCAGAAGTTCATCTCTGTTATAACCCAGCATTTCGCAGGCTGTCAGGTTGACATCCATTATCTTGCCAACATAATCATGTATGAAAAAGCCGTCACCTGCCTGTTCAACAAGCATCCTGAATCTCTTTTCACTCCCCTGAAGAGCAATGGTTGCTGCTTTTTTATCGGTAATATCCATAATGAATCCTTCATAAATGGTTTTTCCCGATTTTGCTTTTACAGCCCTGGCCCTTATACTGGTCCATATAACCTCACCATCTCTTCGCTTGAGCCTGATTTCAGCGCCGTCAATAAACCCCTGGGATTTCATCCTGTGTACTATACCCTCTCTCTCCTTCGGGTCCACGTAAAGCTCCGCAGCATTGGCGCACGATTTTAACAACTCATCCTTTGAGTCAAACCCCAGCATCTGGGCCATCCGTCTGTTGGCAAGGAGAAATTCACCTTCTTCATCTGTGCGGTAGAACCCGACGACAGCATTTTCTATAAGACTCTGGAATCCGTTCTCTATATCAGGCATACTTCCTGATCTTATTGTATCCTGAATCTCTAATCCTGTGCGTTTTTGCATTTTTACCCTGACCTTTTCACCAGGTTTCCGGCCCATTTGATCATCTCCATAAAAATTCTGATCAGCGAAATATCGCAAAAATAGCGATATTTCGCCAGTATTTTTTTGCAATTCCACCACCGAAAATTGCCTGATCAGGATATATTGAGTTATTTCAATGTAATATGCCATAACATAAAACCCTGCCAGGACGGCATGCTTATTGTAATTACTGCCAATTAAAAATTACTTTTATTGAAATATAAAAAAATCAAATTTTCATACTTTTACAGACGGGGCTTCGCATGACTTATCAATTACTGATCTTTACAATAGGCAGGATTCAAAGATGATAGTCCTTATCCTCAGCCTGAAGGTATTGCCCTCAGATCGTAAGCATGTTGTGAGCATATTTAACACGATAGCCGGTTCAACATCTGTAAAGCCAGGATGTAAAAAAGTAAAGTTCTACTCTGATGTTGATGATGATGATGAACTCTTATTGATAGAAGAATGGGAAACAATGCCAGAGCTTGAAAGGCATATAGGCTCTGATGATTTTCGCAAGATAATGGCAATTATGGATATGGCAAGCAAGCCGCCTGATATCTCATTCAACACAGTTACATCAATAAAGGGTTTTGAACTTGTCGAAAAAATTCGGGAGAGTGTTAACGCATGATTTTATTTTTAGGGTTTTATCATAAATATCAACATAAAAGGAGGTTATTATAATGAAAAAGAAGGTATTTGTTGATCTTACCCATCCATTCAGTGCGGAGATCCCGCGCTGGCCCTATTTCGTTAAACCGGTCATAGACTCCATGCATACCATGGCAAAGGGGGGCGTACTTACCCAGAGGGTCGATTGCGTACAGCACACAGGTACTCATGCCGATGCACCGCGTCATGTAATGGAACGTGAGTTCAACGGCAAGAGAGCCAGGTATACCCACGAAATGCCTGTTGACGCCTACACCGGTGATGCAATCTGTCTTGAAATCAAAATACACCGCTGGGGCCTGATCCTGCCCGAGCATCTCGAAGATGCATGTGAACGTGCCGGCATTAAACCGGAAGAACTCGAGGGCATGGTTGTCTGCCTGAATACGGGGATGCACCGTAAATTCGACGATTCCAAAGAATATTATCACTATTCATGCGGAACAGGCGTGGAAGCAGGCAAATGGTTTGTAAAACACAAGGTTAAATGTGTGGCCATGGACATGCAGGCACTGGACCATCCCCTCCATACGGCCATGGGTAAAAACGGCCCGCCCCAGATGAATCTGCCAGGGGCTTCCGGAAAACCCATCACGGTTGAATATGCCGAACAGTTCGGTGAAGAGGCCTATGCTGAATTTGAAAAGGCAGCCTATATAAAGCTTCATGGCCAGGAGGCCTATGATGCCAAGTTTGGTGATCTGGAGGCAATCGGCTGCGAGGGGACCTGGGAACCATGCCACAAGCAGATGCTGGGGCACGGCATCGTCGGAGTGGAGAACCTCGGCGGAGATCTGGACAAGGTATCAGGCAAACGTTTCAGGTTCTACTGCTTCCCGATCCGCTGGTACATGGGTGACGGCTCTATGGTGCGCTGCGTCGCCGAGATCGATGAATCAGAGCTGAATGATGTTCCTGATAGAACCTACACCTATTGTGGGACAGGATACGGACCGGCCTGCGAAAGATAGCGGGTTACAGGAAAGACGATCTCTCCGCACATCACATTAGAGCGAAGAGATCAGAAGGATATTATATTAATGGAGAATCAATAATGATTTCCAATAAACTGTTTTATTTATTACCTTTTGTTCTTCTATCTCTGATTTTTTCTGCATTCATAACAGGGTGTAACAATACTGACCCTGCTGAGCAGGACAACAATGAGAATGCCGCTTTCATTGCACAGGTGATCAAACATACGGATAAACTGTATGATGTTTCCGTTGCCGGTGCCGGTAATGTATGGGTGGTAGGATATTTTGGTGTGATCTTTCATTCAACTGATAACGGTCTTAACTGGATCAAAATTGATGCCGGAACAAAGATGACTCTTTTAGGGGTCAGTTTTGTGAATGATAAAACAGGATGGATTGTAGGTGATCAGGGCACCATTCTCCATACGGTAGACGGAGGCCAAAAGTGGGAAAGGCAAAAAAGTCCGGTCACAAATGAAAAGCTTCTGAAAGTCCAGTTCATAAACGAAAGAGAGGGATGGATTGTCGGCACCTTCGGCCTTGTTCTACACACTGAAGATGGCGGCATAAACTGGGAGCGACTTCCATTTACCGAGGATGTGATTCTGAATGACCTCTGTTTTATAAATCCAAATCAGGGATGGATTGCCGGCGAATATGGGTTGGTACTTTATACTGAAGACGGCGGAAAGACATGGGTAAAACAGCTTGAGGATGAAATGGGGAGGAAGATGTTCGGGATTGCATTTATAGATCCCCTTCATGGGATCGTTGTCGGAAATGAAGGGGTTATCTACACAACCAGAAACGGCGGCAAGGATTGGGAGCTTAAAAGTACAGAAAATGGTGACACCCTTTTGAAGGTGGCATTTGCGGATGACACTCATGCAACTGCGGTTGGTCTCAGGGGGTGCCTTACTGCAACCGGGGACGGTGGAGACAACTGGCGATCTGTCTGCCCCCTTAACCACTTCACATGGCTTTCAGGCATAGCCTGTGACAAAAAAGGAAAATGCTTTGCTGTGGGAGATGGCGGGAAATTTTTGACAAGCAATGATTCGGGGCGTAGCTGGGCACCCTATAATGAGCCAGCACAAAAATAGGGAATCTATGACCTGTAATTATTATATAGTTGGAGTAACAGCATGTATAAAATACTGGTAAGTTTTCTGATACGTTTCAGGATACTGGGTCTGGCAGCAATGGCTGTCATAACCGGTTTTTTCGCAACTCAGATAGTCAATATGGAGATGTATACCCAGTTTCTCGATCTTTTTCCGCACAACCATCCCTATGTCCAGGTTCATGAGAAATACAGCAAGTATTTTGGAAGCGCCTATCAGGCAAACCTGATGCTTGAGGTCAGGGAAGGCACGGTTTTTAATATCGATACCCTTGAAAAAATCAGCAGGATCCAGATGGATGTCGATCTCATACCAGGTGTAGATCACTTCGGGATTTCTTCACTGGCCAGTCCCCGTGAGACAGTAGCAAGAGAGACACCTGATGGGATATCTGTCAAGCCTATCATGAAAAATCCACCAGAGGACACAGAAGAAATCAACGACCTCAGAAGGAAGGTATTTACCAGCCAGGCTTACGGAACACTGGTTTCAAGGGACCAGAAGGCATTGATCCTGAATGCCAACTTTCACCAGGGGCGGCTTGATTTTAATCTCCTTTTTGAGAAATTTATTGAGATCAAAAAGAAGGAAGAAGACAATAATCACAGGATATATCTCAGCGGTCAGCCGCTTCTTTACGGGTGGATATACCATTATCTTCCTGAGATGGGCATTATTTTTATTTCAACAACCCTTGTAATACTCATCATGCTTTTTATGTACATGAAGGGCTTTGGATTCTGGTGGATACCATTATTAACTGCTATTATTAGCAGTATATGGGGGCTCGGTATTTCATCCATGTGGGGCTTTCATTTTGATCCACTGATTATAGTCATTCCTTTTCTGTTGAGTGCAAGGGCTATCAGCCACTCAGTTCAGTGGTATGAAAGGTTCATCGAGGAATACAGCGTCATGGGAGATACTAAAGAGGCCGCCATGGTGACCGGCGCAGGTATGTTCCCCCCCGGAATGCTCGGGATCGTGACAGACGCCGCAGGACTTTTTATTATAAGCCTGGCCCCAGTGCCCATATTGAAAAACCTGGCTTACCTTGGAACGACATGGGCACTCAGTGTTATCTTTGCTGTCCTTATTTTTATGCCGATGTTCTTTGCCACATTAAAACATATAAAGATGCCGGTATCCAAAAAGAGAGATAAAGGTATTTTGGCCCGAACCCTTTCTGTTATTACAGGCTGGACATTTGAAAAGGGAAGATTTGCAGTCCTCGCAATAGCAGGTGTTCTTCTGTTTTTTGGAATTATCTCTTCAAGGCAATTGAAATACGGTGATGCAAATCCCGGAAGCCCGATCCTCTGGCAGGATTCATCCTATAATGCTGATACTGCAAAGATTAACACCCGTTTTCCCGGTGTTGACCAGATGTGGGTGGTTTTTGAATCAAGCGGTGATTATCCTGCAATTGTTCAACCCGAACTCATGCAGGGAATGGAGTCACTCAAGCAGTATATAATTGATGATCCCAATGTAGGTCATGCCCTTTCACTCGCTGACCTTGTAAAAAGCGTGGGCATGCTGGCATATGGCAATGATCCAAAATTTGAATCCATACCTCCGGATAGAGCCGCTATTCATGATCTCCTGTCATTTTACAAAATGGGAGCAACCGCAGGGGATCTGGATAAATGGGCGGAGCCAACCCTTAGTGCAGCCAATGTAAGGATATTTCTGAAGGATCACAGGGGAGACACACTGGTAGAGGTAATAGACCGGATCAAAAAATTCATCGCTGAAAACAAGGACTCAATGGGTAATGCTGTAATGAAACCTGCCGGCGGGCTGGGCGGGATACTGGTTGCTGCCAATGAGGTTATTGCCGAAAAAAACGATCAGTTGCTTTTTCTGGTTTTAGGTATAATCTTCATTCTCTGTACAATAACCTATCGTTCTATTACAGCAGGGTTCATGTTTGTGTTTTCGCTTGTTCTGGCCAATTTTTTTGCCTTTTCATACATGGTTTACCGGAACCTGGGACTTAATATCAACACACTTCCCGTAGTCTCACTCGGAATAGGTCTTGGGGTTGACTATGGTCTCTACATCATAAGCCGTATAAAGGAAACCTATAATAAGGAAAAGGAGCTGTCACAGGCGGTAATAAAGGGTGTAACAACTTCAGGCAGGGCGGTTTTCATGACTGCCACCATGATGACCGTAGGAGTAGTATTCTGGTATTTCTCACCATTGAGATTTCAGGCGGAGATGGGAATACTGCTTGGAATTCTCATGATGTCCAACATGTTTGTCGGCATTGTGATTCTTCCGGCTATCGTCAACGTAATAAAACCAAGATTTATTCTTGGAAAAAAAGAAGCCGGTATTTTGTTAACAAACGCTATCAATAATTAAAAATATCAACAATTAAATCAAGGAGGGGAAGATGACAAAATTTAACTGGAAAATGGGATATGTAATGCTCATTGTCTTTTCTTTTTTGGCCTTTCTGTCGCCGTACAGCGCCTCGGCTTTTGATGATGTCAATCTGAGCGATAATACACAATTGAGTGTTTACGGCTGGCTCAGAAACAATCTTGGTGTTTTTACAGATGATCAGACTTATGTTCAAAACGGTAATGATCTTGCAACGGCAAGGACATGGCTCAGGATTTACGGTGATCTCAAATTCTCTGACAAGTTGAGTTTTTTTTCGGGCATACAATTCGTATACGAACCTGAATATGACATCGAGAAGGGATCCGTAAGCGACCAGTATGACAGCGGAAAGGTATACAGCGAATATGACAGAATCACAGATGTGCTGCGTGAATTGTATATGGACTGGCGTCCCTCTGAAAAGCACAGTATAAGGCTTGGCCGGCAGATTGCTATATGGGGTGAATCCCTTACAACGCGCGTTGGAGATGTTATTCATCCTGAAGATCAGCGTTTTACCTTTGCCTTCGCAAATATGGAAGATACGCGTATCCCTTTATGGATGATTAAGGGGCTCCATTATTTTGACGCAATAAACGGAAGCATAGAATGGCTCATATCGCCCAATATTATCAATGAAAAGGAGTATCTTGTTAATCGTTCCGGTGAATTTCCGCAGGCTGATCAGAGTGGCGTAATTCAACCCGGACAAAGATTTGGACTTTACCCTGAAGACAGGAGAGCAGCCGGGAACCCTATCATCAGATCATTCGCTCCGCCCTTTCCGGGAGCTCCTTTCATGGTCCCATTCGAAATCCCTCATGTTTTTGATGAATACCCGTGGAATACATCGGATGATCTTCGGTATGGTTTCAAGACAAGCACATTTTTAGGCGGGTACGAGTTTGGCATGCTGTACTATCACACCCAGAGCTATGATCCGGTTATAAAATATGGTGAATTGCATGCTTCACCGCTGCCGGAAATAATACCCCCTACCAGAGACTATATTATCGTACATCCTGAGATCAATATCTTCGGTTTTTACGGCAACAAGGATCTAGCAATGGGTCTTCTCAGGTCCGAGATGATTTATATACCTGATAAACCCTATAATACATTCGATCTGACAGACGCTGACGCTATAGTAGAAAGAGATTATGCCAAATACATGATAGCCTGGGATCTTAACGGACTGTTATATTTTCCATGGCATAAATCAGCCCCAATTGATGTGACCATTGAGCATGTGGGGGAGTGGGTGGACGAAAATGATAATGTCCAGTATGCAATATATAATACAGAGGTTGAAAAATGGACACCATCCTTTAATGGAAGGATCTCAACCAACTTTTTCTACAACAAGCTTTCTACGGAACTGATTATATCATACGCACCAAAGGATAAAAGCGGCCTTGTCATGCCGGCAGTAAAATATACACCGAGCTGGCAAAACAAGGCGCTCTCATTTGAACTGCGGTATATAAATATATTTGGAGAGAGCAATTACAGCGGTCTTGGTATCTTGCAGCAAAAAGACATGCTGGTATTAACATCACAGTTCAATTTTTAATGAACTGTTCTATTTGCTAAAGGGAGGCAAAAATGAAAATGAACATTAGAAAACAAGTAATAATTGCCGGTCTTTCAGGTTTGCTGTTTGCATTGTGCCTGAGCTTCACTGTTCCGGCACAGGAAAGCATACCCCAACCCGGCACAACAATAGATAAGAGTAATTATTCACAGTATAAGGATTTTTTCCCGGAATTTTTTCATGATGCATTTACTACGGGCTGGGATATGGTAGAACCCCTGAAGATAACTATTCAGGCCACATCATCCAACCCTGTGCCCAAAGCCTTCCTGGAAGCCACAGCCAAAAACAAGGGGAAGTATTCCATTGATTCAGCCGGATATATAGCAGGAGGCGATTACAAGGATATTGTAGGATTTCCCTTCCCTGATTTGACCCCTGATGACAAGAATTTTGCAATCAAATTTATGTGGAATTTTGACTACCGGTATAAACTGGATGATATGTATGCCATGTTTTTGAATTATGAAAAGAGGAAAGGTGAACCAACGGTCCTGTCAACTGTAGAATCATGGCAGGTATCATTCCAGAATAGAATGTTTGCTGATCCCAAACCCCTGTACCAGACAGCAAATGGGCTGAGATCTGTGAACTTTCTGAGAAATGTCTCCCCGCCCGTTCAGAAAAATTTCATGACACTTCTCATAAGGTATATAGACCAGAAGGAGCCAGACGCCACTTTCCTTTATTTGCCGAGCATGAGACGGACATTAAGGGGAGAGGCAGGAGAAAGATCAACCCCGATCCAGTCATCCACCCAGGCGCCTGATGATTTCGAAGGAGGATTCAATGGTCGCATACCGGAATTCAATTATAAATATATGGGCGAGAAAAAAATAATCGTTCTGGCGGATGCCACACTTGGTTTCAAGGATATGAAGGATGTCAAATCCAAATTTATCCCTGTAGAAAATAAAGGATGGGAGGTAAAGGATGTTTATATATTTGAAATAACCCCGAAAGATCCCAAGTATCCCCACGGGAAGAAGGTTATTTATATAGACAAGGAAAACTACTGGCCCTACTACTGCGCAGGCTGGGATCGTGCAGGCGCCCTGTGGAAGGTATGGCAGACAGCTATAACAAAACAGGCCAATGCCAAAGGCGAACCATTCCCCTATTTCAAGGGTATGCTGGGGGTGGATGTTCAGCTTGGCTATGCTGTCAACATGTTTACGGACTGGCAGGCCAATGGGAACAATTTAAAAGAGTCAGATGTCTCTGTTTCTTCAATGCGCGTTAAGGCAAGGTAGTTTTTATCATTATTTTTTTAGATTTACCCTCTCCGTTTCCTTGATCTTATGATGAATGGGGCGGTGAGGGTTTTAACATGGTTACAGGAATAACAATGTAGTTAGAGATGGATATATCATGACCAGAAGAGAAAATGCGCTTATTGCATATCATCACGGGGTGCCGGCATTCATACCTTCATTATTTACGGATATATCTATCATACAGGCCAGACCGCAAATGGAACGTTATTGCGGTGTTGAATCGGGCATTGATGAGTTCGGTATTGAGTGGACCTTTGTTCCACAGGCGATGGCACCAATGCCCACAAATGGTAAAATAATGTTTGAGGATATTACTGACTGGAAAAACTATGTAAAGTTTCCGAACCTGGAGGCTGTTGACTGGGAAAAGCAGGCGAATATTGATGCCCATACAGACTTTATGGCACTGGTCGCTGGCGCCGGAATTGTACCAATGGCCAACGGGAAAAGCGCCTATGATGAGGACAAACTGGTTTTATGCATGGTCATAAACGGGCCTTTTGAACGTTTACACGCAATGATGGGATTTGAAAATGCACTGATGGCCCTGGTTTCTGATCCGGATGAGTGTTATGAGTATTTTAAAGCAGTTGCTGACTGGAAGATAGAGTATTTCAAGAAAATTGCCAGATATTATAAAGTTGATGTGATTAATGCACATGATGATTATGGCGCTGCAGATCGTATGTTCATGGCACCCGATACCTGGAGAAAACTTATTAAACCTCATTTAAAGAGAATGGTTGATGCGTGCCATGACGCTGGGGTGCTATATCAACATCACAGCTGCGGTCACATTGAACCGATTTTTAAGGATTTTGTTGAGATTGGTGTTGATGCAATTGATCCCCTGCAGGCAGGAAGCAATAAAAACCTCGATGAACTGAAGATAAAATATGGGGATAAGATTACATTTTGCGGTGGCTTTGACAATCAGAAGGTACTGGAAAAACCGGGTGTGACCTCGGAGGAAATCAAGAGAGAATACCGCAGGGCAATTGATACCCTGGCGCCCGGAGGAAGTTATGTAGCATTTCCAATTACCATAGGGTTTGATTTTGTGGGACCTTTTCTGGAAGAACATTTTCAATATAGCATGAGTTTTTATACAAAAAAACAGTAAGGAAGCAGTAATACCGGCAAACCTTGCAGAGGCTTTGTCGTGATCAATTATCAGGATTAAATGGAGATATTATTATGGGTAAAGTTATAATAACAGCAGCTCTTACGGGAGCTATTCACACGCCATCCATGTCAGAATATCTCCCGTTCAGGATAGAAGATCTGGTTGAAGAGGCAGTCAGGTCATATAATGCAGGCGCAGGTGTAGTACATGTACATGCAAGAAATCCTGAAAACGGCATACCCTCTTCCAGCGTTGAGATATTCAAGGATATACTGAGCGGGATCAAGGCCAGATGCAATGTGGTTGTTACGCCAACAACAGGCGGGAGTTATACAATGACCCCAAAGGAAAGGCTTGCTGTGGTGAGCGCCCTGAAACCGGAAATGGCCACATTTAACGCAGGTTCTCTCAATTTTGCCCTGTACCCGGTTCTGGAAAAATACAGGGATTTCAAATATGACTGGGAGGAAAGCTATCTGAAGGGTACAGAAAGCTTCATCTTTTCCAACCATTTTGAATCGCTCCATATCTACTCAAAGACAATGAATGAGACGGGTACAAGACCTGAAATAGAGATCTATGATGTGGGGCAGATAAACAATGTAGCACAGCTGGTCAGGGAAGGATACCTGAAGAAACCTGTTTACCTTCAGTATGTAATGGGCATTCTGGGCGGTATTCCTGCAACTGCCGACAACCTTCTGTATCTGATAAGGGAATCAAAAAGACTGCTTGAGGAAGATTTTATATGGTCTGTCTGTGCGGCAGGAAGGTTCCAGTTCCCAATGGGGGTTATCAATGTCATTGAAGGGGGTTTCTGGAGGGTGGGTCTTGAGGACAACCTTTACATAGAGAAAGGCGTGCTTGCTAAAAGCAGCGCTGAACAGGTTGAGAAGGCGATCCGTATTATTCGTGAACTAGGGTATGAACCGGCAACACCTGATGAGGCCAGGGAGATATTGGGATTAAAGGGGATTGGGAAGGTAAATTATTAAAACGGGCGCAGGGCACAGGGATCAAGGCGCAGGGAAAGATAAAAAAGATGACATTACTTTAGAGGCAAGCCTGCGTGCCTGCCCGCAGATGATTGTGCAGGGCAAGAGTCACAAGAAAACTACTCAATAGAAAGGAGAGAATGATGAAAAAGGGTGATGAATTATTGAAGGATCTTTTTGATATTACCGGAAAGGTGGCAATTGTTACAGGGGCAACCGGGGGATTTGGGAGTGTAATAAGTATGGCTCTTGCTATGGCCGGAGCAAAGGTCATGGCCACAGGACGAGAAGAGGATAAACTTAAACCGCTTGTAGAAAAGATAAAAAAGGAAGGCGGGGTCGCATCTTTTTCAGCAGGATCACCAGTAAACCATGATGATGTTAAGCGGATTGTAAAGGAAACAGTTGACACATTCGGGAGGGTGGACATTCTTATTACTGCGGCGGGTACGAGTAAACCTGCTCCAATTATTGAACAGCCCCTTGAAGAATGGGAAATGATAATGGACACCAATGTGAAAGGTACATATCTTTTCTGCAAAGAGGTTGGGAAGGTGATGATTAACCAGGGCAAGGGCGGGAAGGTTGTCCTTTTGGGTTCGGCAAGGGGTGATCTGGGTATGGCCAATTATTCAGGATACAGCACCTCAAAGGGGGCTGTTCATCTTCTTGCAAAGACCCTTGGCTGTGAATGGGGACAGTACGGCATAAATGTTAATGCCATAGCCCCAACTGTTTTCAGGACGGCCTTGACCCAGTGGATGTTTGATGACAATGCATTCTACAAAAATTTTCTAAAACGGATTCCAATAGGCAGGCTGGGAGAACCGGAAGATTTTATCGGAATAGTGATATACCTCTGTTCAAAGGCCTCGGATTTTATAACGGGGGCCATTATCCACATAGACGGAGGGTATGCTGCCGGATAATGCCATTTTAGACAAAATATATGCAGGGGCACGCCGCAGCGTGCCCCTGCGGATGAATAAAAATATGATTTTAACCAGAAAAACTATTTATTAAAACGAGATATAAAAGGTGCAGTTTAATGTCTAAAATAATGAATTTATCAATCATTGGTGCTGGCCTTATGGGACATGGCATTGCCCAGGTTTTTGCTCAAAACAGTTACCCTGTTACATTGATGGATTTAAATGAGGAGTTTCTTACCAGTGCGGCAAAAAATATCCGGTCAAATCTGACTTTAATGGCAGAAAATGGTATCGGCTCATACAAGGATATTGATCCGGTAATCTCACGGATAAAATTTACTACTGACATATCTGAGGCGGTATCCGAAGCAGATTTTGTGGTTGAAGCGGTTTCAGAAAACCTTGATATAAAACAGGATTTGTTCCGTAAACTGGATGCCATGTGCAGGCGTGAAACAATACTTGCCACAAATACCTCTGTTATTAGCATTACAGAGATAGCTTCGAAATCAATATTTCGTTACAGGATCGTTGGCACCCACTTCTGGAATCCGCCATACCTGATCCCGCTGGTTGAGGTTGTCCGCGGAAAGGATACATCAGATGAAACCATGGATAAGGCTTTTTCCCTCCTGCAATCTGTGGGGAAGCATCCTGTACGGGTAAATAAGGATGTTCCCGGGTTTGTTGCAAACCGTTTACAGCATGCACTCTGGCGTGAAGCCATCTCAATTGTTGAGAAGGGTATCGCTGATGCGGCAACGGTTGATGAATGTGTAAAATACGGGTTCGGTTTAAGGCTGCCTGTGCTTGCTCCCATGGAAAACGCTGACATGGTCGGCACAGATCTTACACTTGCCATTCATGATTATATCCTGAAACACCTTGAGAGTTCGCCTGAACCATCTCCTCTATTGAGGAAACTGGTTGAGGAAAAAAGTCTTGGTTTTAAGTCCGGCAAGGGATTTCAGGAATGGCCTGAGAATAAGGCTGACGAGTCCAGAAAGAGGCTCCAGAAATATCTGATGGGAGTTATAAAAGAGGGAGTTAAAGCATAATGACAGTTATCTATCCAAAATACCGCTGGTTTACGCTGATTACAATCATAGCTGCCCATTTACTGCAGGGAATGGCCCTCATTGGTCCAACCCCGCTGGTGGGATCAATAGCTGAATCTCTGAATCTTAATCTTGGCGCAGCAACTGCTGCCTCTATGCTGCCTTTCACGCTGATGGTTGCAATAGGCGGACTCATAAGCGGTATGGTGATTGACCGGTGGGGACTTGCAAAAACATATGTCCTGTTCTGTTCGCTGGAGACTGTTGCAGCGCTGCTACTTCCTGCACTTGGCATCTCTGTGGCAGGGCTTATTGTTATTCGCGGACTTCAGGGTCTTGGATGCGGGCCTATTACAGCGTCAGGCCCTAAAATGGCATCGGAATGGTTTCCCCGCACTCAAAGGTCAATGGTCCAGGGCGTCACAGGGGCATCTCTTTCTATGGGTATTATTGTTGGCCTTAATATCGGCCCTCTCATCGCACAAACAGGAAACTGGAATACTGCGCTTACAGTACTCGGCGGGCTTATGATTATTGCTGTCATATTAGGCACAATTTTTATTTTCGGTCCGGAATCACCCGGATCAATAGAGGATCAGGCACCAAAAGAACGTGTGTCAAAGGACTTTAAAAAGGTGTTCGGCCTCCCAGCCTTCTGGATGACATTCCTGTCTACGTTTACACTTGCATGGGTGATGCAGGGGTACCAGGATCTAACCCCGGGGCACATAGCGGTTTCTCCACCGGTCGGCCTCGGGCTTGGAAGCATAATATCAGGACAGATGATGGCACTGCTTGTGTTCGCGTTTGTACTGGGATCACTTTCCACACCGATTATTGCAGAGAAGATCTTCAGGGGTAAATATGGCAGGGCAATTACAGTGAGTTTCTTACTTACCGCCTTTTTCTGCATATTGGTAATGTTCCCCTTCGTTAAATCAAATATCCCTCTCTTAATTATATCCCTTTTTCTCGCCGGGTTCTTTATGGGCATGCCCATGGCAACCGGCATGTCATTCATAGCCAACAATTACCCTGAACACATTACAGGCAGCGTAGGCGGGTTCACAATGGGGCTTGGTATTTTCGGCGGCGCAATAGGAGTTGCCGCCGGATCAACAGCCCTTCATGTAACAGGGATGTACAATGTTTCAATAATCATCGTAGGCGTTGTTGCTGTAATAGGTGCGATTGCAGGATTTGGGATAAAGCCTGTAAAAATATTTGATTAAAAAATGGGGAAGACATATGGCAATGAATCGCATTGAGACTGAAGATACAATGAGGCTGGAATGGAGACTTGAAGGAGTTACCCCCAGAATGATTGACTGGTTCTGGTCAAACATGGAGAAATGCATGTTACTCTGGCATCCATCCCAGCACGAACCTCTTATCTGGGCAAAGGCCCCTGTTCATGGAAACCCGATCAATTCCATTCACATAGCCCCCCAGACCTGGGGTGATGGGACAAGGCAAAACCTCTACATCCAGATGGTTGATATTGCCACACTCCCGGAACCATTTAACAAATACATAAAATATGAGCATGTAGCCATGGTTGCAGGTATCGGGTTTGGAGAAAAAGCCCTGAAAAACCCCGAGATTATGGGGTACCGCATCCACCAGTGGTCAAAGGCTGATTGCGGTGTAGAGGGTGAATCTGTTGCAATCGGTATGAAAAAAAAGGAAACCCATGAAGCTAAAATGGTCTGGGCAGCTCATTGTGAAGAGGAGGTTTCAAACTGGGAGGTGTTCTTACCAACATTATACAAATTGTATAAAGTGGTTACCAATACTGATTACAACCCCTATGCAGACCTTAGTGTTGAAAAGGAGGGAGATAGATTCAGGTATAAGTATATTAAATAGTGTTCATTTTAAAACCGACGTTTTTAAAATGAAAGCGGTCAGCCGTCAGCGTTCAGCTAAAGTGTTTTAAATAAAGATTTGGCTGACAGCTGATAGCTGAGTGCTGATAGCTCAATCTAAAATTGATGTATAATTAGATTGACACCAGTCAATATAACATTGAACTTTTTAAACGGAGCATGCCATGGCAGTAACATTCCAGCCAATGAGAAGTCTTATATACGTGGATGTGGTAAAGGAGGATTACAGACACAAACTTAAGCACTGGCTCCATCGATATCATATAGCAGACAGTATTTCTCAGTTTGGGCCATATGTAACAAAATATGCCTTTTACCCAGCACTACCCACTCCTCCGGAAGGTGAAAGGTTCGGGACTGTCAGGATGCAGCTCACAGAGCACTACTGGCTGATAAGCCCGTTTCAGAATGACCTTAAGATCAAAACCATCACAGAATATATGCCATTGGATACACTGAAATGGCAGGGCATGATACCTGATACAGATGAGCAGTTAAGTGAAAATATGGACGGGGATACACATAGATCTTCAGGTGGTAAAAACGATTTGCCCCCGTTCATTTTTGCATTTGTTCCTGTCTGGTGGGAGGAGGACTTCAAGGGAAAAGAAAGAACCGTTGAAGATGGCCCCAATTACCGCTGGCAATTTGTACTTAATTATCCTGACGGTGTTTCTAAAGAAGAAGGAGATGATTGGCTATATAAAGAGGTGATTCCTGTATTCGTGGAAATGCCGGAGGTTACAAGGATTCTAACAAGCAGGATAAAGCGTGATATCAATAATTGTCCCTATCATAGACTAATGGAAATTTGGTTTGACGGACCCAGTTCATGGCACAGGGCAGCAGTAGTAAAATCAGCATCCATAAAAAAACCCGGCTGGGCAAGGCATGATAATTTCCCGTATTTAAGACCCAGGCATGAGATATCGAGTATTTTTGTAACCGACATCGCAGAAATAGATAATATGACCCAGTACAGGGGCTACTATACAATGAGATAATATATATAAAAAAGTTGCACAAGGAGTTTTTAAAAATGAAAATTCTCGGAATATCATCTGGATCAAAAAACGGTAATAATGATGCCATGTGTAAAGAGGCCCTTATGGGGGCAAAGGAGATGGGCGCAGAGATTGAATTTATCAACCTGCATAACCTGGAGCTAAAATACTGCACAGGCTGCATTAGCTGTGTTATATCCCTGTTTTCAGGCAAAGGTAACCGCTGTGTCTTGAAGGATGATTTTGAGTGGCTGCTGGATAAAATGCTTGATGCAGACGGTATTGTCTTTGCCACGCCGGTATTCGTAAAAGGCGCCCCCGGTATTATACACACCCTGATAGACCGTTTTGGCCCGAGAATGGACAGAGGTAATAATATAATTGCAACGAAGATAGCGGAGGAAAAAGGCGGCAAGATCCCTGACATAAGAATACTGAAAGATAAAGTCGTTTCCTATATTGGGATAGGAGGTTCGGACTGGACAACAAGAATACAGTGTGATCACGGCCTCCAGGCATTGACCCCAATGTGGAAGGTTATTGATAACGAGGTCTTTCCATGGTCCAAGGGAATTGTCATGGAAGACGAAAAAGTAGCAAGGGTCCATATGATAGGCCTTAATCTGGCAAAGGCAGCAAAAGATATCTCTTCAGCAGCCTACCTTGGTGAACCGGGAGTATGTCCTCACTGTCACAGCCGGAACTTTTTTTTAAATGACAGCGCATCCGAAGCCATTTGCTGTCTTTGCGGTATTACTGGTGAGATAAAGATCATTGATGGAAAAATCTCCTTTGAGTTCCCGGAGAAACAATTGAAGCACGCCCATGACACCCTTTCAGGCAAGATGATCCATGCAGGGGACATACAAAATAATGAAGTTAAAAATATGGAGATGATGAAAACAGCGGAATTCAAGGCTAGGATAGATAAATACAAAGGATTTATTTCTGCCAGTATGCCTGAACAGGACACCGGAGGATATCGGTCTTGATATGGAGCGCTTCAGGTCACTCAATGTGGGCACACTGATTGCCGCAAACGGTGTCTCTACATGGGTGGTAGCCCTGTTTCTTAACAAAATCATACAGGAACAATCATGACAAAATTTAACCATCTTTTTTCTCCCCTCCCGGTAGGGGGCTTTACATACAGGAACAGGATAGAAAGCGCACCCATGGCATTTGCGCTGATTGCCTGTAACCCGGAAGCTGCGGAAAAGTCCTTCAGAAAACTTGAAGCGCCAGCCCGGGGCGGGTACGCCTGCGTTGCTGTCGGGGAACTGGATGTGAACTTCAGGGATGCCATAAGAATACCGCTGCCAGAAGTGGATTTCACACAAACCGACGGATATGTGGTTGAAAAGGTTGGTGAATACGCGAAAAGAATAAAAAGACATGGAGCGATCGCCATATGTGAGCTTATGCATGCAGGGGCTGAGAAAACCCCCTTTGGATCTGACCAGGAGGCAATCGGTCCAAATAATGAGATTCGCCCTAATGGCACCAGGGTGCGTGCCATGACCAAAGATGATATGGAACGTATTACAGGAGATTTTATCACCTGTGCAAGGTTTGTTAAAAACTGCGGCTATGACGGTGTTCTGATTCATGGAGGACACGGGTTTCTTTTTACACAGTTTTTATCCGCAGCATATAACAAAAGAGGTGATGAGTACGGCGGGAGCCTGGAAAACCGCACACGATTTCCCATAATGATTTTGAAGGCAATAAGGGAAGCAATGGGCCCGGATTTTCTCATTGAACTTCGTGTAAGTGGTTCTGACGGTTATGGAGGGATTACCCCTCATGAAACCGGTAAGTTTATTGCCATGCTGGATGGAATTATTGACTCGGTCCAGATATCAAGCGGCATCTATTATGACGCTGTTGTAACCAGGCAGTTTTCTTCCATGTATGTTGAACATGGTTATAACGCGGGGCTTTCGGCCATAGTTAAAAAATATACAAAGCTTCCTGTAGGTGTTGTCGGAGGAATCAATTCACCTGAGCAGATGGAAAAAATAATTGCTGAAGGAAAGGCAGACTATGTGGTGCTGGGAAGACAATCTTTAGCTGACCCCGAGATAGCAAATAAGGCAAAAGAGGGGAAAGAGGAGCTCATAAGACGCTGCATCAGGTGTTTTAAATGTTTTCCAGGGTCTCCGGAAGAGGGGTATAAAGACCTGCCCTTTACCAGTATGGAACTTGCAAAAATAGTCGGCTACTGTTCAATTAATCCACTTGCAAACCTTCCGTTTGATCCATATACACTACCACCGCCCAAGGTGTTAAAAAAAGTGCTGATCATTGGCGGAGGCCCGGCAGGAATGCAGGCGGCCATTACTGCTTCTGACAGGGGTCACAATGTTGTGCTGGCAGAAAAAGGAGACAGGCTGGGTGGGCTCCTGTTCTTTACTGACCAGGAGCAGGACAAGATTGATCTTAAGAATTTTAAGAATGTACTTATCAGGGAGGTTAAAATAAGGGATATTGAAGTGCTTATTAATACAAAGGGTGATGCAAATTTAATTGCCCTTATCAAACCTGATCACATCATTATTGCTACCGGATCAGAACCAATAACACCTGAAATCCAGGGGATAGAGTATGCCCATCAATCTTTGGAGGTATATAGAGGAAATATAATCTGCGGCAAAAAGATTATTATGGTCGGGGGTGGCCTGATCGGTTCTGAACAGGGCCTGCATCTGGCAAAAAGAGGACATGATGTCACCATTGTGGAGATGCTTCCGCGTATTGCTGATGAGTCCTACGGCATGTACCGTGAAGCCCTGGTACATGAAATCGCCAAAGAAAATATCCATGTCATGGAAAACACAAAATGTCTGGAGATAGGCAGGAACTATGTAAAAGTTCTATTACCTGATGGAGGGGAGAAGTGTCTTTATGCAGATACCATTTTATACGCTCTGGGAATGAAATCATCTCTCTTTGACGATATAAAAACTGCCGCCGGAGATATTCCTGTAGATATAATAGGGGATGCTATAAAGCCTGGCAAGGTCGACCAGGCAATAAGCAGCGCATATAATGCATCAGTCAATATAGGGAAGGTTTAACCCTTTATGGCACTATTGAAAGTTATTCACCATACTTGTTAATCTTTATGAAAAAGAAATTTTAATACCCGCCCTACATGGGCTGCTATACCTTTTTTTGAGAGGATATCCTCCTTAAGCAGCCTGTTCGTCATATCCCTTGTTGCAATGGGTGTTTCAACTAATGCACGCGCATAAACAAGAAAGCTGTCATGATCAAAACCTTTAAAATACCCGCCTTTCTGTGCATTTTTAAAAACAGGTTCAACAATAGAATGAAGTTTTTTCTGTCTCTCTATAATATAATCCAGATGAGGGCTTGACCGGCTGTTATCATGCAGGAGGATCTTGGGTAACTCCGGGTTTTTGGCTATTGTTGATATGTATGACTGTAAAAATTCCCTGAAAAGTTCTACAGGATCAACGGATTCATGGGATTTTAATATTTTCAATATATTGGTTTCCTGGATGTTCAACCCGTAATCAACTACTGCCTTCCATAAATCTTCCTTTGAGCCGAAATGATGCCTTATAAGGCTGTGGGTGGTTCCTGCCAAGGAAGCAATATCTCGTAATTTTGCATTATGAAAACCTTCCTGCGCAAACACCTTGAGTGCGGCCTTAAGGACAGCCTCCTTTGTCTTTTCACTTACATCTCTGGGCTGTTTGCCCAGTTTTCTTTTAGTCCTGATAATCATTTGTCATATTTCCCGATTTTATTAATTTTTCTTTATAATCAATTATACCTATTATTCATGTAATTCAATAAATTTTATCAGGTGGAAAAGCATAGAGGCCTATGCAATTTTTTGAGCAGTGTTATGCATAAGATTGTATGGAGAAGAGTTAAACCTCATTTTCCTGATCAAAATTATAATTAAACACCGATTTTCGCGCCTGACATATTTATAAATGTAGATGCTAGCGCAAGTAAACCAGAAAAAAAATATCGCGTAATTTTAATATGATACGTCATTTGAATTTTCGTAGTCACACCTAAAAGTTTATATCATATGACGGTTAATAAAGAGGATAGCCATTGTTAAAATGCAATCCCCATTTTAATGGAACAATTGTAATTACACACATTAACACTGTAACAATGCGTAATACATGGCTTATCATGCCTACACCCCTGGCTGCAATATCAGCACAAGTTTGGCATATTATATGTTTTAATATATTATTACTTGTCATTATAACCGACATATCGTATAAATCCGTCATGCGTGACGAAAATTACTTCCTACATCCAGTGCATGAATGGCAACGCCGATATGAGGCCTTGCGGGCCTCCTTTGTTGACCGCTTGCCTGCCAAGGTGGTAGCCGATCGCTTTGGGTATTCTGTCACATATGTTAACCTTCTCAGGCACCTCTACTACTCACGGTAAATTTGTTCTTTTTTTGATTGATAGGATTTTAGTTTCTGGGATGTCAATAAGGCTAAGGAATCTG
>CAZXUA010000057.1:23801-25420 GCA_964643755.1 uncultured Desulfatiglans sp. | reverse complement strand
TTTGCATAACATGCTGTTTTTATTGCAGCTTCTTATTTTTCTTGTCGAACTTGGGGTAATAAAATGGATAGACCAGCCGAGTCTGGTTCCCTTTATCACATGCATAGAAGAGCAAGACAAAAAATCTTTTCGTGAATTTGTTATCCAGAGGATGATTGAAGAGACCAGACAGGATAACGGTACATGCTTTGAGACCTTTCGCAGGATTAACCTGTTGGCTCAAAAATAAGCTGGCTGAATTAAAAACCTACGAGATTGAGGTTGACCTTAATGTACAGGATTATCTTGGGCATGCCAGGCAATCAGAAAAAAGCAAATCAAAAATCAGCAAGCTGTTGGAGAAAGGGTTGGTTGAATGATCCTGATATTTCAAAATATTTTATTATCAAATATCAAAACCTGTTCTTCAAACGAGGAGTATTGGGGATATTGGGTGAGAGATTTGAATTTTTACATGTGTCAGCAGTTTCCAATATCCGTCACAATCCCTGACTTACAACGAAAACAAAAATCATGAAGGGTGATAAAATGCCTCCTGACTGGTTTTCGCTTGGTCCAATATTGAGTTTATGATTGACGAAAAATATTTACGGTAATACTATTACCGGTATTACATATTACCAGAGGTTAAATTATGAGAGTTACAACAAAAGGACAGGTTACAATTCCACAGGAAATTCGTGAGAAACTTGGAATAACGCCTGCAGTTGAAGTAGATTTTATAGAAGAAAAAAACCGTATCTATCTTGTGAAACGGGAAGGACAATTAAAAAAATCGTTCAAGTTCGGTAAACTGCGGGGAATAGCCAATGTTAAAATGACAACAGATGAAATCATGGCTCTCACGCGAGGAGCTAAATGAAGGGAATTCTGGTTGATTCAAATATCATCCTTGATATTTTTCTGAATGATTCAAAATGGGCAGATTGGTCTCAAGCCAGACTGGAGGAATATTGCGATCATATGCCCTTATATATCAATTCAATAATCTACTCTGAAATTTCTATCGGATTTAAATTAGTTGAGGATTTGGAGTCTGCGATAAGCAAAGCCGGTTTTCAATTCCTGGAGATCCCGAAAGAAGCTCTCTTTTTAGCGGGAAAAGCTTTTATAAAATATAAGAAAAGGGGAGGTAATAAAATTACACCTTTACCTGATTTTTATATTGGTGCACAGGCAGCGGTTCTTGGTTTGGACTTATTAACCAGGGATGTTTCAAGATATCAAACATATTTTCCAACTGTAAGATTAATATCGCCATAAATACCTGATGTAAATAGAACTTGTCACTGGTGCAAACCTGAAAACCAGACAAACCATGGTTTAATTAAACGCATGATTTTCGCCTTGCGAATCTTTTGAATACTTCGTCATCATTTATATTACCAATTACAGCGATATAAACCGTATCTTTGTCAAAACGGTAAATTATCCTGTGCTCACCTGAATCAGCACGATAATATCCGGTTTTGCCTGAAAGCTTTTTCGAATCGCCGGGTACAGGGTTTTCTCTGAGTGCAAATATGGCGCTTATAACCTGGCTGTATTGTTTTGACGGCAAGTTTTTTATATTTTGACCCGCCACCCTGGTAATATCTATTTTATACATGATCAACCAT
>CAZXUA010000057.1:0-23791 GCA_964643755.1 uncultured Desulfatiglans sp. | reverse complement strand
CAGATGACCTTTTGCCTAAATAGCCCTTCTCTTCAGCCTTTTTTGCCTTTGAAGCCCAGTAGGCATCTTCATAGGCAAGCAACTTTTCATACATACTATTTGAAATCAATACGGACTTAATTCTCCCTGATTTTTCAATTAATACAGGGGCGGTTTCCGCTGCATCAAGATATTGACCTAATCTGTTTTTTAGCTCTGTGGCAGTTACCTGCATATCAACCTCCATTTTCAAGTTATAGGCATAATAGGCTTTTTAGCTAATTTGGTCAAGATATCTATTAATATTTCCTTTAATTATCACTCAAATCAAACAATTCATATAATATGGCAACTAAAATATTCCAAGAAAATTCATTTATTTACATAATGTTAAACAATTGTTTTAAATATTGACTTTTTTTTACGAATCCTATTGCATAATCAATTTAAAGTTGATATTAAACCCGCATTTTCCTGGGAGCGCATGCTGTGTCAGCAGCTACATATAATTTTTACAGTGGTTTTTTTTGTTTTACCGGTTTACCATTTAATTTTAACCTAAAGGAGGATTATTATGTCCAGTGAAAAAAAGGTCGACTCTGTTTACGTAGAAAAGAGGGTATTCAACCCATCCAAGGAGTTTGTTGATAAGGCCCTTTTAAAAAGCGAAGCAGAATATGAAAAAATGTACAAACGTTCAATTGATGACCCTGAGGGTTTCTGGGGTGAAATGGCTGAAAAACATATAGACTGGTTTAAAAAATGGGATGGACCGGTTGAGAAATATGATTTCAAGGACAAAATTAACGTAGAGTATTTTAAGGGCGGTAAGCTCAATATCACATACAACTGCCTTGATCGTCATCTCAAGACCTGGAGAAAAAACAAGGCCGCTCTGATCTTCCAGGGCGAACCCCTCGAAGAAACAGTCACATACACATACCAGCAGCTCCATCGTGAAGTATGTAAATTCGCAAACGTCCTGAAGGGCCTTGGCGTTAAAAAGGGTGACAGGGTATCGATTTTCCTTCCCATGATCATGGAACTTCCTGTTGCAATGCTTGCGTGCGCAAGGATCGGCGCCATACACAGTATAGTATTTGGTGGATTCAGCGCAGAGGCGCTTAAAGACCGTATCCAGGATTGTAAGGCTGAAATCCTGATTACATGCAACTATGGTTACAGATCAGGCAAAGTCCTCTCCAGCAAAGCATCTGCTGATGCAGCAATGGATGTTTGTCCTACCATTAAAAAGTGTATTGTTGTAAACAGGATAAACAAGGAAACAGTGATGAAGGAAGGCCGTGACCTGTGGTGGCATGAACTGATGGCAGATGCATCACCGGTATGTGAGCCTGAGCCAATGGATGCAGAAGATCCCCTGTTTATTCTTTACACAAGCGGAAGCACAGGAAAGCCAAAGGGCGTTCTTCACACCACAGCAGGTTACCTGCTCTACACAACAATGACCATGAAGTATGTATTCGACATTAAGGATGAAGACGTTTACTGGTGTACGGCTGATATAGGCTGGGTAACAGGCCACAGCTACATAGTATACGGCCCTCTCTCAGTAGGCGCAACATCAATAGTATTTGAAAGCGTTCCCAATTATCCGAAACCGGACCGTTTCTGGGAAGTTGTCGAAAAGTTTGGCGTTAATATATTCTACACCGCTCCTACTGCAATAAGGGCTATTATGAAGAACGGTGATGACTGGCCGAACAAGAGAGACCTCAGCAGCTTAAGGCTCCTTGGCAGCGTTGGCGAACCGATCAATCCTGAGGCATGGATGTGGTATTACACTGTTATAGGAAAGGAGAGATGCCCGATAACAGACACATGGTGGCAGACAGAGACAGGCGGACACCTCATAGCCGGTATCCCTGGCGCAATGGCAATGAAACCTGGCTCAGCCGGTAAGCCATTCTTCGGCGTTGTTCCTGTTATCCTTTCTGCTGACGGCAGCGAGGCAGACAGTAAGGAAGGAGGACATCTCTACATTAAAAAATCATGGCCTGGAATGATGAGAACAGTATATGGCGATCCTGACAGGTTCAAAAGCCAGTATTTTGTACAGAGCCCCGGCCTCTACTTTACAGGCGACGGCGCAAGAAAGGATGAAGATGGCTTCTACTGGCTTCTGGGCAGGGTTGATGATGTCATCAACGTCTCAGGTCACAGGCTTGGCACCGCTGAAGTGGAAAGCGCCCTTGTAGCGCATGAATCTGTTGCTGAAGCCGCTGTTGTAGGTTTTCCGCATGACATTAAGGGTCAGGGCATTTATGCATATGTAACGCTGAAGCAGGGTTTTACAGCCTCTGATGAACTCAAGAAGAAGCTTGTTGACCATATAAGAAAGGAGATTGGCCCGATAGCCACTCCTGACAAACTCCATTTTGCAGATGGCCTTCCCAAGACACGTAGTGGCAAGATCATGAGAAGGATCCTGAGAAAGATCGCAGAAGGTGAGATAGGTTCACTTGGTGACACATCAACACTGGCTGAACCCGATGTTGTAGATAAGCTGGTTTCTGGCAGGCAGTAATATAAACTAACTGGGCTTTGCGCACAATTATTATTGTGCCAAAGCCCTTTTTGTAAACTCAAACGTTGATTTTATAACAGCGCCGAAGATCGCCCTTCTGGTGAATATTCGGTTTTTCAATTAGCTTATTATATAAGGATTCATTATGTCACAGCAAATTAAAAACAGGGGTTGGATGGTTACATTCAGTGGTACCGGTATAAACCTTGCCCTTGGAATATTGTATGCATGGAGCATCTTTAAGGATGCAATCAAGGTATCCATTGAATCGGCTGCTCCCGGTGCCTTTAACTGGGACATCGCCTCCCTGAATGACCCTTACGCTATCTGCTGTCTTGTTTTTGCCTTTTCAATGATACTGGCAGGAAAATGCCAGGACAAATTCGGCCCGCGAATCACCTCATTTTTTGGCGGGATCCTGGTCGGGATCGGCCTGATATGGATATCAACAACCACCAGTTATATAATCTGGCTTCTGGGATTTGGTGTCCTGGCCGGCATAGGGATAGGATTTGGTTACTCTGCTGCCACACCTCCAGCCCTTAAATGGTTTCCGCCTAAAAAGACAGGGCTGATCGCCGGGCTGGTTGTAGCAGGGTTCGGCCTCGCTTCGGTTTATATTGCGCCTCTGTCACAGTTTCTCTTGGGCACATATGGCATTCAGAGGTCTATGTTCTTTTACGGGATTGCCTTTTTGATTATTGTATGCCTTTTCTCCCTCATGCTGATTAATCCTCCTGCCGGGTATGTCCCTGAAGGCAGCGCACCTACAGGCTCTGGGCCGGTAAAGGCAACGCAGACAAATTTTCTGCCCTCAGAGATGTTGAAAACCGGGGCATTTTACAGGATCTGGCTCCTATATTTCATAGGTTCAGGGTCAGGTCTGATGGTAATCGGAAGTGTGGCCAGTATGGCAAAAAAGAGCATGGGCGATATGGCATTTATCGCTGTGGCTATCATGGCTATTGGAAATGCTGGGGGAAGGATTATCGCCGGTATCCTCTCTGATAAGATAGGCAGAAAAGCCACACTCATCATCATGCTCCTGTTCCAGGCGATCCTCATGTTTGTTGCAATACCTGTTATCAGTTCAGGGGGCTCAAACGCAGTTTTGATTGTAATAATCGCTACGTTTATCGGTTTTAATTATGGCACCAATCTTTCCCTTTTCCCTTCACTGACAAAGGACATCTGGGGTCTGAAAAACTTCGGCATCAACTATGGCATTGTTTTTACAGCCTGGGGTGTAGGAGGATTTGTAATGGGCAGGCTTTCACAGATGCTGCAGGCAAGTTCAGGCAGCTATAACTCTTCATTTATTACAGCAGGTATCCTTCTGATTATTGCGGTGATAGTTGCATTAACCCTGAAGAGTGAAAAACAGCATTAAGGAGTGATCAGGGCAACCGATATCAGGGAACCAGATTAAAAGCCTTGCAAAAGCTGTTAAAGTTTTTCTTTAACAGCTTTTTTAAAGGTCTATTGCTCAAGAAAAACTCCTTGACAATAAACCATACCAGTGATAGTCAAATACCTTTTTATTAACTCCTTGTTCCGCGGGAAAGGGTGTAATAATACATGCATAATCTATATCTTATATGAAATGCATATTTAAAATGCCGGTTTTGCGGGACCAGAATTTAAGCCCGAAAGGAGAGTATCTATGAGGCATTATGAAATAATTTATATTGTAAACCCCAATCTGAATGGGGATGAATATCGCGAAGTCCTAAAAAAGTACAGCGATATCATTGTTAATAACAAGGGAGTGGTTATTAAGACCGAAGAATGGGGCAAACAGAGGCTGGCTTACAGAATCAGAAAATTCTATAACGGCGTTTATGTTTATGTTCAATTCTGTGCCATGGCCAACTCAATCGTAGAGCTTGAAAGAAACCTTAAGCTCGATGACAACATCCTGAAATTCCAGACAGTAAAGCTCGCTGACAAGGCAGACCCAGAGGAACTTATCAAAAAGGCTCAGACCGAGATTAAATCAAGGGAGCAGTCTTTAAAGGTAAATGATGACGAAGATGGGCAGGATTATTATGATCAGGAAGAAAGCGAGGTAGAAGATGGAGAGGAATAACAACACAACCAGAGATAGAGACAAGGATCGGGATGGTAAAAAAGGCGGGATGTCATTTCACAGAAGAAAGATCTGCAGATTCTGTGCAGACAGCACCCTGGCGATTGATTATAAAGACCACAAGATGTTAAGGTTGTTTACGACCGAACGCGGGAAGATAGTCCCAAGAAGAATCTCGGGTAACTGTGCCAAACACCAGAGGATGATCACCGTAGAGATAAACCGTGCCCGCTATATAGCATTGCTGCCATACACGACAGCTACAGTAAGATAAGAGCGGAATAACACAGGATGGTATTATTCTTTTTTTTGGCTGACAGTTAAAATTTGGAGAAAAATCAATGAAAGTTATATTGACAACAGAAATAGATTCATTGGGTCTTGAAGGAGACACAGTAAATGTGGCAAAGGGCTATGCCCGAAATTACCTTATCCCAAAAGGTTTTGCCCTTGAAGCAACCAATCAGAACATAAAGCTGATTGAGATGCAGAAGAAAAAGATAGATGAGCGCAGGCTCAAGGCGCAGGAAGGCGCTGAAAAGGTCAAAGAGCTTATTAATGAAAAGGTTATTACAATTATCCAGAAGGCAGGTGATGAGGAGAAGCTTTATGGTTCTGTCACCACCATGGATATAGCCGAATCACTTGAAAAGGAAGGCATCACCATTGACAGGAGAAAGATAGTTCTTGATAAGCCAATAAAGACCCTGGGAGAATATGAGGTTACTGTAAAGCTCCATCCGAAGGTAGCAGCAAAACTCAAGGTGGTAGTAAAAGCCGAGGAATAAATCTCCTCCAGGGTTTTATCGGGGATCACATCTATATGAATCAGGCAAAAGAGAAGGCAACCCCTTCATCAGTCAAGGTTCCGCCCCATAACATTGAGGCGGAACAGTCCATACTGGGAGGGGTCCTGATCAATAACGAGGCCATGAACCAGATCATGGACATCCTCACACCTGAATGCTTTTACCGGGAGGCGCATGCGCTAATCTTTCAGGGGATGATCGCCCTTTACAATAATAACGAACCGATTGATCTTATTACACTTTCTCAGTATCTTACCCAAAAAGAGAATCTAGAAAAGGCTGGGGGCTTGGATTATTTGACCTCCCTTGTTGAGGCTGTTTCAACCTCCGCTGGGATAGAGTATCATGCCGAAATTGTACATGACAGATATGTAAGGAGAAAACTGCTCTCTGAATGTTCCACAATAAGTGAGTCATGTCTGCAGAACTGGCATACCACAGAAGAATTGCTTGATATGGCAGAGCAGTCCATCTTTGATATTGCAGAAGAAAAGATCAGTGAGGGCTTTTCTTCAATGGAAAGTGTTATTAATGAGAGTTTCAAGAAACTGGAAAGCGTCTCAGCGGAAGATGGTTTTATCACAGGCGTCACCACTGGTTTTATAGAGTTCGATAAATTAACAGCAGGTCTTCAGCCCTCTGATCTTGTTATACTTGCCGCAAGGCCCAGTATGGGGAAAACCGCATTTGCACTCAATATAGGCTATAACGCAGCTCTCAAGACCAAAAAAGGTGTAGCGGTTTTCTCACTTGAGATGTCAAAGATGCAGCTTGGCATGAGGCTTTTGGGTTTTGAGGCGCAGATAGATGCCTCAAAACTGCGTACAGGCACACTGAGGGATAAGGACTGGACAAACCTGACCCATGCTGCAGGGGTTCTTTCTGAATTGCCACTCTTTATCGATGATACATCAGGCATAGGCGTTCTTGATATGAAGGCAAAGTGCCGGAGGCTCCTTAAAAAGACCAATCTTGGCATGGTGATTGTAGATTATATCCAGCTTGTGCAGGGGAGATCAAAGGCCGAATCAAGGCAGATTGAGATATCAGAGATATCAAGGGGGCTTAAGGCCCTTGCAAAAGACCTCAATGTCCCTGTTCTTGTGCTATCACAGCTCAATAGAAAGGTTGAAGACCGGCCCAATAAAAGGCCTCAGATAGCAGACCTGAGGGAGAGCGGCGCCATTGAACAGGATGCGGATATAATAGTCTTTATTTACAGGGATGAGGTTTATCACGGCACCACAGATGAAAACAAGAATATTGCCGAAATAATTATCGCAAAACAGAGAAACGGCCCGACCGGGGCATTCAGGCTTACATTTCAGAAGGAGTTTACAAGATTCAGGGATTATATTGATGACAAAAACTACTATCAGGAGATTTAGTCAAAGCAGGTTTTATAATATCCCTGATATAAAGATTGAATGCATGAATAGGGACGATAAAACAAAAAAAAATATTTCTTGAATTTAGAAATTGGAAGGTTTATAGTTTTTAAAAATTTTTTTAAGCCCCTGGTAATAAAAGGGCTTGTTTCGTACTGAGGGTAAGATTTACAGCCAGAATGGCATCCTGAGGTTTTGAAACAGTAACGTTAACTTGAAAGGAGGATGTCATTATGGCAAACGGAACCGTTAAGTGGTTTAGTGACAAAAAGGGCTTTGGCTTTATTGAGCTCGAAGATGGCAGTGGAGATGTATTCGTACATCATTCAGCCATAAACATGGAAGGTTTTAAGAGCCTCGATGAGGGCGACAAGGTAACCCTGGAAATCGAGCAGGGAAAACGCGGCCCATCGGCAAAAAACGTTACCAAGCTGTAAAAGAAAAAACCTGTTTCAAAGGCATCCTGACACCAAAGGTGTCAGGATGCCTTTTTTTAGTCCGGGTATATTATGAATGAAATTGATATTGACCGCACTCCGGTCGCAAAAGACATAATTACAGTCTGTTCCAGATGTAACCTAGAACTGAACCATATCGTTGTAAGACACAATGCCAAGGGTATTGTTGATCGTGTAAAATGCCACACATGCGGATTTGAACACAAATACAAACCTGTTAAAAAACAGACAGAGACCACTATAAAAAGAAAATCGCCTGTCAGGAAAAAATCCGCTGAAAAGGAATATGAGGCATTGATGGAAAAATATAGCAATCATACCCCTGTGCCCTATTCCATGCAGGGATCATACAGTGAGGGCAGCTTTATTGATCACAAGACCTTTGGAAAGGGTTTTGTAACAGGCTTATCCTTCGAACGTATAGTGGTGCTTTTTCAGGATGGTGTAAAGACCCTGGCTGCCGGCAAAAAATAGTATTCACAGCATTGATTGGATGCTGTAAAGGGTTTGATGATACTGCATCATGAACATGACCGATCTCGATTGATATTATTGCTGATATTTATCCGCCCGCTGGCTGACTGCAGCCTTGTAAAGGCGAACACCCCGATTATAACAGTTGGGATAAAAAACAGGGCATGAAGCAGGGTTGCAGCAGAAAGCCCGGCTTCGGCGGATATCCCTAATACTATATAGGCGTACTGCCCGGCGAGGTGGTATGCCCCTATAAAACCTGGGGCTGAAGGCACAATCACCCCTGCAAAAAGAAATCCCATAATTATAAAGGTGGTTACAAAGGGGAGTTCGATGCCTGTTGCAATGCCCACCAGATGAATCTGGCACAGGGATAATCCCCACAGTATGAGCGACCATAAAAAGGCCATAAATAATGGCCTGCATCCTTTCACAGGAGAGAGCCCCAGAAAAAAATTATCAAGGATCAGGGCGATTTTCTTCCTTACCGCTTCAGAAAACATGAAAAGAATCTTATCAATGACTCTTTGGAAGATACCAGGCCTGGCCCTGATTGCCGCGATTAACACCATCACAACTACAATTCCTAATAAAAAAATAAGGGCGCTCCACCTGATACGCTTGATGATATGGCTAAATTCAGGGGGAAAGGTTGTGCTCATAAGACCTGCAAAAATAATTATGAGCATAATAAAGCCGTCGAACAGACGCTCAATAACGAGGGTGCCAAATACAGCGCTTTTGCTCATCCTCTCTATATGTCCAAGTGCATTTGCCCTTACTAATTCGCCCAGCCGTGCAGGCAGTACACAGTTGGCTGCAAACCCTGTAAATACAGATAGAAGCCTGTTTTTAAGGCCGGTCTTCTGTATATGACATAAAAATATCTCCCATCGGAGGGCACGAATAAGATACTGCGCAATGGTTATCAGGGCGGCAGGTAAAAGCAGAATGTAATTGGATGATGCTATTATTGCCCCGGTTCTCCACAAATCTACCTTGCGGAATGCCAGATAAAGAAACAGGGCGCTTAATAAGAGCCCTGCCCAAAGCTTCCAGTTTACTGCGTTAAGGGGTCTGTTATTTTCCATTCACTTCCAGAATTTTCCTTGCATTTATCACATCCTTCTCTATCTGGTCTATAAGCTCATCCTTGCTCTCGAATTTTTTCTCATCCCTCAGGCGGTCAACAAACCTTATGGCAAGTCTTTCACCCACAATATCGCCGCTGAAATCAAGGATATGGGTCTCGATAGAAAGTGATTCCCCGTTAAATGTAGGGTTAACGCCTATATTGCATACGCCATTATACTCCCTATTTTTTACAATTACCCTTACCGCATAGACACCTGTACCGGGGATAATCTCCTTATAAGGGGAAAGATTGGCCGTGGGAAACCCGAGCAGGCTTCCACCCCTTCCCATGCCGGTTTTTACAGTTCCTGTAATCTGGTGGTCGCGTCCTAAAAGCCTTTTTGCCTCGGCAAGGCGCCCCTCCCTGATCAGGTTTCTAATGGATGTGCTTGATATAAGGGTGTCATCAAGGTAAACAGGCTCAACAATATGCACCTTGAAACCCAGCTCTTCACCCATCTTTTTTAAGAGTTCTATATTTCCTTTTCTGCCTGCCCCGAAGCTGTAGTCATATCCTACAACGAGCTCTTTAATGCCTATCTTTTTAATGAGCAGTTCCCGGACAAAATCCTCAGCGGTGATTGCTGCAAATTCCAGGGTAAAGGGCAGACAGAAAATTACATCGATGCCAGAGGCCAGGATCAGCCTGATCTTCTCTTCAAGCGGTGTGATTAATCTTGGCTCATTCCTGTGTCTTACCACCTTTAGGGGATGCGGCTCAAATGTCATAACAACAGATTGCCCTTTAATTCCCTGCGCAAGCCTTTTAACCTTATTAAACAGGGCCATATGACCTTTATGCACTCCATCAAAATTCCCGATGGTAAGCACAGGATTTATTAAAGGTTTTGTAAGCTCCCCCAGGTCAGTAATAACAGCCATTTTTTTATTCCTTCATTATCTTGAAATACTTATCCTGCCTGAAGCCGCACTTGACACCTTGCCGGTCATTAAATTGAACGGGTAATAATCGTGCCATATCGTGACTTATTTGTTGACAGAAATCCTTTGATACTATAAATAAAGCCAGAAAATATCAACACCTTAATGTGCCGAAGTGGTGGAATTGGTAGACACGCTAGGTTCAGGGTCTAGTGGGGGTTCCCCCGTAGGAGTTCAAGTCTCCTCTTCGGCACCATCCTTTTTAAAAATTATAAATATCCTCCGCCAGATCAGGGTTATCAATAATCTTCTTAGCAAAATTGATATATTTATTAACAATGGCCCTGACAGCAAGCTGAAGGGCATATGCCTTGACCGGCTTTTCTAATAGATAGGTTATATTTGAGGCAATGCACATATTTACAACATCATCACTTGCATTCCCTGACATTATTATTGCGTCTTCATAGATCATCGGGTATTTAGAGGCCAAGGAATCAAGGAACTGAAAGCCTGTATAGTCCTTTAAAAAGACATCTACAACAAATATTGATACGCTTGTCCTCTGGCTCTTGCAGTAGACAATTGCCTCATCCACATCACTGAAGGCTATCACATTACCCCAGGTATAAAAACGTTTTATAATGTCTGATACGAGATCACAGACCTCTCTGTTGTCATCAACAATAATCACATTCAATCCATCCGACATGGCCCTTCCTCCTTTATTGTAGACCCGGCTATAAGGTTACACTGCAAAGGAAAATATCATTAACATATTTCAACCCCTTTATGTCTAAAGACAGGTTGCCCATTCTACAACGGCTTTAGATATTGATAAATAAAAAAATCACGAAATTCATGTGCCAGGTATGATTGGAGCAGATCAGTGCCAAGTGTTGAAAAGCTAAATGAACCACTCCCATTAAATTCATAACCGGGGTCTTTTCCTCTTAAATATTTTTACCTCTTTTTGAGTTTATAATCTCCAGCGGTGTCGGTATAGGTAAACTACATCTTGGGAGGTTAATAGAATGAAAATAAGATCCATATTTACAATAGCTGTTGTATCTCTCCTTACAGTAGCATTAACCGCAGGGCCAGCATCAGCAAGAAGATATCATCATCATAACCATGACCGGTTGAAAGGTGTTGCTATTGGTGTGGGTGCCGCAATACTGGCAACTGCTTTAATCAACCACACCAAAGATTATTCATACAGGGTGCCTGAGCCCTGCTATGTTCCACCACCCCCTCCCCAGGAATACAGACAGCAGGGCGGACACTGGGAAATAAGAAGGCAATGGTTTTCTCCCACCTACAAAAGGGTGTGGAACCCTGCCCATTATGACGAAAGGGGCATATGGGTGGAGGGCGCATGGATAGAGGTAGTTGACCAGCCCGGTTACTGGACAGAGAACAGGATCTGGGTGACTGCAACTGTGTCAGACCACTGGGCAGGCCGCGGGCAGTATTGAAATTATTCTATGTTCCGGTGAAGCTTCCGGTAAAGCCCTCTGAACTGATGATATGTGATGCCCAGTTTTTTTGCTGCAATCTTCTGATTATGCTTTGCTGATTTAAGTGCATTATTTATCATCTGTATCTGCAGGTCATTCACTGCTTCAGTAAGGGTTTTATCGGAAAAGAGGCTAAATTCAGGCGCCTTTTTGACCGGTTTTTCAATCTCCTCCTCCTCGTCATCAGATTTAGAAGATTTATATGGCGATGAAAATGGGTCAAAATTAATATCTGAGATGACTGCGGAACTGGACCTGTATACAGCCCTTTCAACCAGATTTTTAAGCTCCCTCACATTTCCGGGCCAATCATAATTTTCCAATGCCTTTATCGCCTCCAAACTGAATCTGGGGATTCCCTCTCTTTCCAGTTCATAGGCCATCCTTGATGCAAAGTGGTTGGCAAGGAGCATTATATCCTCTTTCCTTTCCCTCAGGGGGGGGAGGAACAGCACCTCAAAGGAGAGCCTGTCAAGCAGGTCCCTCTTGAACCTTCCCTGTGACACCATGCCTATTAGATCGGCGTTTGTAGCGGCTATGATCCTTACATCCACCTCAATGGCTGTTGTATCGCCAACCCTTTCAAACTGGCCGTATTCCACAACCCTCAGTATCTTCTCCTGCACCTCCATAGGGATTGTCCCTATCTCATCCAGAAACAGGGTGCCCCCATCAGCCGTCTCAAATCTGCCAGACCTGCGCTGGTTTGCACCGGTAAATGCCCCCTTTTCATAACCGAACAGCTCAGACTCTATAAGCGCAGGGTTAAGGGCCGAGCAGTTAAGGGCTATAAATGGCCCCTGCCACCGTTTTGAAAGATAGTGCAGCCTGGATGCGGCAAGCTCCTTGCCTGTGCCCCTTTCTCCAAGCAACAGTACAGGCCTGTTAATGGGCGCCACCCTTGCAAGCAACTCCTGGAACTCAAAAAATTTTTCTGATTGGCCAAGCGCCTCATTTGTTTTTACCGGCGGTTTTCCGGCCACCCTATGTCTGGCAAGTACCATAATGAGTCCTTTCGGTTAATATATACAGTCTGGAAATGGCAACAAAAAACCAATTGATGGTTAAATTTGCTAATTGGTGGGCGATGTTACCACTGGCAAGCTTTGCTGTCAAGCTGGTAATTAATTGAAATATCAACAATATTCATATTTTTCAGGTTTGGCATGGATCATGCTCATGATAAAGAGAAAACCATAAACCGAGGAGGATTTAATATGGGTATTTTTACAAGATTCAGGGATATTGTGAACTCTAACATTAATGCGATGCTTGATAAGGCAGAGGACCCGGAGAAACTGATAAAACTGATGATACGTGAAATGGAAGACACACTGGTGGAGCTAAAGGCTTCATGCGCCGGTGTAATGGCTGGCAGTAAAAAGATTGAAAGGAACATTTTAGAGGTAAAGGGCAGTGTTGAATACTGGGCAGAAAAGGCGCCCCTTGCAGTAAGCAAAGGACGTGATGACCTTGCCCGTGAGGCGCTGATTCAGAAAAAGAAGTATGCTGAAAGGGTTGACTCGCTTGAGGCTGAACTCAAGGAGCATGAGGCGCTTATTGATGAATACCAGAATGATATCCGCCAGCTTGAGGATAAGCTTGCGGGGGCAAGGGAAAAACAGAGGATACTTGTTCAGAGACACATACATGCGACCAGGAAGAGAAAGGCACAGGAAGATATCAGGCGCGTGGAAAGCAGTGATGCAATCTTTCGGTTTGAGGACCTTAAAAACCGGATAGAGCGAATAGAGGCAGAGGCTGACCTTGTAAACTATGGAAAGAGCAGCGCCCTTGAAACAGAATTTGAAGAGCTTGGCCTTGATGATGAGATTGAAAAGGAGCTCAGTGCTCTCAAGAATGCTGAAAAGCCAAAGGTGGATGATAAATAAGAAGGTGATTTATTTATTTTATTGAGATAGTGTTTCGGAATGAATGGTCTAATTTATCCATTAACAGTACCGAAAGTAATCAGAGGAGATAAAGAAAGTGTACGGCCCCCCATTAGGATTTTTTGCGCTTGTTTTTAGTTTTGTTATTGTGGTGGCAATCATAAAGACAGTTGGAAGTATTGCCAGAGAAAAAACTAAACGACAAACTAATAACAGAGATGATATGTATGTTGATTATGATCTTCGTCTTAAGAAGCTTGAAGAGCGCATGGCAAACCTTGAGACAATAGTTTTAGAGCATGAAAGAGACAAGAAGTTTTCATCACTGTAAACACTTATTTAATAATCAGAAGGGGATCTGATAATGAGTATTGCTGAGGTAGTTGTTGTTCTGGGGGTCGTCCTGATATTTTTCGGTTTTATATCCAGCACGATCGTGATTCTGGTAAAGATTCTTAAGGGTGGGGCATCGAAAACAGTGCAGAAGGGGCATACCGATGAGGCAAGGATGATTCAGGAGATATACCAGGGGCTGGCCAGGATGGAAGAACGCGTTGAATCCCTTGAAACCATTCTTATGGAAAGGGAAAGGCCAAAAAAGGAGAGGGACAATGTCAGTATATAACAGAAGAAGCTATCACCGGGGGAGAGGTGTTTTTATGGGTTCATTGTTTAATGAAGGATGTTTTTCAAGGGATCATTTTGAAGGGATGTTTGGTGGAGGATTGTACCGTTCACGTAATGGAGCAATAATGGGTGTATGCCGCGGTATTGCCGAGCGCTTTGATCTTTCCGTGTTCTGGGTGCGCCTCTTTACCATACTGCTCTTTATCTTTACCGGCTTCTGGCCAACCGGGATAATCTATTTTGCGCTGGCATTTTTACTGAAGCCTGAGCCTGTTGTTCCGATAAGCAGCATGGATGAGCAGGAGTTTTATGACAGCTATTTAAGGTCAAAAGAGATGGCAACCGACCGCATAAAAAGGCGTTACAGCAGCCTTGAAAAACGGCTCCAGAGGCTTGAACATGCTGTTACCACCCCTGAATTTGACTGGGAGAGCAGGCTTAACAGTAACCAGTAATAATGTTATAAGGCATTTTGCCTTTGTCTCATTATCTCTGAAATGACTACCCCCGCTGCCACAGATACATTCAGTGCATTGATCTTCCCGCTTGATGGGATGCTGAGTATCTGGTGGCAGCGTTTAACCACGATTGGGCTGATCCCCTTTTCCTCATTCCCAAGAATGAGAAGGATATCACCATCAAATCTAAAATCATAGATGGTTTCATTTCCATCGCCTGATGTGCCTATGATCCAGAATCCAGCATCATCAAGCTCGTTAATGGCCCTTCCTAGGTTAACCACAAGGGAGACAGGCACATGGCTATGACCGCCTGAAGAGCGTTTCATTACTGCCCCTGACACCCTAGCTGAACGGTCCTTTGGTAAAATTATCCCGTTTACACCGAAAAAGGCGGCTGTCCTTATGATTGCGCCAAGATTGCCTTCATCAGTGATGTGGTCAATGGCAAGAAAGAGCCTTTTACCCTTTAAACTGGTTGATGAATTTACCAGGTCTGTTAACTCTATGTAGTTGAAGCCCTCGGTGAGCGCTGCTATGCCCTGATGATTTGTATTGGGCAGAACCATCTCAAGGGTTGCATTATCCTTTTCTAATACGGGGATACTGTCTCTTTCTGCTAGTTTGATAATCTCCCTGATCCTTGGTGATGATTTCCCTCTCTCCACCCATATCTCGGCGATGCTGCCTCTATTGTTAAAGATGGCCTCCCTGACACTGTGAATACCGGGTACAAACTGGATCTGATTATTTTTTTGCATGGGTTCTTCGGCCCTGTTTATAAATGAAATCTCGCTTCAACATCTGATAGTATCCGGGTCTTTGAACACCTGTCTGCAACTATTACAGCCTCAAGCGCCTTTGTGGCCATTTCAAGATCATCATTGATGATCAGGTAATCATACCAGCGGCAATTATCTAGCTCTTTAGTGGCGAGGGCTATCCTTTTTATCAGCGCCTCTTCGCTGTCCGTTGCCCTGTCCCTCAAACGTTGCTCAAGTATCTCCCTAGTAGGGGGCAGAATGAATATCAGGATTGAGTCGGTAATCTTCTCTTTAATATTTTTTGCCCCCTGTATGTCTATATCAAGGATGATATCCTGACCGGCATTCAGCTTGTCGGAAATTGAGATGTACGATGTCCCGTAATAATCATCATACACTAACGCCCACTCCACAAAGGCGTTATTGTTTATCATCCCCCTGAACCTCTCTTTATCTACAAAAAAATAGTCCTTCCCATCCTTTTCACCGACACGTGGCGCTCTGGTAGTGTGGGAAACAGAGTAGCCAATGTCAGCGATTCTCTCCCTTACGCCCCTGATCAGGGTGGATTTACCGGCCCCTGAAGGGCCTGATATGACAAATATCCTGCCTTTCATATCACCTCTTCGGGCTCCAGTTCATCCTTGCTGAGGATCAAATCAGGGCTGAATCTCTGGGCTATGGTCTCAGACTGGATGGCGGAAAGTATTACATGATTGCTGTCTGTTATTATGACAGACCTTGTCTTTCTTCCCTGTGTAGCGTCAATGAGCCTTCTATCCTCCTTTGCTTCATCCCTCAACCTTTTTATGGGCGCTGCATTTGGTGATATGATGGCCACGACCCTTCTTGAGACAACAGAATTGCCAAAACCCACATTGACCAGTTTCTGAGTCATTGTTAATCCCCCTTATTCTATGTTCTGTATCTGCTCTCTGATCTTTTCCAGTTCAGCCTTTACCTCAACGGCAAAGGTTGAAATGGCGCTGTCAGATGCCTTGGAACTGATTGTGTTTATCTCACGGTTTAATTCCTGTATCAGGAAATCAAGTCTCCTGCCCACGGAATCATCCATCTCCATATATGTATGAAACTGCTTCAGATGACTTCCAGCCCTTACTATCTCCTCTGTTATATCACATCTCCCGGCAAAAAGGGCCACCTCCTGGACAAGCCGGGCTTCATCAATCTCAAGCCCTTCAGCAATAACATCTATACGGTTTTTCAATTTCTCCTTGTATTCTGCGACGACAGATGGAGCCCTCTCCTCTATCTTGTCAAGATAGCCCTTGATAAGGTCAAGTCTTTTATCAAGATCATCCGCAAGAGCCTTCCCTTCATTTGTCCTCATGATTTCAAGTGAGTCAAGTGTATGGCCTATAAGTCTTGATATGGCGCTCTTTAACTCTTCGGGGTCAGGCTCTAATGTTTTCTCTATTATGGCATCTCTGAGCTGTAAAAAGAATTCAGGCTTAATCTTTTCATCGGTGCCAGACTCCCTGTTGATCTCATTGAATATCCTTTTATAGGCCTCAAGCAGGGGCCGGTTGAGCTCCAGGTTGCTGGTTGAATCATCGCAGGCGGTTACCTGTATGGATACCTCGACCCTGCCCCTTTTTACCCTGTCAGAGATTTCTGCCCTGATAAACTCTTCATGCCCCTGCAATGTAGCGGGCAGCCTGAGAATAATATCCCTGTAACGATTGTTTAAGGTCTTTATTTCAGCAGTAAGCAGGTTATTACCAAGTTCAAGATCGCTTCTGCCATAGGCTGTCATACTCTTTAACATAATTATACTTCTATACCTCTCAGCTGATTCTTGTATTTCTCCCGCTCATTATTGAAAAAGGCTATTGATTCCTGATCTGCATAATCCCTGTACGACCACTCAAGGGGCTTAAATGTCCCCTTGTTAAAGACCAGGGTAAGATCAGCATATATACCGTGAGAAAGATATATCCTGTGAGTATAATTCTTGCCTGTTGCAAGCACAAGTCTTTCAAGGCATATGTAACCCGGGTCAATGTTTACCCGCCTTTTACCGTTTATTGTATACTTTTCTTCGATGCTGTTTGAGGCCAGTTTTCTTTCAACAAGCCCTTCAGGGGATATAAGATCCCTGAATGTAACAAAACGGCGGTAAAGTGGCCAGCCCATCTCTTTCTCATAGTACCTTGTGCGGTCAAACATGAGCCATGGTGTAATAACATCTGTATCTCCAAATGCCTCTTTAAGCTCGGCTATAACCTGGTCTATAAGCTCCTTATCAGAGGAAAAGAGGCTTGCAATAAGTTTTACCCTGTCTGATTCCCTAGGTGTGCTCATCAGTTATTGGCCCTTTGTATTTTCCTGCTTTTAATGGCTTCTTTGAGCTGCCTTGCAGTAACCGTTGATGTCCCGACCTCACCTACCACTATTCCTGATGCAAAGTTTGAGACAAGGGCGGCTGATTCTTTTGTCATCCCCGATGCAATGCCAAGGGATAATGTGCTTATCACCGTGTCTCCTGCGCCTGATACATCAAAGACCTTCCGGGCAACAGTGGGGATATGGCATGGCTCAGCGCCTGACTCAAAAAGGGTCATGCCGTCTTTACCCTGGGTAATAAGGACAGAGCAGCATCTGAGTTTGTCGAGGATGTATTCACCGGCACGCACAAGGGATTCATCATCTGTTATTTTAAAACCGCAGAAGGCGGAGGCCTCATGGTGATTGGGGGTAATGATATCAACCCCTCTGTAATACCTGAAATTTTCAGGCTTCGGGTCAACCGCCACTATTATGTCTTCCCCTGATATGATCTCTTCAATGGCTCTGATCAGGTGAGATGTAACAACACCCTTACCATAATCGGAGATAATAATTGCATTGATATTATTCAGATTATTTTCTATTGACTTGAGAAGTCTTTTCATTATGGCCTGATCAATGGGCCTTTTTGTCTCCCTGTCATACCTTACCACCTGCTGGTTTCTTGCAACAACCCTTGTTTTTATACTGGTTTGCCTTGTGTTATCTACAATGATTCCTTCGGTGCTGATGCCAAGTTCGTTGATCCTATCAAGGAGGTGACCACCATATTCATCATCTCCAACAACGCCGCATATTATGCATTTCCCTCCAAGGGAGTTTATGTTGTTTAATACATTTGTCGCACCCCCGAGCCTTTTTGTCTCGCTGGTAACATCTACAACCGGCACAGGGGCCTCTGGCGAAATCCGGGCAACATCACCCCATACATATTCATCAAGGATCATATCCCCTATGACCATGACCCTGCTTAAAGGGAATCTGTTTATATACCCTATCAGCTCTTTATTTGAGTATTTGCCGTTTATGCTGCGCATGCTGTTCTCATAATGTTTTGTTGTAATTATTTAATATTATTAAAAATTATGATTAATCACAAGGCCGGTAAATTATCATCATGTTGAAATCTTGTCCATAAAAATTCTTAAAACCTGCTGAATTATTGGCCAGTTACCCCGTATTTGAAGACTATTGACATACTTGCACGCGTGAACTAATTATTAACGGTAATAAAACATATTAAAAGAGGCTCTTTTCATTGAAGATAATAATAGTAGGGGCAGGTGAGGTCGGCTTCCATTGCGCCCAGAAGCTATCAGAAGAGGGACAGGACGTTGTGCTTATTGATAAGGATCCTGCAAAGATAAAACAGCTCACTGATAATCTGGATGTCCAGGCTGTTATCGGATCCGGCACAAGCCCCGGCACACTTAAGACAGCGGGCATAGTTGATGCGGACATGCTTGTAGCCGCAACTGACAGCGATGAGGCAAACCTTATAGCATGCCTCCTGGCAAGAAATCTCAACAGATACATATTGAAGGTGGCGAGGGTAAGAAACAGGGAATACCTTGATGAAAAGGAGCTATTCGGCGAAGAGCTGCTGGGGGTTGACCAGATTATCAACCCTGAAACAGCAATGGTTGAAACAATAATGAACCTGATGACAGTGCCCGGGGCATCTGATGTCATAAATTTTGTTGATGGCAAGGTAAAACTTATAGGCTTTACAATCAGGAAAGATTCACATCTTGCGGGCCGCCAGCTTTTCACATTAAGCAATGCATACGGGAATCTGCTTATTGGCGCAATAATCAGGGATGAAAAGGTGCTTATCCCCCAGGGCAAGGATACAATACAGGCGGGGGATCTCCTTTACATGGTTATCAAAGCGGATGAGATCAACAGGGTCTATAGTTTTCTTGGCATTGTTGATAAAGAGGTCAAAAATATTATGATAACCGGGGGAGGCGAGACAGGCCTTGCCCTTGGGAAATCCCTGGAGAGCACAAGGCTTCATACAAAGATAATAGAAAAGGAGAGCTCAAGGTGTACATTTCTATCAGAACAGCTCGAAAAGGCTGTTGTCATATGCGGTGACGGCACAGATAAGGATCTCCTATTTGAAGAAAATATAGGGGACATGGATTTCCTCATGGCCCTTACAGGCGATGAAGAGAACAATGTCCTGATGTCGCTTCTTGCGAAAGAGATGGGGGTAAAAAAGATAATAACAAGGATAAGCAAGCTCAGCTATATACCACTTGTATCGGCAATCGGCATTGATACGGTTGTAAGCCCCAGGCTCTCAGCTGTGCGGGCAATCCTTCAGTATATAAGAAAGGGGAAGGTTATATCGGTCGCCCCCCTTAAAGGTGAGCATGCAGAGGCCATTGAGGTGGAGGCGCTTGAAACATCTGAAATTGTGGACAAGCCGATATCCCGGATAAAATTCCCCAAGGGCGCACTAGTTGGGGCGGTAATAAGGGGGGGAGAGGTTATAATACCTACTGGGAATACAGTGATACAGAGCAATGACCGGCTCATCTTTTTTGCGCTTAAGGAGGTTGTGCCGAAGCTGGAGAAACTCCTCACCGTTAAACTGGACTATTTCTGATGAATCCTAACAGTGTTTTAAGATTTATAGGCATACTTGTTATTTTCCTGGGCGCATCCATGTGCCTTCCACTCGGGCTGGCCCTGCTTGATGGTGATCAAAGCAGTCATGCCCTTGCATGGTCAATGGCCATTACAGAGTCTATTGGTATCCTTATGCTTCTGAGCACCAAAAGGTACAGGGTTGTGCATCTCAGCCACAGGGATGGCGTAGCGATTGTAACATTCGGATGGCTGGCTGCAGGGCTTTTTGGGGCAATGCCATTTTTTATTTCAGGGGCCATCCCTGACTTTTCATCTGCCTGTTTTGAATCAATTTCAGGGTTTACCACAACAGGCGCAACGGTTTTAGAGAATATTGAGGGGGTTTCACCCGGGATCCTTTTATGGCGAAGCCTTACTCAGTGGATTGGAGGTATGGGGATAATTGTATTATCAATAGCTATACTGCCATTCCTGGGGGTTGGAGGCATGCAGCTTTACAAGGCAGAGATACCAAGCCCCGTAGTGGATAAACTTAAGCCAAGGATATCTGACACCTCAAAGACACTCTGGAAGGTCTATATCATTTTAACTCTGCTTCAGATAATTTTACTTGCTATTGGCGGCATGCCTGTAACTGACTCGGTTAACCATGCATTCTGCACAATGCCAACCGGGGGATTTTCCCCAAAAAACATAAGTATAGCTTTTTATAATAATGGTTATTTTGAGGCTGTTATTATATTTTTTATGATCATTGCAGGGATAAATTTTTCACTCCATTACAGGTTAATATCTGACGGTCCTGGCATATACTGGAAGGATCCTGAATGCAGGATATTTATCTCTTCAATAGCAGTTCTTATTGCACTTGTGACCTTTAATATATACGGTACGGTCTATGACAGCCTCATAAGCTCTTTCAGGCATGCCGCTTTTCAGGTCAGCTCAATCATCACCACAACCGGGTTTGCCTCTGCCGATTTTGAACTCTGGCCTCCTCTTACCCATACAATCCTTCTGGTTGCCATGTTTCTGGGCGGTATGGCAGGCTCTACTGGTGGCGGTTTAAAGACCATGCGTGTGATGTTGCTAGTAAAGCATGCATACCAGGAGATATTCAGGGTGGTTCACCCTCATGCGGTCACAACAATAAAGCTCAACGGCAGGGCTGTTCCCCAGGAGACGCTAAGCAGTATCTGGGGGTTTTTTACCCTGTATCTCGTGATTTTTGTCCTGTCATCCATATTTATGATCATGCTCGGCCTTGATATGGTCTCTGGATTTTCATCAGTGGCTGCATGTATTTTCAATGTGGGGCCCGGCCTTGGAGTTATAGGACCTATGGATAACTATATGGGGGTGCCGGTAATAGGAAAGTGGGTGCTGATCTTCTGCATGCTTGTCGGAAGGCTTGAGATTTATACTGTCCTGGTTCTTCTTACCCCTGAGTTTTGGCGGAAATAAGAGAAAATAAAAAACCCGCACTTTTGCTGCGGGTTTTTTATTTGGATAAATCAATCAATGTTAAATCTGGTTACCTATTCTCCAGCCTGAACCGGTTGCCTCAGGGATAATAGCGGGATTATCACAGTCACCAACCGCATAAAGCTCAGGCACCTTGCCCTTAAGTGACTCATACAGATCAGTGTTGGTAGTAAAACCTACCGGAAGGATACTGTCTGCAGGCAGCATCTTTTCTTCACCTTCCTTGGTCTTTATCTTCAGGCCCTCTTTGGTGATTCCAAGCAGTTTTGCGCCACCAATTACTGTAACGCCCTTTTTCTTGAACCAGAGGAACAGACGGTTTTTGTATTCAGGGGCTAGCCACTTTCCAACATCCTCTTCGTTGGGCTCAACGATGGTTACCTGACGCCCTCTCTTTGCCATGAATTCACCAAGCTGACATCCGTGAATCATGCCGCCTATAATAACAACCCTTTTGCCTATGGTCTTAAAGGGGTTCCATCCGGCAGGCATCCTGAATTTGCTGAAGGCATTCAGAAAATCCGGACTGAAGAATCTGAGGGAGAGCTTAAGCATATTATACAGCGTGGTCGATTTAATAACATTCGGGCTGTCAAGACCTGGCACATCAGGATATGAAGGAACAGCGCCAACCGCAACAACCACTGCATCCGGTTTTTCCTTGAGCACTATGTCAGGGGTGACCTCCTTGACCATATTAACCTTTACATTAAGCTTTCTAAGCTGTGTCTTGAAGAAGGTGATTATTGAAGGTATATCTTCAAGCTCTGTGCTCTTTATTGTAGATGCCATCGGAAGGTTTCCGCCAAGGTAATGGCCTGCTTCATATAGTGTAACGTCATGCCCCCTTTCTGCCGCTACCCTTGCTGCCTGCATACCGGCAGGGCCGCCGCCAACTACTACAACCTTTTTCTTTTTGGGTGCCTTGTCAATCTCATACTTTGTTGTTCCGAATGCTGCATTTATACGACACTGCCTGATCTCATTGTAACGTTTTGCGCAGTTGTTGCAATGGGTACATGGTTGAATATCCTCAGGACGACCTTCCCTGATCTTGGTGGGGTAGAACGGGTCTGCAAAGAGCCTTCTGTTGAAACCTATGATATTTGCATCGCCCCTCTGGAGAACCATCTCAGCGTAATCAGCAGTGAATCCTGATGGTACCATGATAGTGGGTTTTGTAACATTTCTTCTGATCCTTGCTGCTGATGGGACATTGATAAGGTCACCTTTCTTGCTCCAGTCCATCTCAGGGGCTAAAGGCCCTTCAATACAGAATTCAGGATACCAGAGCAGGTTATGGAGATAAGAGCCCTGGTGGTGTCCGTGCAGATGGTTTCTTACATGCAGGGAGTCAACGCCTGCCGCCTCATATCCCTTTGCAATCTGGATGCCCTCTTCAGCGGTAATCCCTTCAGGGCCTGCGCCGAATTCATATGCGTTCATAAGCACCTGAACAGGCCAGTCCTCGCCGCAGCGTTTTTTGATCTCTCTTATGACATTGAGAACAAATCTCATCCGGTTTTCCATTGTCTGTGGGCCGTATTCATCATCACGTTTGTTCCAGAATCTGGAAAGGAATGAGTGGAAAAGGTGGTCAGCACCTGCATTGATCTCAAGCCCGTCATAACCGGCCTTCTGAACCCTGACAGCGCAGCTGGCAAAGTGATCAACCCACCACTCTATCTCCTCTTTTGTAAGTGAGTGTGGTGGATCATCAGGATGAACATCATAAGGTGATGTGAAATGGACTGCTGAGGCTGCGATACGCTGTGCGATGAACTGGTATTCCTTGCCCCATGGGCCGCGATGATAGAACTGTGTAAAAATCTTTGCGCCATAGCTGTGAACCAGGTCGGTTAATTCCTTCATTTGGGGGATATACTTGTCATTATCAACCCTGAATCTGCGGTCGCCATCTTCAAGCAGGGGCCATTCCATGGCGGGCGTTTCTGTGATTATGAGGCCAACGCCACCCTTTGCTACTGCGCCATAAAATGCCTTTGCTGTATCACCAACCCGTTTTTCACCGGAATCAAAAAAATAGGTTTGAGCCGCTGTCTTTACAAATCTGTTTCTTAATTGAACCTTACCTATATGATAAGGTGAAAACAGAATTTCATATTTATTTTCTGCCACTTTGAACCTCCAAAATATTGTTTTTCATTAATATATTTTTAAAAAATATAGCTTTTTTCAAAAAATGGAAATATAGAGGGGTTAGGATTGAGTGTCAAGCTAAAATGATATATTCGCCATTTTTAGTGTTGTAAACAAAACTAAAGCCTGATATTAAAGGGACAGTATAGGTATTATTTTGGAACGAAAAGATCGGAAGAGCGTCGTGTAGGGAAAGAGTGTAGGATAGGGTGT
>CAZXUA010000056.1:0-25466 GCA_964643755.1 uncultured Desulfatiglans sp. | reverse complement strand
AGGCTTTGCGTCACAACCATAGGCAAGAGCCCGGTGCAATAGTATTGCACGCCGGGATCTGTGCGGGGGGTGCCGAGTAATCGGCATTCCTACCGCGACGAAACTGGGGTTGCTTTTCGACAGGTATGCCCAGGGGCTGTTCAATTACTTCCAGTTGCAGGTCAGGGAGTGGTTTAAGAGCGAGGACCTTGTGCAGAATGTATTCTATAAAATCCTGAAATACAGGCACACATTCAAGGATGGTGCTGATTTCAGCAAGTAAAGATATCTTTGATGAGGCTGAAACAAGGGATGAAAAGGCAAAAGGGTTGAAAAGGATACGCGGTGGCGGGTTCAACATAATCAATAATAAAAAGGATAATATAATCTATATAACACGTCCGATAAATGATGATGTTGACCTGGATATCAGTGTCCCGAATGGCATAACCCTGAAACTGGGGAATGGAGTTGCTTTGAAAAATCAAAATCTCAAAAAAATGACTAAACAGTCAGATGAACAGAAAAGAAAACTTGAAGAACGAGTGAAAGAGATTAAAGAAAAGGCAATGCTTAATGCGTTTGATAAAGATATGCAGGTTGATCAGGAAATGGGGAAAAATATTAATTTCCCAGCCCCGGCCCCGGTCTTCAGTGGATCGAACAGGTATGCCCATTCTACCGGGATTATCGATGGAAATATTTCCATCAGGGATTTTACAGGGGTTATTGAAGTCAGCACTGTAAATGTTAAGATTACTGCCCAAAATATTACTGGTGAAGCGGTTGCCAGCTCAGTTGACGGGGAGGTAAACATATCCTTCAAAAGGGTTAACAAAGATAGTTCACTCTATTTCAGCACGATTGATGGAGATATAGACATTACTTTACCTAAAGAGATAAAGGCCGATATCATGGCCAGGACAATGGATGGGGATGTTTACACCGGTTTTGATACTGACCTGGTTTTTGGAGGGGAAATGGATGGCAGAAAGGGTGGTGCATTTCAAAATTTCATTAATCCTTTCTTTAATTCAAACAATATAACCGCACGCATTAACAGGGGCGGTAATAAGGTTTATCTCAATACGATAAATGGGAATATCTATATCCGTAAAGGTGAATAACCTGGGTATTAATAAGAAAGAGCAATTTTACTCTCTTTACAAAACTGAGTTACGCCTGGCAATATTGAAGAGTAGGTTTAATAAAATGCCCATCCGGTAACTTGCATCTCCTGGTGGGTATTTTTTTAATAAACAGATTTTGACATGCCGGCCTTTATTAGATACTATCCCTTTCAGCAATTCATCATAAGTCATTATTTAAGGCGCCAGAAACAATTTATATGTGGTCCGGCATAATATGAAAAAGAATACACCGTCCAGGAATCAGGAGCGCAACAAACGCAAACTTACAGGCATCCTGAGCGCAGATGTGGCAGGTTTTAGCCGGCTCATGGAAGAAAATGAGGCATTTACAATACATCGCCTTGATGAGAGCAAAAAGATAATCACAAGGCTTGTGAATGAATATGAGGGGCGTGTTGTTGATTCTCCGGGCGACAATATCCTTGCCGAATTCAGCAGTGTTGTAAATGCGGTTGACTGTGCTGTTATCATACAGGCTAGGCTCAGGTTTATAAATGCGCAGCTACCTGAGAATAAAAGGATGGATTTTCGCATCGGTGTAAATCTCGGCGATGTGGTGGAGGATGATGATGGCCGCATCTATGGCGATGGTGTAAACATTGCTGCACGCATACAAACCCTTGCCGAGCCTGGAGGAATATGTATTTCACGAGCAGCCTATGACCATGTAAAGTCAAAGCTTAATATCGGTTATGAATACATTGGCGAACACAATCTTAAAAATATATCCGAGCCTGTCAGGGTTTACCGCGTGCTTACCGATGTGAAAGCCGCAGGCAAGGTGATAGGTGAAAAGAGATTCCTCGGAAATATTACGCGAAAAACTGCACTTGCGGTCATAATCATTCTGTTTTTAGCGGCTGCCGGTTCCATAGGTTATATAATGTATTCGCGCCAATCTCCCAAGACAGAGCAGACCCCGCTTGACAGGCTGGCCTTTTCGATGCCTGAAAAATCCACAATTGCTGTGCTTCCGTTTGTAAACTTGAGCGGAAGTGAAAATCAGGACTATTTCAGCGACGGCCTTACAGAGGAGATAATTGCCGGGCTGTCAAGACACCCCGATCTGTTAGTCACGGCCCGTAACTCATCATCTTACTATAAAGGCAAGCCTGTAAAGATACAGGAGGTAAGCAAAGAGCTGGGTGTTCGCTATGTGCTTGATGGCAGTGTCAGGCAGGATGGCGATAAGGTGAGGATATTAGCAAAGCTGATTGATGCGGAGCAGGGGTATAATATCTGGACAGAGACATATGACCGTGAAAAGAGGGATATACTCGCGCTCCAGACCGAGATTATGTGGCAAATATTCAGGGAGATTCGCATAAGGCTTATTGACGGAGAGCGTATGCCAGATTTCCTACCTGACAAGCAGGACAGCATAGAATACACAGAGACATTTATTCTTCTTTACCGTTACTACAAGGAGAGAACACCAGAAAGGCTGGAGGCCGCAAGGCTTATGGCAAATAAATTGCTGGAAATATCCCCTGACCCCTGGGTCTATTACATGAGAAGTTCGATTTATGTCTCCCTGTACCTCTCTGCGCCTTTGGACCCCAGGTCATCAGAATACCTTGATGATACTGAAAAGGATGCCAGGACAGCGGAAGGAATTGATAAGGGGGCAAGTCTGGCCATACTGGGGCAGCTTTATCTTGCAAGGAATGACCGTGAAAAGGCTCTGGGATATTACAGGAAATGGGCAGAGATATCCCCCGATTCAAAGAATGCCCACTTTGGCCTGGGTTTTACCCTTTTGCTTTTACAGCGGTATGATGAGTCAGCAAAACATTATAAGATCGGGACCGATTTAGATCCCCGCTCTGAAATCCAGCATTATGTATTTATGGGTATCGCCTATTCAAGCCCATCGCCAACCGGATTTTCAAACCTGGTAGAGGCAAAGAGGGTGCTTGAAATGGCCTCAATGCCGCCGAACCAGAATAATTTCCTTGCACATCTGTATCTTACCCTTATTTACACCTATGAAAATCAGATGGAAAGGGCGCGAATCCATGCAAAAGAGATACTCAGGATAACCCCTTTTTATTCAATAGAGACATACAGGTCATGGATAGAATACGGGGATGAAACAATCAACTTTCACAAGGGATTGCTCAAAAAGGCAGGCATCCCCGAGAAAAGCAAATTCAATCCTTTTCAATAAAAAGGCTTAGATCAGGGATTCAATCTTTGGTCTGCCTCCCTGAAACGTTCGGCAAGGGTGCGTATGAATGGGCCAAGCCATGAGCCTGTCTCAAGCTCATCCTTAAAATACTGGCTCTTGACCACTGCAACGGTTACATTATCAATTGCCTCAACACTGGCTGACCTGGGTTTTTCAGTCAGTATTGCTGTTTCTCCAAATACATCACCTGGTCCCATGATGCGAAGTTCAACCTTTTCGTCATTGATGGTCTTGAAGGCGCGGCATTTACCCGATCTTATGATATATGCCTCATGGCCAATATCTCCTTCACGCACAATAAGGGAGCCCGGTCTGTATGTGTGGCCGGGAAACCTCTCGCTCCCCTCAAGGAAATTCTCTAAATCGTTTTTAAGCTCTTCCACTGACTGGTAACGATCCGAGGGCTCTTTGCTCATGGCCTTCATGGTGATCCTGATAAGCCCTAGTGGCAGGGGAAAATCCACCCTCTCATCAGGGGGCTGGATCTCGCATATCCTGGCATTAATAACCATATCCCTTAATGAATCACCCGGTATGGGACGCAACCCTGTGATGACCTCGTAAAGGGTTGCGCCTATGGAAAAGACATCGCTCCGCTCATCAATGCTGTCCAGATCTCCCCTTGCCTGTTCGGGAGACATGTAACAGGGGGTGCCGAAGATGTTCCCCTGCACCTCTTCACGCATGCTGAACTGCTTGCGCTTTTTAACCTCAGGCAACTCCATTTTTGCGATGTCTGACATCCTCTCCCCCTTGATGCGGGCAATACCCCAGTCCATGAGGTAAACCTGGCCGAAACTCCCGACCATTATATTGTCAGGCTTGATGTCACGGTGTATGACCCCCTTGCTGTGGGCATAGGATACCGCATCGCATACCTTGATCATTATCTGTATCAGGTGGAGAATGTCCTTATCTGTCCTCTGTGAGGGCTCCTTTTCATCAATAAGTTCATGGAGCGCCTTGCCGCGCACCTTTTTCATGGTAAAAAAGAGCCGATCTTTTTTATCAATACCCAGCTCATATATGGGTATGATATTGGGATGATCAAGCTGTGCGGTAATCTGCGCCTCAACCACCATGCGGCTCAGTTCATACTCATTCTTCAGCTTATCATCCCGCACAATTTTCATGGCCATCCGGCGCATGAGATTGGTATCTATAGCATCCAAAAGCAGGGACATCCCGCCATCCTGGAACTTTTCTCCTGCTATAAGCCTTTTCTCTGTCTTGCTTTCAGGCCTTCTGGGGTCTATGTATACAATATCTCCGGTCATAATTTCCTTTTTTTATCCTTATAACTCGATGGGTATAATAACAATAATGTTCACCCTGCGTTTAGCCGCAGCATCAGAGCCTATGAACTGTGACTCGCCAGAGTCAATGGCGTCTATCATTATCATTATTTCACAGAAATTTCCTCAAAATATGGGCAGTATAATTCCTGAGACAGGTAAAGTAAAGCAAGACCCGTGGCTTTATGGGTACATCAGGTATTTATGATTTAACATTGATATTATTATTATAGAAATTCTAATGCCTCCAGACATAATCTATTCCCAGAATTTTTATACTGATGCATTTAGATTTGTAGCTGCAATTCTTAAAAACCTTCAGCCGAAACATTGAGACTTACTTCTCAGACAAAAATTCTGGATGGGGCTTTCATCTGTCAGTTAAATCTCTGATTTGGAAGTCTTTTACTGAAAGCTGAACGCTGATAGCTGACCGCTTGCCCGTCCTCCGCAGTAGCACTGCTACGGAGGATGGAAATCCAAAAAAGACAATTTTTGGATGGACACTGAGTAATAGCAGGGCAGTTCAAAACGATATGAACTGGGTATATTTATAGATATGTATAATGAAATAAAAGAAGATGACACTTTTGCAAATAACAAATAAAAAGGGGTTAACCGGGTCAGTCAACCCCTTAAATTTATTTTTTTAATGGTGCGCCCAGCAAGATTCGAACTTGCGACCTGCGGATTCGTAGTCCGTCACTCTATCCATCTGAGCTATGGGCGCACAGAGAAAAAGGTTTTTAGCATATCATCTGACAATTTTCAATGATCAATTATCGATTATCATTCAAAAAATAAGGATACCAATAAAAAAGGCCACGCAATTTAACATTGCGCGGCCTCTTATAAAGTATCTTGTTTAGTAATTACTTTGCCTTTTTGAGGACTATTGGAGGCATATCGCCCATTGCTGGTCCACCGGCTGGCGCGCCTTCGGGTGGAGCGGGCATATCCATCTTCATTTCAATGGTGTCACCCTTTACTTCGCCTTTAAATACCATTGGTGCGCCCATACCGAAATCAAGAGCAAATGAAAATTTGTTGCCATCAATCTTGCCATCTTTGATGGCCAGGTCGTTTCCATCCATGCCCTTTGTGTTGCCGGTCAGGGTGTTTCCATCGGCCTTGAATGTATAGTTAATCTTCATTGGTTCCCCACCCATACCACCCACCTCTCCCTGCCAGTTGCCATCGATGTCAGCGGCAAAGGTCATACCTGCTACAAGCATAAACAATACTGAAAAAATAAAAGCTCTCATTTGCGTTCCTCCTCTTTGATTTTAAATTTAATAAAAAAGAAATGCCATGTTGGGGCCAAGCATAGAGTTGATATCATCCTGTGTCAAGAAGAAAATAAAATGCATAAATTCAGCTCATATGACCATATAATTTTAAAAAAGCAGCTTTATGTGCAATATACCCTTAATCAAGGCTTAATTTGACCATATTAATGGATTCAGCTTAACCTTCTCCCATTTCTTCCTGCTCATTTTCACCATCTTCAGGGTATTTACCCAATAGTTCAAGGTATGTATCCTCAAGCTCCTTCATCTCTCTCAGGATATCCATTGCGTGTCTTGTGCCCACCTCTGCGGCCTTTTCAGAGTCTCTCTGTTTGAATGCCTCAAGAATTTTATCATGGTCGCCGTCATTGTGGATTATAGTAGTAACGGGCTTCATGGTCTTTATAAAGCTCTCTGTAAAATCCATGATATTTTCCATGATAATTGAATAGATCGGGTTCCCGCACGCACGGCCAACAAGCCTGTGGAACAGTGCGTAAAGGTTGTCAAGTTTGTCACGCTCTCTTATGAGGGCATAGGAGGCCAGGAGGTCCTGCATCTCTTTTAACATCTTTGGTGTTGCATTCTGTGCTGTAAGCCTGCACACCTCAGGCTCAAGAAGGAGCCTCGCCTTTGCCAGGTGATCCACCTTTACCCTCCTGTACCTGATAAGGTCTGCAAAGTCCTCCATGAAGGGCAACTGATACATCTCCCGCACAAATGCCCCGCCGGTTATACCCCTTCTTATTTCCAGAAAACCACGTGACTGTAATACCCTTATGCCTTCTCTTATCACAGGCCTGCTTACGCCTAACAGCCTTGCAAGCTCTGTTTCACTGGGGAGCGCCTCTCCTGTCTTGTATTTACCCGAGAGGATGGCCTTTTTAAGCTCGTTTACCACATCCTCATAGAGGTTGGTTGCCCTTTTTATCTTTTTAAATCCCTGCAATTTCCTTCTCCTGAACAGAAAACTGGAAACAGAAACATGAAAGAGAAACTAAAAAAGGGCGTTAACACCTCTTTTCTATTTCCTCAATCCCCTTTTCTGTTCTTTTTTTATTCTACTACCCTGCTTTATATTTTCAATGATCTCTATTGTTAAATACCTGACTTTTATATCATGTATTAAATCCCCTTTTCTACTTCTTTTTGTTGCCTGAGTTCTTTATATTTTTATTTAGATATGTTAAGGCAGATGTTTTAATCATGGAGGTAAACGTGAAAGGATATTCCCGGATCATCGCTGTTGCCATGTTATTCATCTCCCTGCTGTTTCCAGTCATCGCAGGCGCAAAGAACATTACCCTTAGATTTTCTGACCAGAACTCGAAAACAGGCTGGGGCCCCATTCATGCCCTTGGCCCCTGGATAGAGATGATTGAAGAGGCGGTCAGAAAAAACACGAGCCATGAGCTGAAAATAATTGTATTCCCGAACCAGACACTTGCAAAGGGCAAGGATAACTGGAACGCCGTAAGGACAGGCATAGCAGACATGGGCTGGTGTTTTCACGGTTACTGGCCCGGCATGACACCGCTTGCAGATGTAATCAGCCTGCCTGCTCTGCCATTTACCACAGGTGAAAAGGGGAGTGAAACACTCTGGCGGCTCTATGAAAAGTTTCCTGAGATCAAAAATCAGTTTCATGACAACCACATACTATTGCTTTACACCACAGAGCCATATTCGCTTATAACCACCAGAAAACAGGTTAAGAGTCTTGAGGATCTAAGGGGCCTGAAGATAAGGACAACGGGCGGTCCGCCAACAGACCAGATGAAGGCCCTTGGCGGGATTCCCATGTCAATGCCGATGCCGGATGTATACCTTGCACTTAAGCAGGGGGTGATTGACGGCATGGGTGTATCATGGGAGGCGGTTCATTCATTCAGGTTATATGAGGTGGCAGACTACTATACCCAGACACCGTTTCCGGCTGTCTATTTTTCCATAGCAGTAAACAGTAAAAAGTGGGATTCACTGCCCGATGATGTCAAAAAGGCTATTGAATCGGTCAGCGGCATTCATGGGGCGAGGTTATGGGGAAAAAGATATGATATGGCAAAAGAGGGTGTATATGAACTGGCCCGTAAAGAGGGGAAAAATATCAACTCTGTTACGCTTTCTGCGGATGAGATGGACAGGTGGCTTGAGACCGGCGGAAAGCCATTATGGGAAGAATGGGTGAAAAAGATGGAAAAGGAGGGCTATAAAACGGCCCGCGAGATACTGGATGCAACACTTCAATTTTTGCAGGAGTGATACCGGGCAATATGATCATAACACTGCTCAACAAATTTAATACACTTCTGGTTCTAATCCTGAGGCATATTGCTATATGGATACTTGCAGCCATGATGTTTCTTACTGCCGCTGATGTGTGCCTCAGGTATATATTCAACAGCCCAGTCTCAGGCAGTTTTGAGCTTGTGGAATACATGATGGCCCTTGTTGTGCCGTTCAGTATAGTATTCTGTGCAAAAGCAAAGGCACATGTACAGGTGGATATCATTCTTGAGCATGCAGGGAAAGGGGTGCGTTCATTCATCCAGTTTTTAGGTAATATCCTTTCATTATTCCTTTTTAGCCTCATCGCATGGCAGTCATGTATATATGTTTCTGAAGAGTATGTATCAAGGCTTACATCGTCAGTCCTTTATATCCCTCTCTACCCCTTTATAGCCGCCCTTGCTGCGGCATTCATTATCCTGAGCCTCTTGACCCTTGCTGAAATCATTTACTACCTTGCAGGAAAGGCAAAATGGAGCCGATAGCAATAGGCATAATAGGGGTAATTATCCTTATCATTCTGCTCTTTTCAGGACTCCCGATAGGTGTTGGGATGGCGCTAGTGGGCGTTCTGGGCTTTGCATATCTTACAGATATGGACGCAGCCCTTGGGCTGTTGCGGACTGTTCCATATGCCACCTTTGCAAGCAACAGCCTGAGTGTAATTCCACTATTTATACTAATGGGGGCCTTTGCAATGTCATCAGGCATGAGCGAGGCCCTTTTCAGGGCTGTCTACAAATGGCTCGGCCATCTTAAGGGCGGCGTTGCCCAGGCAACTATTGCGGCATGCGCATGTTTTGCAGCTATAAGCGGTTCCAGCCTTGCCACAGCAGTAACCCTAGGTTCTGTTGCCCTCCCTGAGATGCGTAAATATAAATATGATGACGCCCTTGCCACAGGCGCTGTGGCTGCGGGCGGGAGCATGGGGATACTTATACCCCCCAGCGTGATACTCATCATATATGGAATCATAACAGAGCAGTCCATAGGCAAGCTTTTTCTGGCAGGTTTTATACCTGGTATTATGGAGATGCTCTTTTATATGATCACCGTATGGATACTTACCACCATAAAACCTGAAATGGGGCCAAAGGGGCCAAAGGCCAACTCCAGGGAAAAGATAAATGCGCTGGGTAATACATGGGATGTTGCGCTGCTCTTTGTTGTTGTGATAGGAGGTATCTACGCAGGGGTTTTTACCCCGACAGAGGCGGCAGGGATAGGGGCATTCGGGACATTCTTTTTTTCACTATTAAGAAAAAGACTCACATGGGGGGTATTCAAAGAGAGCCTTTCAACCACCCTTGTCACAACCGGGATGCTGTTTCTTATTATGATGGGGGCAATGATCTTCGGCTATTTTCTATCTGTTTCTCAGCTCCCCACTGAGATGGCCACCTTTGTGGGCGGGCTTTCTGTAAACAGGTATATTATACTTGCGGTTATACTTATAATTGTGCTGATGCTTGGCTGCATCATGGATTCAATGGCCATTGTACTTTTGACCATACCTGTCTTTTATCCGCTTGTCATTGATCTGGGGTTTAACCCCATATGGTTCGGGATACTTGTGGTAAGGGTGACAGAGATGGGCATGATAACACCCCCTGTGGGGATGAATGTATTTGTAATAAAGGGGATATCAGATGCGCCAATAGGCGCTATCTTCAGGGGAATTGTCCCCTTTCTGATTGCGGACACAGTACAGGTCATATTCCTGGTATTATTTCCGCAGATTATACTTTTTATACCGAATCTTATGTCATAATTATTTAAGGGGTTTATAATGCAGGCAAAACCGATCGGGATGGTAAAAGAGATCATACTGGCAGCCGGGTTAAGGGTTTCATACACATATGATGACCTGATATTTACTGAAGATAATTCAGTGATTTTTCAGTTTGACAGCAAGGATAAAAAGAGCTTCAGGTTTTATGTCAACACTACATTAGATTCATCCGCTTCTGCCAGACTTGAAAAAAGGCTTGATGATGCAGCTCAAGAGGCCGGATATACTGTAATAAAGAGCGGTGAATTTGAGATGGAAAAGAAAAAAAACTCTGATGAGACTGAGTTCAGGCTTCTTCCCTTTTAGCTAATAATAAGGATCAATAATGGACAGTAATAAAAAAATGATTGAACTCTCAGAGGATGAGAGAAAGAAAAAGCGTGCGGTTCTCTTTTCTGTCCAGACCCAGGGTATTACAGATGAGGAGAACAGCTCTTCTCTTATTGAGCTCAGGCGCCTTGTTAAAACCCTTGGACTTGAAGTGGTGGGCGCAGTTACTCAGCGCCGAGCAAAACCTGACCCTGCCGTAATCCTTGGCCCGGGAAAGCTCAAGGTGCTTGCAAATTATACAGGGGGCACAGGGATAGTAGAAAGGTTCAGAGGTAAACAAAGCGATGAAGAAGATGAAGAGTGGGAAGAAGATATTTCCTTAGATGGATCCAACGATGATGCAACAGATATAGGGGGCATAAAAGAGGATATAAAGGCCGGTGTTGTTGTATATGATGGTGAGGTAACGCCGAGGCAGCTAAGAAACCTTGAAAAGGCCACAGGTGTAGAGGTGCTTGACCGCACAGGCGTAATATTGGAGATCTTCAGCCGCCATGCAAAGAGCCGTGAGGCCATGATACAGGTGGAGATGGCCAAGCTTGCCTATCTGGCGCCAAGGCTCAGGGCATCCCATATTGGCAGTGACAGACAGGGTGCCGGTATCGGGACAAGAGGGGCAGGTGAAACCTCACATGAGCTGGATAAGCGCCGTATTCGTGATCGTATATCAGAGCTGAAGAGGCGTCTTGTTGAAATACGCAAGGAGCAGAAGAGAAGGCGTGACCGCAGGAGGGAGAGTTGCCAGATTGCGCTTGTGGGCTATACCAATGCTGGTAAATCATCCATCATGCGGAAGCTGACAGATAGTGATGTGCTGGTTGAGGATAAACTCTTTGCCACACTTGACACCCGTGTAAAGACCATGCAGCCTGAGGGCTTTCCGCCCGTGCTTGTGTCTGACACGGTCGGTTTTATAAAGAAACTGCCACATGATCTTGTTGCCTCTTTCCAGTCTACCCTTGATGAGGCCCTTGCTGCATCATTGCTTTTGTATATTGTTGATGTGGCTGACCCGGCATTCAGATCCCAGCTTGAGGTTACAAAGGAGGTAATCAAGGAGATCGGTGGAGAAAATATCCCCTGGTTTTTGATTATGAACAAATCAGATAAACTCACAAAACCTGATCTTGAAACCCTGCGCTGTGAGTTCCCTGATGGTCTCTTTATCTCCGCACATAATATGGATGATATCGCCATGTTAAGGACGAAGATCATCGAATATTTTAAATCAAAAATGGTCGAGACAACTATCGTGATCCCCTATAACAAGGGAAGCCTGCTGGGGCAGTTAAGAACAAGGGCTGAGATAATTGATGAGTCATACAATGAAGCGGGTACCAGTGTAACCTTTATAACGACTACTGAAACAGTGGCATGGCTTAAGAAAAGTCTGTGAGTTCTTTATAAAGCGACTAATTCAACATCCCCCCATGCTGTCATCTCATCATCCATGATCGCCACAAGACCCAGCACACCCTCTATCCGGCCTGCCCTTTCGGCGAGTTTTTCAAGCTCTTTTTTTGTCTTTACCATGTTACCCAGGGCGGTTGCCGCGGCATCAGCAAGGGGGGAATATCTTGCTATTACACAGACAACATCTGAGTTACCCATGCTTAGGGAGTGGCCTATTTTACCTGATGAAGAACAGACACCCACAGGCATCATCCTTTCAGGGATTTTGATCCCTATTTTATCGCTTAAGAGTGATGTGCCGGCATAAATGGATACGGTTACATCCCGTAAGAGATTCATGTATATGTCGCCGCCATTCTCAATGATTATCTGCGGGGATAATTCCTTTAGCCCGTATGCCACATGCTGGGCAATTGCACCTGCTACAGCGGCCATAGGGCCTACGCCTGCTGACATTGCACATGCAATCATATCCCTGATTATCTGAGGCGCATAGGGGTCATCAGGGTATGGGGTGAGGGTGGTAAAAAAATCAGGGTGCATCTCTATATAACCTTCAAGCCTGAATCTCAGGTCATGGACAATATCCTCTGTCTCCTTTACAAGCTCCTGCTCAGCGCTCACCCACAGGTCGGTCTCCTTTACAGAGACATGAAATGTGGTGAGGTCTCTTACCTTTACCCTGTTCCTGTAATGGCGCTCTATATATTTCATCTGCCTATCCTTTTTTTGCCATGCACCGGTTTACTATGTCCCTGGCCTTGTTCCTCAATTCAAGCCCTAAAGGGTTCAGCGCACGGATACTGTCATCCAGCACTGACATGGTATCATAAAAAAGCCGCCACGCCTTTCGTTCTTTTTCATACTGCCCTTTAAGGCCGTTATCTTTATCTGAACAGAACCCTATTGCAGCAGAAAGCCTTCTTGCGCCCGAAGATATAAGATCATTGGCCCAGGCGCTCTTCCCATCATGGGCAAGGGAGAGCGCCTTTAAGGCAAGCCTTAAATAGACAACAGTAGTGGGGATATGGGAGATAAAGCACCCTGTATAAGGGTCCATAATCCCTTTTACCCCTTTTCTACCACCGGGAATAAGCTCTGAAAGGGCAGAAAAATAGAGGATGCGGATAAAATCACCAATGAGCTTTGATATCTGGGTTGGCATATCCTCCTCTCTGGCAAAACTCTTCTTATCATGCCTCATTATAAGCCCTGCCTCATGAAGATATGCAAGACGCTCAGGCCTATTAAAGAGGGTTGATAAAATGTATGCCTGATCCTCTGCCCTGCCTATAAATGTTGGTGTAAATGGTCTGTATTTTTTAAGCCCTTCAACAAGGATGGCAGTTGTGCCCCCTGTGACATGTATCCTCTCTATGCATTCATCCATGCCGTTTATAGGGCTGTCTTTACCATATTTTGTCATCATCTCCGCCCCGGTTGAAAGGGCCTGGGGCAGGCGGCTAAAGAATATCATCTCATCCGGTTTGAGTGGGCCTGAAGGGTATGTCACATCAGGGGTAAAGAGCCCTTTTATGATATCATCATCATTTACCAGCGCGCCCGCTAACATGCCCAGCTCTACAGGCGCCCCTTGTGAGTCAATGCCGGTTGCGCCCCACAGATTGGTCTTAAGGTGCTCAAATGTGGATTTGCCTGTCTCCTTCACAAGCTCATCCTGCGGAAAGAGCTGATCAAGATCGATCTTGAATGTGGCCTTTATCCTCTCATCTATAAGGATGTTCCAGAACAGGGCGATGGCCTTTAAGAAGCTGTAATGGCGGCCATATTCGCCGTCAACCCCGAATATCACCATCAGGTCTGAGCCATCCCGGTTAAGAAAACCCTCGGCTGCCGGCTTAAGAACATCCCTTACCATCTCCTGTGTATCCTTTTCAGTGAACAGATATAGATCAAGGTTATCAGTTAAATTCGTGTCTTTAAGGAGCCCCTCAAGGTATGGCGCTGCAAATTCCTGCAACCCTTTATGGGTTACTGAGACTGACATAACCATTACAGGCCTTGTCTTGAAAGGGCCATTTTCTCTCTCCATTTCAAAGCGGATGGCCTCGCCAAAACCCTCAAGCCCGTATAAAAACTCGCTGTTTTCACGGCAAACGCCCATCTCCATGGGGTGATCATACCAGTACATCTGCTCTTGTTTCATTATATCTGCAAGGTATTCTTTTACATGGTTGCCCAAATTGAGGTTTTCTATCTCTATGTTTTCAGGCGGCAGAGTAATGAGCACATTCGATGTGAAGATGATCTCTGATGCGGGATCAGTAACAGGGGCAGGGTTTAAGGCTGTAATCCTGACCCTTCTTCGATTTCTCAGTGCCTCTTCCGCCCCTGATTTATCAGAAAGGATGCCGCACCCCTCCGGGAAGAATATAGACCACAGGTTTTCCACTGTGCCCTGTTCACTGATTCTGAAGTGACAGTCATTTAAAAAACAGGCAAGAGATCTCAATCTATCGCGGAAATCAGAACATTCATTAACTACATTATCTGTCTCATCTTTTATAAGTGAAACCCCGCTCAGGTAGAACCTCGCGATATCCCCCCACAGGGGTGAATGGATTTCAGATGATAAAATCTCCATTGCTGCCCTGTTTTCCGCGGCATTTTCACCCATGAGGGCAATAAGAAAGGCATGGGTCAGTTTAAGAGGCATATCTGCTTGATCAGCAATGCCCTTTAAAAAACCCTCCTTTTTGACCATATCAAGGATGGCGCACATTATGGTTTTTAATGTATTATCCATCAAGGGTCTCCTGCATGGGATTATCTTATCCCAAAAATCACACGTTGAATAATGATTTATTTTATTTTATAATCCGAATCAAGGTCCTGCAGTAAAATATTCATCGCTGTCAGACCAGGGATGGATAATCCTGATGCTATTTAAAAGAACAGGCATTGCGTCTGTAATGGGCAATCATTTGTTAACCTTTAATATGGGGGCAAGAATGGTTAGTCTTTTGGCAAAGGATATCATGAATAGGGACGTTCTCTCAGTCGGACCAGACTGGTCAATAAGTCAGCTTGCAGACTTTCTCCTGTCAAACTCCATCTCGGGCGCACCGGTTATCTCTGAAGACAATAAACTGATGGGGGTCGTCTCCATGACAGACCTTATCAGGCATACCAGCCTTCCTGCAGTGGATGCATGCCTTGATTTAAAGGATGAGTGCTACATTCACCCGCATGAAAGTCAATATTCTCCCTCTGAGATAGAATCATCCCGGATTGACGCCCAGTCTCTTGTTACCGTGCGTGATATTATGACACCTGTTACATTCAATGTGAATGAGTACACCAGGATACAGGATGTCGCTGACGCCATGCTACGGGGGCGGATACATAGGGTATTTGTAACCCGTGATGAATCCCTTGTGGGTATCATCACAACCATGGATCTGCTCAGCGCGGTGAGAGAACTCTGATTTTGCCTGATTGGCCCTCTTTATTTTCTGAAAAGCGCCTCAAGGGCCTCTCTTGCCTCTTTTGCCCTGTAGACAACCCCGCTCACCTCCTTTGAGCCCCTTGGAACAAAGTAGTCGCAGAAATTGGCCCTCTCCTTGTCTGTGGTCCTTTCTGCCATTACCTCCCTGCACTCATTATAGGCGCGGGTATCAAAAAATTTACACTGTTTGCAGCAGCGCAGGTCGCGCTGACAATGGGGACAGGTGTCCCGCCTGCCAATTTTCCCTTCTACAGGTACTTTCTTTCCGCAAAAAACACATTCCATTTTCACATTCCCTCCCGAATTTGAAAATTAAAATTTTTTTGCCAAATGGCCCACAGGGATAAAATCCCTTTGGACGGTTGATAATAAAAAACTAAAGAGTTGTGTTAATTCTATGAAAAACCCTTCTGAGGCAGTAGTCTGAGACAGGATCTCTAACCATTCATCAATTCGTGCTTACGGTGATTTTTCATATAAAAAATTGCTATTCCTGAGAATCCCCGGTTTGAACCATGCTTGAAATATAACTCCTGATCTAATTTAAGCAAGCCCCTGGGGCGTGGTAATTCCAGAATTTCTATTTTTTATTGCCTATCAACTATCTAATACAATATATAAATCGATTTCAAAACAAAAAAACTTTAATAAATTATCAGGTAAATTATTCCGGCAAATCTTCTATTAATATAGTATACTGTGCCTCATAGTTTTCATTTAATATATCACAGATGTAAAAGCAACGAAAAAAAAGGGCTTTTGTGATTTTTTTTGGAGTCTGAAATATATGAAAAGGGATTTTTCTTACACCCTGTTAAGCCATACCGCTGATCTGGGCATGATAGTTAAAGGCGATTCATGTGAAGGGCTTTTCAGAAACGCGGGCATGGCACTTATGGATATCATGATAAGGAATAAGGCGAATGCGCCAGGTAAAAAGAGAGATATATCCATCCATGGCAATGACCTCCCTGATCTAATGGTTAAATGGCTCTCAGAGATCCTCTATCTATTTGAGGGAGAGCATCTGATCACTGCTGAAATAGCGGTCAATCAAGTGAGCCAAAGCATTATAAACGCTACTCTTATAACAGTGGATTTTGACAGCCAATATCATGAGGTATTAAGGGAGATCAAGGCGGTCACATATCATCAGGTAGAGGTAAGGGATGATGAAGGTGTCTGGAGTGCAAGGGTTATTTTTGACCTGTAGGAGTTAACATGAAGATAAAACTCGAAAAACTTGATGATAACCGGTGGCTTATCCCGAAGACAGGCAGCATGCGGGTACCGGGCATGATCTTTTCCAGCGAGGAGCTGATTGATGAGGTGCTGGATGGTGAAAGCATTACCCAGGTGGCAAATGTGAGCACCCTTCCCGGCATAGTGGGTTACTCCCTGGCCATGCCCGACATACACTGGGGGTATGGCTTTCCTATTGGCGGGGTGGCGGCCTTCCGCACGGAAGATGGCATTGTATCACCGGGGGGTGTGGGTTATGATATAAACTGCGGTTGCCGGCTCATGACCACAGGGCTTATGGCCGATGATATAAAACCCCTGATAAGGGATATTGTCCTTGCTCTTTACAGGGATATCCCCTTAGGTGTAGGAAGGGGGGGTGAGATAAGGCTAACCAAAAAGGAGGGTGAGATGGTGGCCATCCTTGGCGCATCATGGGCCATAAAGCAGGGTTATGGCAGCAGGGATGACCTGATAAGAACAGAGGAGAGGGGTAGTATGTCAGGCGCAGACCCTGATGCTGTAAGCGAAAGGGCGGTAAAAAGGGGTATTGATCAGCTTGGCACCCTTGGTTCAGGCAACCATTTTTTAGAGATACAGGTTGTTGATGAGATATATGACCAGAAGAGAGCGGATATCTTTAATCTGCATAAGGGGCAGATTACGGTTTTTTTGCACACTGGTTCAAGGGGTTACGGGCACCAGATTTGTGATGATTTTTTAAAGAAGATGTCAGAAAGACCCCAGATTACAGGGCTTCCTGACAGACAGCTTGCATGCGCCCCAATAGAGTCAAAGACAGGAAAAAGGTATCTGGCGGCAATGGCATGTGCTGCCAATTATGCCTGGGCAAACAGGCAGGTGCTGATGCACCTTGCCCGTGAATCAATGCTGAAGGCACTTGGCACAACACCGGGTGTGCTGCGTATGTCGCTTCTCTATGATGTCTCTCATAATATAGTCAAGATGGAGTATCACAATGTGGATAACAAAAAAACCCTTGTCTGCGTGCACAGAAAAGGGGCTACCCGCGCCTTCCCACCCGGCCACGAAACACTGCCAGACATCTTCAGTGAGACAGGTCAGCCGGTGCTTATCCCCGGTGACATGGGCAGGTGCTCATATGTGCTCGCAGGGGATCAGGGGGCTATGGAGATGAGCTTTGGTTCGAGCTGTCACGGGGCAGGGCGAACCCTGAGCAGGAGCATAGCGATAAAAAGGGCGCAGGGGAGATCCATACAGAGGGAACTTGAGGATAAGGGCATCTTTGTTCAGGCAGGGGGCAGGCACACCCTGAAGGAGGAGATGCCCGAGGCATATAAGGATGTATCCAGGGTTGTTGAGGCAGTGAATAATGCAGGCCTGGCCAGAAAGGTGGCCCGTTTAAGGCCCCTGGGCGTAATCAAGGGATAATCTTTTTGGAGGAGAAGGAATGACCAAACCATCCTGTAGCGAACTGGAAAATAGGATAAAAGAGCTTGAAGAGCTGGTTCTAAAGGGCAAAGGCATAGAGCAGGAACTGGTTGAAAGCAACAGGTTGCTAAAGGAGATCCAGAGGGTCGCAAGGATTGGGAGCTGGCTGTATGATCCAGTAACCGATACCCTTAGCTGGTCAGAAGAGATGTATGAAATTTTCGGTCTCCCCCATCAATCCGGCCCGCCATTTTACAGTAATATCCGTACCATAATACACCCTGATGACTGGGTCTCCTTTGATAATGCTGTGACAAAGGCATTAAAGGATGGAACCGGCTACAGCCTTGAAACAAGGATCACAAGACCCTGCGGGGAGCTTCGCTATTTAAATATAAGGGGTTATGCTGAAAGGGATGATAAAGACGCAATAAAAAGGCTTATTGGCACAACCCAGGATATTACTGATAGCAAAAGGTCACAGGAGGCCCTGGCTATGAGCGAGGAGCGTTACCGTGCCCTTTTTGACAACATCCCCATAAATACAGTGGTTGTGGACAGACAAGGTAAAATCACCGCATTCAGGTTCCCTGAGCATGAAGAGCAGATAGTGATACCTGCTATTGGCGATATGATGTATGTAGATTTTGCACACTACCCCCATATGGATATGCATAGTGAACTGATGGAAAGTATGGAGAGAGGGATTAAAAAGGAGTATCTGGATCTAAGGTATGGCGACAAGTCTCTGCATATCAGGATAAATCCCTATAAAGACGGGGCGATAATCACGGCCATAGATACAACATCTGTCCGAAAGCTTGAATCTGAGCTCCAGCACAGCCGCAAAATGGAGTCTCTTGGTACGATGGCAGGCGGCATTGCGCATGAATTTAATAATATCTTGGGGATAATCCTTGGGAATGCCGAACTCGCTGCTGAATATATAGCGCAAAAAAATCCCGCCTCGGATTGCGTGAAAGAGATTAGAGATGCATCTCTCAGGGCAAAGGATGTAGTAAGGCAGATCATGAGTTTTGCCAGGAAGAGCTATGTGGAAAAAAGACCCTTACCCATTGCCAGTGTTGTCAGGGATTCTGTAAAACTAATCAAGTCTACTATCCCGAAAAGCATAAGGATCAGTGAAAAGATACTCTGCCACTCAGAGGTTATTATAGGTAACAAGAGCGAGATAGGGCAGATCATAATGAACCTGTGTAAAAACTCTGAACAGGCCATTAAGGGCGGAGTAGGAGAGATAGAGGTATTGCTTGAGCCTCTCCTGCTTGATGAGAGGGGGGCGGCTCTATATGAGGGCATTTCACCCGGAAGTTTTATAAGGTTAGCAATAAGGGATACGGGTGAGGGGATATCCCCTGATATCATGGATCGTATCTTTGAGCCATACTTTACCACCAAGGAGGTTGATGAGGGGCTTGGCATGGGGCTCGCAGTAGTATACGGGATAGTAAAAAAGTATGATGGCGCAATAAGGATAAAGAGTGAACCTGGAAAAGGCGCCACTGTTGAGGCGCTCTTCCCTGTATCAGAGGCAAAAGTGGAAGAGGTTGAAACATGCACGGAAATGCTCCCTAAAGGGACTGAGAGCATCCTCTTTGTTGATGATGAGCCATCCCTTGTCAGGATAGCCGGAAATATACTGGAACAGCAGGGTTACAGGGTTACCGGGGTTGCAAGTAGCATGGAGGCCCTTAATCTTTTTTTAAAAGAACCTGAAGGATTTGATCTTGTCATCTCTGATATGTCCATGCCTGATTTGCCTGGAGATGGCCTGGTACGCGAGATCCATAAAATCAGGCCTGAAATACCGGTTATACTCTCCTCAGGGCGGAGTGACCCTGTAGATTATGATCTTTTAAAGGAGCTCGCTGTTGAGGCCTTTGCCATGAAGCCATTGAAAAAGGGGGAGCTTATCAGGATTGTCAGGGATGTGCTGGACAGGGCCGGGGCCTAAACATATAAGGAGATTTTCTATTGACATAAAAAACACAACCCCATATACTTCAGCCCTCTAAAAGAGGATTCTTATCAACTATTTAAGGAAAGAAGGGAACAAAACATGAAGATATTATATGAATTTATCCCAAGGCTTGATTTTGTAAGCTCTGCAGCAAAGGTTAAGGATCTGGTAGACGGATTCAATATTACAGACAGCGCCGGCGGCGCGCCAGCACCGGGCGGGGTATCTGTGGCATGCGTTTTAAAACAGATATATCCTGACAAGGTTACCATACCAATGATGATTACCAACTACAAGGGACCTGTTGAACTGGGTGCGGCTGCCCTTGCTGCCGAGGCAATGGGCGTTGACGGCCTGCTTCCTGATCCGGGTGATCCGCCGAAATATGGCACACTTATCAGGACACGTGAAGACGGCTCATGCCAGACCATTTCTGACCCTGATGAAATCCTTGCCTACAGGCGCTCTACCGGCCCTGCTGAAGAGGTAAGAAATTTTCTCCGCAAATCTGTAAAGATAAGCAAGACAAAGATTGGCTGCCTCCTGACCGCACGCGTACCCGCTGAGGCCGCTATTGAACGTATGAAGAATGACTGGGACTTTGGTTTCTTCCTGAGATTGGAAGAGTCAACCCTGCCCAAACTGAAAGAGATAGGCACAGAGTGCAAACGCATGGGCAAACCCATTTATCCATACTTTATAGTGGGCACAGAGAAGAACCAGAAGGTATTGCAGAGGATCGGCTGGCCAGCCAGCGCAACCATGGCGACAGCGGAAAAATTTATCGCTGATATGGAGGGTTATGTGGACGGCATAATCGCCACATGCCTTGGCGATGTAGCATCAGACATGGAGCTGCTTGCAAAGGCTCAGAAATTCAGGGGCTAATATAGGTTTTTCTGACTCGATGTTAAAATTAATCCGCTAAAGATGGCGGTAATAAAAAAGGCCGAAATTTGTTTCGGCCTTTTTTTAAGTCTGTAAAATCTGCAACTCTATTATTATATTTAACCTGAGTATGTGTTGGCTAAAATACAATAATATTTACACCACGAAGAACACGGAGTAAAAGCTTAAAAGAAAATATCTCCGTGACCTCCGTGTCCTCCGTGGTTAGCCCTTAAAGAGATATCAAGTTGTTGCCGTTACAGAGCCCTGTATACCCGCAGAATCGGCATTCATCGCCTTTATCTCTTACGGCCCTGACCTCTGACTCCCATATCTCCCTATCCTCAAGCTCATCCATTTTTTTTGAGATATCATCCAGCATATCAGGCGGGTTACCCGGCCAGTTGCATTCAAGGAGCTGCCCGTTATCAAGAAAATAGATATACTGCCTTTCCACCTTTTTATTCAATATCTTCTCAAGCGCCCACCTGTAAAAGGCGAGCTGAATATCATAGCCGCTTTCTAAAACAATCTCTCCGGGGGATTTTTCTTTTGTATCATTGCTCTTCCAGTCTATAATTGTCCAGAGACCTGTTTCAGGCTCTTCCATTATCATGTCCATTACCCCCCTGAACTCTATGCCCGGCCTGGCAGTCACAAGAAATGGCACCTCATGATAAAGCTCTTTTCCCTTCATTAGATCAATCAGCCTTTTATCCGCTACTGTATTTATGAGCAGCGGTTTTACCCTTTCAAGACATATATCCGGTCTGCAATTATCAGGGGGCATCCTTTTTTTTATCTGTTCAAAGAGGGACTCATCAAAGGGGTTTCCAAACCTGTGCCTTTCAAGGTATCCGTGTACAAAATTGCCTGTGTAGAGGGCATCCCCTGAATCATAATCCTCCATATCCCCGGACAGGGCTATATCATCTGACCGCTCTTCATCATCATGTTCGGCCTCATATTCGCCCTCCTTAAGCTTCAGGAGCGTTTTCAGATAAAATCTGACAGGGCACTTCAGAAAGAGGCGAACAGAGGTAAAGCTGACCTGCAAATAGGGGTTTGACCTTACAGGGGCAGTGAGGTCAAGCGCCCTGACACCATCGTCATATGGCCCGAAGGAACCGGGGTCTGGCATCTGGGGTGAATATTCAATGCCCCTGAACCCCTCTATTTTCACCTCAGGCCTCTTTATGACAGGAAAAAACTTATCTGTGCCATACCCTTCATTTTCACCATACTCCAGGTTAAGCCCATATATATCGGTCAAGAGCTGATTTATATTGGCCTTCTCCCTGTAGTCATCAGAGGTAAGGGTAACCGGTTTTGCCCCCTGTTTTTCCGAATGTTCAGCGCACAGAAGCACCAGGTGGTTCTCTGCCCTGGTGCATCCAACATAAAATACACGCCTGTTTTCAGCTACCTCTTCAAGGCTGTTTCTGTGCGTAAGCAGATGCATGAGCGGCCCCTTTTCCCTGCGAAAACCAAGGGCAGGCGTCTCAACAGGCCACAGGGGTATATCACCTTCATGGCTGTTCCATTTTGAGCTGTTATTATCCTCAGGGGTGTAGAGTCTCAGGGGTTTTCCTGTGTCAGGGGTGATCAGGATTTTTCTGTCAAGCTGGGGCAGGATTATCATAGGGAATTCAAGCCCCTTTGAGGCATGTATGGTCATAAGGGATATGGGGCTGTTTATACCCCCTGCCGTGGCTGCCTCTCCCTCACCCTCATCCTGTTCTGCCATATCAAGACAGTATTTTATAAAATCGCGCAGAGAGCCCTTTTCTTCATACTGGAACCTCCGCGCAATATCCATGAGTTTTTCCATATTGAGGAGTGTATGGCCACCCCTCTCACCTGCTGAATAGGCGGCTGTGAGCGAACGCCTAGAGATGATGGTGCGTATCAGCTCGGATATGGTAAGACGAGATGCAAGCTCCCGGAAGGATTCGATCTCTTTAAAGAGCTTTCTTATATAGGGGTGGTCTGGCATCTTCTTTTCAATGGACATCCCCTTTCTGTTATAGAAGAGATCAAATACCTCAGGGTCGGTCAACCCGAAGATCTGCCCCCTCAGGCAAGTTAGAAGTGATATCTCCTGCCTCTCATCGGCGAGAAAATTCAGGAGCTGGAGCATCTCTATCACCTCGCTGCTCTTGTAAAAACCCTTTCCCCTGTGGATTACAAACGGGAGGCCAGCCTCCCTTAATATGTTTTCAAATATCCTTATATGGGTGAAGGCATAAAATAGTATGCCTATTGCCTTTTCATTTTTGTCTATTTTATCGCGTATATCCTGATATGTCCTGTATTCATAGGTCTCTGTGCCATGTTTCCCAAGGATGGATTCTATTATTTTAACTATCAGGGTTGCCTCTGTTTCAGGTGCCCCGGCCTTTTCAGTATCAGAAGAGACTGGAGGGATATAAATGGTTACAGACCCCATAGCCTGAGGGGCATCGGTTTTGCCATCAGCCTGCATTATATCCCTCGGCGCAGTCTCGTAATTTTTTATATCACCCGCATGTCTGCTGCTGAATATCTCTTCAAATGTCCGGTTGAAAAAGGCAATCGGGTTTTTATCGCTTCGGAAATTATGGGGCAGATAGATATCGCCCCTTAAGATACTCTCCTGATCATTAATAGCCAGCTTATTATACCTTTTAGTCGTGGCATAAGGATCAAACCCATCATCTATCTCTTTAATTCGTCCGGTCATCTCCTCTGACTGAAAAAAGAGCGGGCCAGGTTTTATGTTTGATTGCTTTATCTCCTTTGTTACCCTTTCAAACACAGTTACATCGCCTCCCCTGAAGCGGTATATGGCCTGTCTCTTGTCTCCAACAACAAATATCCGTCCCGGGAGCAGTGCATCAAGGCTATGCCCTGATGTATCCATACAAAGAGTCCTGATGATTTCCCATTGTATCCTGTTGGTGTCCTGGAATTCATCCACCATTATATATTTGTATCTCTCCTGTATCCTTTTAAGTCGCGGGAGTCTCCTGTTTTCTACCATGCTTTTTAGAAACATGAGAGACCTTGTCTCAAGGTCAGAAAAATCAAGGCTGTTGATCAGCCCCTTTTCATGTGCGTATTTTTCTATGGAAACCTTGACCACCTTCATGAAGGAGTTAAGCTCCTTTTCAAATATGGGATCAGGATTATTCAGGATAAAGAGGTCAGGAAAGTGTTCATTAACCATATCAATATATGAAAGCTCTCTGAGCCCGATATCAATAGCGCACCTTTTTCTTGGCCCGCCACCTGTACCGGCAAGGGCTCTCATCCTTCCGAAAAGGGCAGGTATCCCATAGGAATTATCCTCTGTTTCACCTGAAGGTCGCCACTCTTCAAGGATAGCGATCAGCTCCTTTGCAGTATCATTCAAGCTTTCCTGTGCAATAAGCCCATGCATGTAGGGCAGCACAAACCGATCCTTTAGAAACAGGCAGTAATCATTGAAGACCTGCTCCTTCCAGTCACTGATACTGAAAAGGCGATCCTTTGTGTCCAGCACCCTCCGGTATAGTGACAAATTTTCGGTCAGGCCCCTGACAGCGCTTATCAGGCTTTTTTTGCCCCCGAATGAACGCAGTAGCGTGATAAACTCATCCCTGTTTTCATCCCATATGGTTTTCATGGCCTCCTTGATGGCGCTATCAAGTATCATCTGCTGACGCATGCCCTGAATGATCCTGAAATCAGGGTCAGTGGCTGACTCCACAGGGTGCTCCCTTAACAGGTTTGCGCAGAATGAGTGGATTGTGGATATCCTGTTTTTATCAAACTGATCCTTTGCCTCCCTGATCCTCTCCCTTAACCGGTTGTTGCCCCCCTGCCTGAAGCTTTTGTCAAGAGCGGTAAGCATCTCATACATGCGGCCCTTCATCTCCTCTGCCGCCTTTTCTGTAAATGTGAGGGTGAGTATTTGCGGAAGGGTAACCCGCTCATCGGTAAGAAGGATAAAGCAGAAGCGAAGACTTAATATCCGCGTTTTGCCTGCGCCGGGCCCTGCGGTGACAACCATGTTCCGGTGGTAATCAAGTGCACAAAGCTGCTGTATGGTAAGGTCATTGAACATAATTACCGGATTTCATTTGCCTGAAAAGATATGGAGTAACCCTTTAATTTACAGATATCTATGATTTTATTATTTTCTTTGCCAGATGCTTTATTCACTATCAACGTTTAGGGTTCCATTGATAAACTTATGAATAATACTTGATACATATGTCTGATAGGGCAGCCCTTCCGCAACCGCTTTTCTCTGAAGCTCGATAAGGTCTCTTTCAGAAATTCGTATATTCAGTCTTTTATCCTTTCTAAGGGTATTGCGTGCATATGTAATCAACTCTTTTTTCCTTTTTGAAAGGTTTTTAACCGGGGTCCATTCATCTTTCTCAAAGCTATCGAGTATTTTTTTTTCTTCTTTTGCCAGATTATTATTCATGTTGTTCCCCTAAATATCTTTGAGTGGCCTTCCTACTCGGTATTATGGTCTTCAGAAATAATTCTTTGTTATTTTCAACATATGGTACAAGAAAGGCGTAGTTGTTTATTGCAATAATCATGATTCTCTGACCGGGGTATTCCTGCTGATTTGGGTGTACATAATCGTTTAATATGTCACCTCTTTCAATGTGAAAAACCACATCTTCAAAACAGATACCCCGTGACGATTTAAACGCTATAAGATCGGAAGAGCACACGTCTGAACTCCAGTCACCGCTCATTATCT
>CAZXUA010000055.1:0-25509 GCA_964643755.1 uncultured Desulfatiglans sp. | reverse complement strand
CCCCCGAATAACATAGATAAAATTTATTTAATAGCTATGCAAAAAAGAAACCTCCTGTTAAGTTTAAAGAAGATAGGCAAATATCAACTAACTTAAACAGGAGGCTTCAAATGAATAACGTGGATAGTATCAGGCTTGAACAATTTCGTCAAATCAGAAGAGAAGTAAGAGGATCAGAGGAATATCTTATCGTAGGGATTGATGTGGCAAAAGAGAAGAACTATGCATTTTTCGGTACTGCTACAGGTAAGGTGCTGTTAAGGAGACTGATCTTTGAAAACAATCTGGAAGGTTTTGAAAAGCTTAGGGCAGTTGAGGATTCAATAAAGGCAAGATATGGTCTTGAGAAGGTTATCTATGGGGTTGAACCTACCGGTAACTACCATAAGCCTTTAGGAGAACATCTTATCAAGTGCTGCAGGAATGTGGTATTGGTGTCAGGGGTAGCAGTCAAGAATAACCGTAAAATGGTGGATTGCAGGTGGGATAAGAATGATACGAAAGATGCAGCGGTGATAGCTGATCTGATGAGTCAGGGTAAGTTTTTGTTTTATGAGTATACGTCAATGCCAATAAGGGATTTAAGGAATCTTTTATCATTGAAAAGGAGGCTTAGGAAGCAGGAGCAGGTATACAGGGTTCGCATACGTAATAGTCTTATAGCCCAGTATTTTCCTGAGTTTGACAGATATTTCAGGAGTTGTGGGAAAGGGGGATTGGGAATAGTCAGATGGTGCCTGGACCCTTCGGTAATAGCGGGATTAGAGTATGATGAGTTTGTCCGAAGGATAGCTCCTGGGAATAGATTTAGCCTATTACAGAGGAAGCGTTTAAAGGCGGTCTGGGAAACAGCTATAGAATCGGTCGGATGCTCAATAGGTGAATCCATGGATGTAGAGGCTAGACTGATGGTGGAAGGGCTAAAGCATATCAGGGAAGCCATTATGTGTGTTGATAAAGAGATAGAAAAGATATGTCGTGGTATCCCTGAATATCAATACATACTTTCCATACCGGGTTTTGGCCCTGATGTATCCTCAAAGGTTGTTGGAGCTATTGGCATCCCATACAGGTTTGATAATGTGAGGCAGGTACTTAAGATGGCAGGGATGGATCTTAGCGCCAGTCGTAGTGGGAAAAAATCCGATAATGTAACTCCGCAGTTATCAAAAAGCGGTAAAGCGGATTTAAGGCATGCCTTATATCAGGCGGCATTGATAGCTTCATGCAAGAATGTATATTTTAAGAGGTACTACACTCTAAAACTAAGAGGCAGAGAGAAGGAAAAAGGAATCAGCATGAAGATGAGGGTGAAGCTTGCGGCCAAGATGCTGATCATAGCCTGGACACTAATGAAGAAACAGGAATATTTTAATCCTGAATATTTGACAATAGGATAATTATTACAGCTTTCAGCGAGAGAGCCCGGGCACGGACGTTGAGGACAACATGTACCTCGTGGGGGACAATACAGGGCCTCTCACTGAATCATACAACTTGGATAAAGGATGATTGCCGTTTGCCCTGTGCAACATGGCTAATAAACATAACGATTAAGTGTATGGTTCGTTGTAAGTGAGAAACTCGCTGACCAATATTTAAAAGTTTTTTGAAAACTTAATGGGGTAGTTTACATAAATACTGGCTAAATTTATATGTTATTGAATTTAATAAAAATCTTTTTTCGCTTGACAGAAGGATTATAGGATGTCCCCATTTCCACACATGGACAAAATACCGCCCCTGCTAAAACATCTGTTTCGGAATCGATATAAAATCCATATTTATAAGCTATCGTCGCTGAATGTGTCCCCATCCTCAAGATTACCCGACTTTAATCCCTTATGGAACCATCTCATCCTCTGTTCAGAAGTGCCATGTGTAAAGCTATCCGGAACAACATACCCTCTGGCCGTCTTCTGGATACGGTCATCCCCGACAGCGCTCACAGTATTAAGGGCCTCTTCAATATCTCCTTCTTCAAGGATATTTTCCCTTGCTGCATAATACGCCCAGACCCCGGCTAAATAATCAGCCTGTAACTCAAACCTAATAAGATACTTGTTATATCCCCTCTCACTTAGACGTAACCTTAGTGCTGTCATCTTATCCATTGTCCCAAGAAGGGTCTGCACATGATGCCCTATCTCATGCGCAACCACATAGGCGGTAGCAAAATCACCCGGGGCCTGAAATCGGTTCTGAAGTTCCTGAAAAAAGCTCAGATCAATATATACCTTGTGGTCAACAGAGCAATAAAAGGGGCCGGTTGATGAGCCGGCATACCCGCATGCGGACTGCACTGCGTCTGAAAAAAGGACAAGCTTTGGATATTCATAGGTCAACCCGTGTCTATTGAATAATTCAGTCCACACATCCTCTGTCTCTGCCAGCACAACAGAGACAAACTGCGCCATCTCATTCTCCTCCGATGTTTCTGAATAGCTCGACTCTGTTTGGGATTGATTAACCTGCATTGTATCCAGCACCTGGGATGGATCACCCCCGAGGAAATAGATAGCAAGAACTATAATAATTGTACCAAGACCGCCGCCAATCATGCTTTTATTGCGGAAACGCCTCGTCGGTCTTCAACATTTGAACTTTGTCGTCTTCCCTGCCAGCGCATATATTCCTCCTGTTAAAATAAAACAGAGTTAAAATGCAGATTGTATTATCTTAATGGTTTAACCAGATACAATTTAACCGCTAATGGCCCTAAAAAACAAGGGGAAAGTAGGGGATAATAGCTCAAAGCTGAAAGCTCAAAGTTGAAAGCTCGAAGCTGAAGGCTCAAAGCTGAAATGAAAGATAGATTATAAGCAACAGGTTATTATTAATAATTCAAGATTCAAGATTTAATTTTAAAGAGGAGGCAAAATACAAAATCTGTGAGCTGGTTTTATATAATCCTTACCCTTGTGTAACCTTTACTCACATTTTTCTTTATTTTTTTTAACTTAAACTGAAGGCAATCCATGCCTGAATTATTTAAAACCGCTATAGAAGGCATATCTTTACTTTTGAAGCCTATAGCCCTGCAACCGTAAGGAAATTTTTGATCCCAGGTTATATAGTAATGTTCACATCTGCTGCAATTGGGTGACATATCAGGGGAGCATCTCCACTTTTGATCCGGATTTTATCATCTCAATCTCGGTTATTAGTCTGTAATTCTCATTCTTTACTCTCAACATCTCTTCATCCATCTTTCTGAGTCTTTCTGCCAGGATTTCGGCAAATATCCTGTAGAGTATCGAATTAAAGGCATTTTTTTCATGACCCTTTAATTTTTCCGCATAGGAGGTATCTATGGCAAGACATACAGTGTTTGTTAGTGCCACAATAGTGGCAGACCTGGGCAAATTATCAATTATGCTCATCTCACCAAAAAGATCGCCACATCTCTTCAGGCTCCCGATTATCTCCCCTTCCTTTTTGATACCCGCCTCACCGGTAATCAGAAAGTATATCCATCTGCTGTTTTCACCTTCTGAAATAATGATTTCATCAGGGTCATATTTGATCATCCTGCTTGACCTTAACAGCCCCTTCAGGTCATCGTCACGGATATACTTCAGGGGAGTTATTGCCCTTATTTTCTGAATGATCTCTTCATTTCCCTGGATATTTCCTTCCTTGCTCATCCCTCTCTCCTTTTCAATGTTGTTTATGCAAAAAACATTCCTGTATCTTTTCAGGGATGTGAATAAAAAATCTGATCCGTAAAAGAAAGGTTTACTCCACTCAGGCAAGTTGCACTGAATTATGTGCGTTAATGCACAATAAAATGTGCAAATATGAAGATGGATACAATAGTAAAAACAGTTTTAGTCCCCTGAAAAGTACTCCTCATATAAAAAAATAGTACCTTTTAAAATTGTAACATCTTGATAAAACCTGAAATATTAATCCATATAAAAATTTTGCCTTCTGATATCTCAACTGGCAACGATTCTGGCATTAAAATTGTAATAAAAGTGTACTCCAGGGTATCATATTACCCAGTTACCACCATAATAATGGTATTGTGATGGTAAAATTAATAACATATATTAAAAGGAGGCATTTATGAGAAAGATTTATGATTTGCGAAAGGTTATTGTAATGATTTTTCTATTTGCTTTTGCCATTGCTGGCGCTGTTCAGGCAGGAGACACTACAGTCAAAATTGACATCAATAAAGCCACTGTGCAGGAGCTTTCTCAATTAAAAGGCATAGGTGAAAAGACTGCTGAACAGATTATCGAGTATAGAACGAATGTTGGAAAATTTGCCAAGATTGAAGATATCATGAATGTAAAGGGTATCGGAGAAAAAAAGTTTGAGGCAATAAAAGATCAGATATATGTAGATCCAAAGTCATAATATTTACTGGAAACCATTCCGGGAAGATTATTGTTCCCGGAATGGTTATATGCTCACCCTGGCCCTTCAATTATCACTGCTTAAAACCCCTTTTCAGCCATTTAAACTTGACTCACTGTTACGGTTTCTGATAACTTTCGGGTCTAATTTTGCTCCCAACCTTTTAACTATTCGCATATTAAAAATGTTTGGTACTTTTTTTAGGGGCTTGGAATTAAAAAGATAATGAACAGTATACATTTTGATCTGAATGCTCTATGTTGTGGCGAGGGTTAAGCCGAAACCACGATTTCCGGTGATTATTATGAACAACAGGTTCAATGAAAGAAAGTCACATCAATGAAAGACATTGATTATTCATTTGTTACATATTCTGACAGCCTTTCTATTAATAAAGATAATAACTATATCTCTTACAATAATCTATTTGCCATAATTGATGGTGTTGGCAGGGACTATCTTGGTAAAAAGGCTGCTGCACTTGCCCGTGAGACCATCCTGGAGGCCTTTTTTAAATATCTTGAAGAGAATAACTCCCCCGGTGATGCAATATTTTTATCACTTAAGGAGGCCAACAGGGTAATCTTTGAAGAGAGATTGCGTATAAAGGAGAAGATGGCTGTTTCTGTATGCATCCTTTATATACAGGAAAAGATCATGTATTTTTCTCACCTGGGTGATGCAAGGATATATGCCTTTCAGGATAATGAGCTCAATCAACTCACCCGCGACCATACCCTGAGGGAAGAAGACCCATTTGCAGAAAAGCGGTTTGATGACCCCCGCGCCCTTCAGGCACTGATCAAGGGGCTTGGTATACATGAGAACCCTGAGATATATATCAAGAAATATCCACTTGATAAGAAGGGCAGCATAATTCTCACAACAGAAAGGCTTACCGAAAGGGTCTCAAACAGGGATCTGTTATGGCTTTCAAAAAAGATCAGAAACCCCAAAAAAATGGGTAAGACCATTGTTGAACTGTATAGAAGAAAGGGTGGCGACAGAGGGTTTACTCTGGGCATAATCAGGTTTGGCATTATACCAAAATGGCTGAAAAAGGTTTTTTCCATATATCTTATTTATTCGCTCGTTATCATGGCCGTTGTGTTTGGTTATATATCTGTTTATCATGATGAAGATTACAAAAAGGCCGAAAGCGTAACAAATGAACCTGTTGTTATCGAGGAACTTGAACCTGATAGTCTTTCCAATAGGGATGTGACAGTTTCACCTGAGTCTGTAAATGGGTCAGCAGTAAGACAGCCGATAATAATAAATAAGAAGGATGGGACAAAGAGATTGAAGACCGTTGTGCCGCCTGATGAGAATATCAGACCAAAAATAACTGAAAGAGCTGTAACAGTTGCAGGGGATATCAAAGAGAGCAAAGGCGCAGGGGATATCCCTGATGTCCAGGATATCAAAAAGGAGATACAGATATTCCTTGAGGACTGGAAGAATGCATGGGAGGCCAGCGCAGGAAAGGATGGGGATATGGACTCATATATCTCATTTTATTCAGATGATTTCAGGTCAGCTAAACTTGATAAAAAAGGATGGGCTAACGATAAATCAAAAAGAAACAAAGAGAAGAAATGGATCAGGATAGGGATATCAGACGTCAGGGTGTATGAGCCGGATGCAGACAACAGGGTAAAGGTAAGGTTCAGGCAGGAGTACAGCTCCTCAAATTACTCGGTTAAATCAGGCAAAACCATGGTGCTTAAAAAAATGGAAGAGAGATGGGAGATTCTCTCTGAAGAGGGCAACTGATTAGACCCACAGGTTTAAGTAAAATCAGGCTTTTGAAGTGATTCTGTACCCTGCTATTGCAAGTGCATGATGAAGATTCATTGACTGTTTGAACCCGAACATGGGTATCTTGACAAGGGTCTTACACTTATCACGCAGCCTTTTTGCTATCCCGTAAACCTCATTACCTATAATCAGCACACAGGGCGTTTCAGGATGCCAGTCATCTATCAGTATGGCATCATCTGAATTTTCTATGCCTGTCACTGGAATATCCAGTCTGTCTAACCATTCGGCAAGGTCAGGTTTATGCTCAACAGGTATCCATTTTTCTGTACCCCTTGCTGCTCTGCATAGTTGCGGGTGATCAAGCCTTAGCCACTCTGCATTATGAATTAGTCTACTGAATCCGAAATTATCAATGAGTCTCAGCACAGAGCCTGTATTATAGGGGCTTCTTACCTGATCAAGTACAATGGTTACATCAAACTTTGGCGACCATGAAAGGGACTCTGAAGGCGCTAATGGCTCTCTCTTTTTATGCAGGATACCGGGATTGCTGCTGAAGCCCTGATGGAATAGGAGGTATTCATGGATTGCCTCCTCCTCTGTTAGATAATACGGAGGCGAATATTTATCAAGCTCAACCCATGACTGCATCTCTCTATATCTTGCTAAAAAACCCTTGAAATCCCCTGATTCAAGGGCGTTACGCGCGAGCAGGGTAAGATATTCATGCTGCCTGACAGATGAAAGCCTGATAAATTTCTCCCTCCCTATGGTCTCAGCAAACCTTTCCGGTCTTGAGCTCATGGGTTACAACAGGAATACCCGCCACATGGCATTTCTGTTCTCCTGACATTAGAAAACCATCCTTCACAAGGAGATCAATATTATTGAACTCCTCCATTGTTATCTCACTATGATCCACCTTTTCTCCATCAACAGTAATGGTATCACCCGGTTTAAAAGGGGTGCCGTCAAGGAGTTCCATCCTGTTTCTGTGTTTGCAGACAAGTATCATCCCCTCTGATTTTATATCCCTTAATTTTGCAGGTTTGAGATTAGAGAGCACTATAACCTTTCTCCCCTGAATCTCTTCAGGTGAATAGCTCTTTACAAGACCTGCCACTATGCTCCTCGGGGTCTTTTCACCAAGATCGACTGAGAGCCAGTAAAGCTGGTCTGCATTGGGATGTTTTTTGACCTCTTCAATCCTGCCGATCTTCAGCTCAACACGGCCAAAATCAGACTGTTTGCCGCTGAACTGTTTCCTGAATTTTTCAGCAAGTTTAAGGTCAAGTTTTTTATGCACAATAGATGGCTGATTCACTGTATGGCCATCCATCCCACTGAATTTACCTATATCCTGCCATGAGTATTCCCTGATATTCATAATATCAAGAATGCCATTTGCGGTTTCGGGCATGATGGGAAAAAGGGCTATTGCAACACTCTTAACAAGGTAGGCAAGCACTGAGACCGTTGCATGTGCCTTTTCCGGTTCTGTCTTGATCTGTTCCCAGGGCTGCATATCCTGGAAAAACTTGTTTCCCCTGTTGCCTATGGCGAGTATGCTTCTTACAGCATCACGGAGCCTCACATCCTCGTATGCCTTGGTAATCTGGTCAAATTCCTTTTTACATTCCTCAATAAATATCCTGTGTGACTCTGGCAGATCAAGGTCACTGATCTCTCCATTAAAATTTTTCTTCAGGTAAACAAGGGTTCGGTTGACCATATTTCCGATATTATCGGTAAATTCAGAGTTTACCTTTTCGATGAAATCATCCCATGTGAACTGGCTGTCATTCCTTTCAGGCCGATTTGCCAGGAGGTAAAAGCGCCACAGGTCAATATGAATCCCTGTCTCCTTTACATCATTTCCGAATACGCCGATGTTTCTCGATTTTGAAAACTTGGTATTCTCATAATTCAGGTATTCTATGGCATTGATATGGTAAAGCAGTGTCCATTTTTTGCCTGTGCCAATAAGCGATGCCGGGAATATTACAGTATGAAATGGTATATTGTCCTTTGCCATGAACTGATACAGCGTAACATTTTCAGGGTTCTGCCACCAATCCTTCCACTCATCTATTACATTTGCGGTTATGGATATATACCCTATGGGTGCGTCAAACCATACATAGAAAACCTTGTTTTCATATCCGGGTCTCGGCACAGGTATGCCCCATTTGAGATCCCTGGTAATAGGCCTTGGCTGCAAACCCTTTTCAAACCATGAGAGGGTGGTCTGTATTGCGTTGTTTGTCCAGCTCCCTTTTTTTGATGCCTCGTCTGACCATGCCTTAAGTTTATCCTGAAGCGCATCCAGCCTGAGGTAGAGGTGTGATGTCTCCTTTAATACAGGCGTGGAGCCGCAGATCTTGCAGCGGGGGTTCTTCAGGTTCTCCGGTTCAAGCAGCTTGCCGCAGGCATCACACTGGTCTCCTCTTGCCCCATCTTCCCCGCAGGCCGGGCATATGCCTTCAACATACCTGTCCGCAAGAAATATATTGTCCTTTTCGCAAAAGACCCTGCTTGTTGTCTCCTCTGAAATGAGCCCTGCAGCCTCCAGGTCTTTAAAAATAGCCTGTGCTATCTCTGTCTGTTTTTCAGTCGATGTCCTGCCGAAGATATCAAAGGATATATTGAAATTCGCATATATCTCTTTATGTATTGCATGATATTTATCACATATCTCCCTGGGGGTAAGCCCCTCTTCCCTTGCCTTTGTTTCGGTGGCAGTCCCATATTCATCTGTCCCGCAAACATAGAGTGTTTCATAACCCCTTAGCCGGCAGAACCTGGCATATGCATCAGCAGATAAAACGCAGCCTATGATATTCCCGAGGTGCGGTACATTGTTGACATAAGGCAGCGCGGATGTAATAAGCTTCTTCATGAATTATAACCCCATAATATTAATTTATAATCAGGCGAGGATGTGTATCATTATTAAATAAAATTTTCAATGCTATATCCCTAAAACCCTGTTTGCATAATTAGTTTAAATAGGTTATAGGTGATTCCCTTTAAATTTATGACAAGGAAAATATAAACCCTTTAGATATAAGGAGCATCAGATGGAAAATAACCGGATCGATTTCAAGGTTGATAAAAATAATCTTTACAGGGAGGAAAATGTAACAGACCTTAAGACCGCTTCAATAAGAATACTTACACCTGTCAGTCTGGATGGCACAGAAGATGGAACCCGCACAAAGATATTTGTCGGTCATACACAGCTTATGTCACAGGATGGGCCTCTGCCTCTGCAGGCCAGACTTAATGCCTCAACGCTTGATGAGGCTATAGACCGTTTTCCAGCGGCAATGGAGATGGAAATGGCCCAGATGATTGAACATTTAAAGAAGATGCATCAGGAGATGGAAAGGGCAGAGCAGAGGGAAAAATCAAATCTGATCCTTCCTCGATAAAATTTAACCGGGGCACGGATACTAGCGGCCCCGGTCTTTTGTTATATCTCAATCCTCTGTTAAATCGCCTTTATTCCTTATCAGATGCCTCTTTTTCTTCAAGGGCGGTCAATATTTTTTCAAGCTCGTCAAGCTCTTTCCCATAACCGGCCCAGTTATTTTCACGCAGATACTCCTTTGCCTTTCTGTAGTGGATGAGCGCCTTTCTAGCTATTTCATTGATCCCCTTTCCAGGTTCTGTCTGAGGATGGACTGATTCAGTAACAGAAGGCTCTTCAGATAAGATATCACTGCCCAGTACAGCCCTTAATGCCCCCTCAAGTTTTTCATGCATTACAACCATGTTTCCGGATGCAGCAATTATTCTTTTCAGTTCAGGCAGGGATGCAGAGGATGTAACCGGTTTTCCACTGGATGAAATGGCCCTGCCCTGTGCTGCTGTATGGGGTTTTGCGAACATCCCTCTGGGCTGCTGCTGAACCGGGGCTGTTTTTTCAGGCGCTTCCTGTTTCGCCTCAAGATAGACAGGTTCAATGTATATGAATGAATCCTCGACAGGTACGGCAAGCATATTGCCCCTTACCACCCTTGAACCTCGCTGATCCCACAGGCTGAATTCTCTTGATATCTCTGTCTGCTGGTTTACCCTTGCCTCAACCTGCATGGGGCCATATACAAGTTTATCCTTTGGTAGTTTATATACAATAAGATTACCGTAATCGGACTGGTCACACCTTGCAGCAAGCCATCCAATCATATTGTCCTTTCTTGAAGGTGTCATGGGGAGCAAAAGAAAAAATTCTTCATGCTCCTCATCAGGCAGTTTAATAATTATGTAATAGGGCTCCATTTCAATCCGTGTATCCCCGTATAATTCACTGGGCACCTGCCACAGGTCTTCCTGATTATAAAAGACCTGTACATCCTCCATATGGTATTTCAGATATGCATTGACCTGAATACTGAAGAGGTCTTTAGGGTATCTTATATGTCTTTTCAGCTCTTCCGGCATCTCACTGAATGACTTAAAAAAACCGGGAAAAATTGCTTTATATGTATTAAGAATAGGGTCTGAATCGTCAAGGGAATAGAAATCAACACTGCCATCATATGCATCAATTATAACCTTGACAGAGTTTCTGATATAGTTGACCTCATTCCTTGTGCCAGGCATCACTGATCTGCTCGAATATGGATACATGTCAGATGTGGTATAGGCATCTGTTATCCAGTAGAGCTTGCCATCTGAAATCGCTATGTAGGGGTCATCGTCATAGTTAAGAAAGGGTGCAATGATATTGAGCCTGGTCTGGATATTCCTGTTATACATGACCCTGCTTTCAGAAGAAAGGTAATTTGTGAACAGTATCTGGGGATCCATAAATTCTATGGCATAGAGCAGTCTTCTGATAAATGAGCCTATCTCAACCCCCCCCTTTCCCTGGTAGATGGTATATACATTATTATCACCCTTTGCATAGTCGAACTCCTCGGTCTTTGTCTTAACAAACACATAGTCATCAGTCTTTTCACCGTAATAGATCTCAGGCCGCTCTATCTTTATGTCCGGCACAGAAACAGGTGGGATATCTCTGATAAAAAGATTGGGGAGCCCCTCCTTTGATACCTCATTAACAGGGCTTGATACCACACCGTAACCATGTGTATACTTGAGGTGTCTGTTGACCCATGTGTTTGCCTCAGGGGGCAACTGATTTGCAACAAGCTCTCTTGCAGATATCATGACCTGTCTGTATTTGCTGCCTATCACATATCTGTCAACATCCACATTATTAAAATCATAGTAAAGGCGTATTGCCTGAAGCTGTTTGTAGGTCTGAAGAAGAGGTCTCTCATCCCATACCCTGATGTTCTGTATGGTGACATCGTTCTTTTCAAGGTCTTTCAGTGTTAAATTGTTGCTGACATTGAAATCAACCTCTTTGATCTTATTCAGGTTATATGCCTCACGTGTGGATTTGATATTACGTTCTATATAGGGTGATTCCTTTGTAAGCTCATTGGGTTTAACGACAAACTTCTGCACTGAAGAAGGGATCAGGTATGAAAGGATTATAATCGCACCGATCCACAGGATACCGGTTTTGGAGATCACCTTCATATTGGTTCTGAATGAATTATATATGAGCAGCACACCGTATATAAGCGAGCATATTTGAATTATCCTGTAGGCCCATACCCTTATTGTCACATCAGTATATCCTGCGCCAAATGCAGGGCCCTGGGTAGAAAACAGGAGTTCATAGCTCTTAAGATAAAAGCTCCATCCTATAAGCAGAACTATAATGCCGAATATAAAGATCAGTTGCCTTTTTCCATTTGCAGTGATCTTCAGACTCGGCAAGGATGGCGGCGCCCCTTCCATGGGTGTCATATCTCCCTCTATCTGGAGCGCCCCGTTTTTCAGATACCAGCCTGCTGTGATAATCGTGGAAACAGCAATAAGAAAAATCAGGCCATTTTTTATAAAGATGAGAAAGGGCAGGGTGTATATATAAAACCCTGTATCTTTGTTAAAAACAGGGTCAGTGGAACCAAACGGCACCTGATAAAGATATCTCAGAACAAGGTCCCAGTGTTTACTGCTTTTGAATGCAACAACAACACTGAGTATGACGACAAGTATAAGAGTCAGGGAATTAAGCGCCTTTTCAGAAAGGCCGAATGGCATGGCCTCAGGCCCTTTTTCTTTAAGGTAGGCGCCGGAGCAATAATCAGGATTCAGTTTTCTAGCAATAAAGATGTTCAGGGTAATAAGCAGGATCAATAAGACCCACACGGTTACTCCAAAGCCATATTTGCTAACTACCGTTTTAATGAAGAGATTTGAGAACCCCAGGGTGTCAAACCAGAGCCAGTCAGGATATAATGAGACAATGGACCATACAATAAGTAATAAAATCAGTCCTGATCCTGTTAAAAACCGAGTTCTGTTCATAGCATTCTCCTTTAATTGTGCAATAAGGGGGCAAACTAACATGTCTACCTGTAAAAAGGAAGCAGATAGTGTACTAATAAATGGCTTGACAATAATGCCCCTGTTGGTTTAGATTCTGGATCATTCAAAGGCATATAGCAGAGGGTAAAAGATGTTGAATAAAAATATCAATAACAGATACTGGTGGTGGCGCTGGTGGCGCACGGAGGAGTTTGCTGTCCTTTGATATATATTTTTTACTGGCTGTAATATTATAAGGACCGCGGACTTGGCATAATTCCCGCGGTTTTTTGTTTCAGGGGCTGTGGGGAACCATAAGCCCCTTTTTTTAACACAGGGAGATATGAAATGTTACTTGTGATGAGCAAAAATGCAACTGAGAAAGAGATAGAGGATGTAATAGGCGCAATAAAGGGGCAGGGGTATATCCCGAGACCAATCCCCGGAGGCGAAAGGATGTCCATTGGCATCCTTTATAACAAGGGGCCGGTGGATGGCTCTCTATTTCTAGGGATGCCCGGTGTACAGGATGCCATCCCTGTTACAAAACCATATAAGCTGGTGAGCAGGGAGTTTAAACCTGAAGATACTGTTGTGTCAGTCGGAGGTGTGAAGGTCGGTAATGGCCATATGACCATTATTGCCGGGCCATGCGCTGTTGAAAGCGAGGAGCAGGCCATTATCATTGCTAAAAAGGTAAAGGAGGCTGGCGCCGACATGTTCAGGGGGGGGGCATTTAAACCCAGAACCTCTCCATATGCATTCCAGGGTCTGGGTCTGGAGGGTTTAAAGATACTCGAAAAGGTGAGAAAAGAGACAGGGCTGCCTGTTGCAACAGAGGTTGTTGATATAACAACCTTTGATCAGGTCGAAGAGAGCGCAGACCTGGTGCAGATAGGCACAAGAAACATGCAGAATTTCAGCCTGCTCAAAAGGGCAGGGGCATCAAAGAGGCCCATTCTCTTAAAAAGGGGTATGGCCGCCACAATAGAGGAATGGCTCATGGCCGCTGAATATATCCTTGCTGAAGGGAACTCACAGGTGATACTCTGCGAAAGAGGTGTGAGGACATTTGTAAATCACAGCAGGAACACACTTGACCTCTCTGCTGTCCCTGTAGTGAAAACAGAAAGTCATCTGCCAATTATTATTGACCCCAGTCACGCAGCCGGAAAAAGGGATCAGGTTATCCCCTTAAGCAGGGCTGCTGTGGCTGTTGAATCACACGGTATTATTGTTGAGGTGCATCATGAACCTGGAAAGGCATTGAGCGATGGCGCACAGTCTCTATACCCTGAACAGTTTGAGCAGCTTTGCATACAGGTGAAAACCATATATAACAGTCTGAAGGGATAAAAGATGAAGTTCCCTGATCTGCTTGATAGATTCATATCCTATGTAAAGATAGATACACGCTCTGATCCGGATTCAAAGAGCTTTCCATCAACAGCGATACAGTTTGATCTTGCACACAGACTTGTTATTGAACTGAATGAGAATGGGCTTGCAAATGTAAATGTGAACGAATATGGTTATGTATCGGCCCATCTTGCTACCAACCAGAAAAATAAGGTGCCTGTTATCGCCCTTATTGCCCACATGGACACCTCTCCTGATGTATCAGGAAAGAGGGTGATGCCTGTAGTCCATTATGATTATAATGGGGCAGATATACCTGTTTCACATGATCTCACGCTTTCAGTTGCTGATAATCCCTTGCTTAAGGAAAAAAAAGGCAAGACAGTTATCACCACAGATGGAACAACCCTTCTTGGTGCAGATGACAAGGCGGGCATAGCAGAGATCATGAGCGCATTGGATTTTCTGGTAAAAAACCCTGAGTACCCCAGACCTGAAATCAAAGTCCTTTTTACGCCCGATGAAGAGGTGGGCAGAGGCACAGATAAGATTACTATTGAAGAGATAGGGGCTGACTATGGGTACACAGTGGATGGCGGAAATCTGGGAGAGATCGAGGATGAGACCTTCTGTGCCGATTCGGTTGAAATAAATATCAGAGGCATTAATGTACACCCTGGCTATGCAAAGGGAAAGATGATAAATGCAATCAAGATAGCTGCCAGGATTATAGAGAATCTGCCTCATAATGGACTTGCTCCTGAAAATACAGATAAGAGAGAAGGGTATATCCACCCCAATCAGCTTAATGGCAGTGTGGAGGAGGCCAGTATTCAGATCCTTGTGCGTGATTTTGAAGAAGAGGGGCTATATGAAAAGGAAAGGCTGATCAGAGATACCGTTAACTGGGTGAAGGATGAATACAGGGGCGCAGAGATCGCCATGACTGTAAAGGAATCCTATCGTAATATGAAACAGGTGCTGGATAATCACCCGATTGTTATTGAAAAGGCAGAACAGGCCATAATGGAGGCAGGTTTAACCCCTGTAAGAAAGGGAATCAGGGGAGGAACAGATGGTGCCAGGCTTAGCTTCATGGGGCTTCCTGCGCCTAATCTCTTTACAGGCGGAAATAATGTACACTCAAGGCTTGAATGGATTGCCCTTGAAGATATGGAAAAGGCCGCAGAGGTTATTGTGAAACTCATGAAGGTCTGGACAGAATAAAATAGATTTCTCCTATCCTGCTGCAAGGAATTACTTGCCATGTCATTCGCCATGTTATACTTTTTTTCAAAAAGATAACATGGCTAAAAATTACGATATGATTATTCCTGAACAGATTAAAAAAATTGAACTTATGCTTTCCCGGACAATGCTGAGGGACAGGGCATCGATTTTAAACCGGTTGAAAAGATTGCAAAGGGCAGGGGAAATGGACAGGGGCTCCAGAAAGTCTCCTGCACATATCCTTGAAACCCTTCTTGCACTGGCAGAGAGATCCATACTCGAAAGAGAGAAAAGGGAGGCATTAATTCCAAGGATATCCTATCCTGAAGAACTTCCGATAACCGTTAAAAAGGATGAGATTGTTGCCGCAATAAGGGATAACCAGGTCGTAATAATTTCAGGTGAGACAGGGTCAGGCAAGAGCACTCAGATACCAAAGATGTGTATTGATGCGGGCAGAGGCATCGCAGGCAAGATAGGATGCACTCAGCCCAGACGCATTGCTGCATCCTCCATATCCCGGAGGATAGCTGAGGAGCTCGGTGAATCCCCAGGTAAATCAGTTGGCTACAAGGTGAGGTTTACAGATAAAACACCCCCTGATGCCTACATCAAGGTAATGACAGACGGCATACTCCTTGCCGAAACACAGGGGGATGCATTTTTAAATGAGTATGACACCCTGATCATAGATGAGGCGCATGAACGGAGCCTTAACATAGATTTTATCCTCGGCATTCTAAGGACACTCATTCCGAAAAGGGCGGAACTCAAGGTCATCATTACATCGGCCACACTTGATACTGAGAAGTTTTCAAAGGCATTTAATGATGCGCCTGTTATCCATGTTAGCGGAAGGCTCTATCCTGTGGAGGTGATATACAACCCCATTGACCCTAAGCTGGAGGAAAAGGGGGAGATAACATATGTTGATCTTGCCCTTAATGCCATTGATGAGCTGAAGGAGAAGAGAGAGAGCGGCGACATACTGGTCTTTATGCCAACAGAGCAGGATATACTTGAGACCTGCGAAAGGTTATCAGGCCGAAACTACAGGGATAACCCGGCCATCCTTCCCCTGTTTGCAAGGCTTCCATCCTCTATGCAGCAGAGGATATACAGTGTAAATAGAGGCAAGATAGTTGTTGCAACCAATGTGGCAGAGACATCGCTCACTATACCCGGCATCAGGTATGTAATAGATACCGGGCTTGCAAGGATAGCGCGCTATCTGCCAAGGACCAGAACCAACAGCCTTCCTGTGAGTCCTATTTCAAAAAGCAGCGCTGACCAGAGAAAGGGGCGGGCGGGCCGTGTCCAGAGCGGCATATGTATAAGACTCTATTCTGAAGAGGATTATGAAAACCGCGAGGAATTTACCCCCCCGGAGATATTGAGGGCCAACCTTGCAGAGGTTATACTCCGCATGGTTAATCTCAGGCTTGGAGAGCCTGCAAGGTTCCCGTTTATTGATCCTCCGGGAGAGAAGAGCATAAAGGATGGTTTTGATCTCCTTAATGAACTTGGCGCAATAGTAAAAAAGCAGGGGAGAATCGCTCTCACTGAAAAGGGCAAACTGATGGCAGCCATGCTCCTTGACCCAAGGATCAGCAGGATGATGATAGAGGCATGCAAAGAGGGGTATGTGGAAGAGACAGCCGTAATTGCAGGTATCCTCAGTATCCAGGACCCGAGGGAGAGACCCCTTGAAAAGGCCGCTTTAGCTGATCAGATGCATGCGCCATTCAAGGATGCGGAATCTGATTTTTTTACCATGCTGAAGATATGGAAGCAATATCACAGTGAGTGGAAGGAGCTTAAAACCCAGAACAGAATGCGAAAATTCTGTAAAGACCATTTTCTATCATTTCCAAGGATGAGGGAGTGGGTATATACCTATGACCAGATAATGACCATTATACGGGATCAGAAGATCCCTGTTACACCATTACCTGAAAAAATGAATTCATTATCCCGGTATACCGGGGTTCACCGCGCAATATTAAGCGGTTTTCTGTCCAACATCGCTATGCTTAAAGAAAAAAACATATACAGGGCAACAAGAGGCAGGGATGTCATGGTCTTTCCGGGATCAGCCCTCTTTAATAAAAACCCGCAGTGGATAGTGGCGACCGAGATGGTAAAGACATCAAGGCTCTTTGCAAGGAACGTTGCTAAAATAGACCCTGCATGGCTTGAGGATATAGGTCAGGGGCTTTGCACATATTCCTATTCAGACCCGCATTGGGAAAAGAAGATGGGTGAGGTAAGGGCATCCGAGAATGTCTCCCTTTTTGGGTTACCTGTTGTAACAGGTAGATCAGTATCCTATGGCAGGATAAATCCAAAAGAGTCACACGAGATATTTATACGGTCAGCCCTGATAGAAAATGATATTGCCCAGAAATTCCCGTTTCTTGAACACAATATAAACCTCCTCAAGAAGCTGGAAAACATGGAGAATAAACTCAGGAGAAGGGATCTGCTGGCAAATGAGGATGCCCTTGCCGCCTTTTACTCTGAAAGGCTTGAAGGCATATGTGATTCAAGGAGCCTAGCCCGGCTGATCAGGGAAAGGGGCTCAGATGATTTTCTTAAGATGACAGAGGAGGATATACTGCTTGCCAACCCAGATAGTGCTGACCTTTCACTCTTTCCGGATGAGCTGAAGATAGGCAATAGTGTGCTCAGTCTGTCATACAGTTTTTCACCCGGAAAGGAAGATGACGGTCTCACCATAAAGGTTCCTTCCCATGTTGCATCAAGTCTTTCACCCGAACACCTGGAGTGGGGTGTGGATGGGTTTTTAGAAGAAAAAATTACTGCCCTTATTAAAGGGCTTCCAAAAAGGTATAGAAAGCTTTTTGTGCCTGTATCAAACACTGTGGATATCATCATGAATGAGATGAAAACAGGTGAAGAGTCCCTGATCAATACCCTTTCAAAGTTTATCTATAAGAGGTTTAAGGTGAGTATCCCCGCTTCAGTCTGGGCAGAGGTGGAGATACCTGATTACCTGCGCACAAGGATAGCCATTACAGACAACAGTGGTAAGGAGCTAAAGGCAGGGCGAAATATACACGAGATATTAAAGACCCATTCATCACAGCATGCTGACATAAATCAGTTTACTGAGCTGAAAGAGAGGTGGGAGCGTAAAGGAATTACAGAATGGGTATATGAGTCTATCCCTGAATCTATTGAGACAGGCACACCTGTGATTCTCTATCCTGCGCTTGAACCTGATAATGGCAGGGTGAATATCGCGCTTTATCAGGATAAGGAACTTGCCCTGAGGGTGCATCTTGCGGGCGTTCAGGAACTTTTGAAAATAAGGCTTATAAAGGATATCAAATTTCTTAAACGGGACTGGCCATTTCCTAAAGATGCTGCAAGAGCGGCCCTATTTTTTGGGGGTGAAGCGGCTTTATCCAATGTGATGCATGAAGCTGTTATGAAGAGGATTTTCAGGAAAAATATACGCAGCAAAGAGGAATTTGATGCATACGCAAATGAACTGCCTGCCTGGATGCTTGAAGAATACAGGATTTTAAGGGATCAGGTGCTTAAGCTCATCATGACCTACAGTTATACAAGGGGTTTTATTGATGAACTTGCAAAATCAAAAAAGATAAATCAAGCAGGGATAATGCTCTGTGCTGAAATAAGAGATCAGGCTGAAAGGCTGGTGCCGCATAATTTCGCAGATATTTATTCTTCAGACATTATGGAAGAGATCCCCAGGTACCTTAAGGCCATGGAGGTGAGGCTGGAAAGGGGTGTCAATAATATTGAGAAGGATGCAGAAAAATCAAGGCAGGTAGAGGTGTTTGAAACTATCCTGAAGGGTATGCATGAAACCCTCTCCCCCTATGTATCAGTTGAAAAGATGGAGGGTTTGGATAAACTGCGCTGGATGATAGAGGAATACAGGGTATCTGTATTTGCCCCGGAGCTTGGCACTGCATTCCCAATATCAGTAAAGCGTCTTTATAAACAGGTAGATATGCTGAAATCGATTGTGTAAAGGTGAAATATTAAGTTAAAGGGTTAAAGGTCTGGCCAGAATATATTTTCCCACCATTTTTTATGTCCCTGCCAGTAGTTAAGTGTCTCGATCTCCCCATTTATTACAGAACGAGTCGGATCTGAAGCTATTCTGACATCAAGGTTTGTGCGTGATTTGATCAGATTGTCTATCCCGGCTATGAGCGCACCCCCTCCTGACAGACAGATCCCTGATTCAGTTATCTCATCATATACTGAATTAGGAAGTCTTCTGATGTTAAACTCCACCATCTTCAGTATCCTGTTTAATACAGGAGTCATGGCGGTTACAATATCCTTTTCATTAATATCAATTGTTACATCATTGCCTTTAAAGATATCATTTCCCTTTGCAGTTATATATCTGGGGTCTGTTGATTCACCCATCAGGATTATTGAGATGGTATTTGTGAGACGCTCTGCCTCAGCACTGCAGACATATACCTTATGTCTTGAAACAATTGCAGATCTCACCGCTTTCTGAAGATCGCTGCATGCAGTGCGGATTGCAGCCGTATATAACAGTTGCCCGTCACGGATTACAGCGAGATCAGTAACCCCTTCACCTATGTCTATCAGCGCCTGTGCATGTTCCGAGGTTACATCAATGCCTGCCCCTATTGCGGCAGCCCATACTTCAGGGATTATTGCCACACGGGATGCTCCGGCCTCAATAATGGCCTTTGCAAGGAGTTCACGTTCTTTTGGCGATGTATCTGTCGGAGCAGAGGCAAGGGAGACAGGCTGCCTTAGGCCTCTTCTTGTTTCCTTAAGTAAAGGTTTGAGCAGATTGATTGCATTGTAGATATCAACAATTACACCACCGCGGAGCGGGTTGTATGATATCTTACTGTTTAGGTAGGATATGTAATCCCCTGAAAAGGAATTATTCCCTGAGACTTCAGGGGGGCGCACAGTAGACGGCCTTTCCCTGACCTGCCCTATATCAGAGGAAAATACACGCGTATTGGCTGTGCCAAGGTCAATGGCTATGCTCGGACGTTTTATAATCTTTTTCAGTCGGTTAAACATAATACTAAGGGCGTCCCTTTAAAATAAAACGCCTTTTATGCAGAACTAAATGGATATATCTATACTTTTGTAACATTTTTTGCAGAAAGACCCTTTGGTCCATTTTCTACTTCAAACGTAACATGATCGCCTTCGTTAAGGCTTTTAAAGCCATTTGACAAGATTCCTGAATGATGGACAAACAGATCCTGACCATTATCCTGTTGGATAAAGCCGAAGCCCTTGCGATCATTAAACCATTTTACAATTCCATTAGCCATGATGACATCCTCCTTCCACATAAAAGATAAGTTTCAATACACAAAGGATGCCCATTTAAAAGCCGTTTCCTTCTGAACGAAACAAACCTGAACAAAGGTCAGGTTATAAAATTTTAACCAAATTTAACCTCTATTTAAAAGAAATGCAAGTTAATTTTAATAATAAAAAATAATATAAGTAAGAAATAATTTAAATATACATGTGATTCATAACTTGAAATAAAAATAGAAAATAAAAACTTGACTTATAAATGTTAATAAAATAATGTTTATCCATTATTAGAACTCTTAAAGAATAATTTTATTTTGTTGATATTATAAACAATGTGTGATCATAGAATTGGTTTTAACCAGACATTATTTCCAAGCATGATCCAGGGGACAATATAAAGTACAATCTGATACATACCAATCTTTTCGCCAGTATTTTATATTTTATATGGCTTTCATTTCTTCAGGATGAATTTCCATTGTCTTTGAACCATTTTTTAGGTGGTTTATCTGTTTCCAATGGGAGCAGTTATTTTTAGTATCTTAACTTTAAAGGAGTTTGATTAAATGAACATTTATGCAGGAAATTTATCTTACGAAGTAACTGAAGAAGATCTTAAGAATGCCTTTGCAGCATTCGGCGAGGTAACATCGGCAAAGGTTATTAAAGATGAATACAGCGGCAGGTCAAAGGGTTTTGGTTTTATTGAAATGACCAATAAGACAGAGGCAGAGGCAGCTATTAATGGCCTGAACAATACAGAGATAAAGGGAAGGGCAATAAAGGTGAATGAGGCCAATCCCAAACGTGATACAAGAAGCAGTGGCGGCGGAAGGGATGGTGGAGGAAGAAGCAGACAGGGTGGCGGCGGTAATTTCGGTAAAAAGCGGTACTGAAAATAATTTTGGTTTTAAAACTGAATCTTAACAGTTGGGGATTGCAGGTATATAAATGTTAAAAAACAGGGAAAAGGATTATACCTGCAATGGGGTAAAGGTTCTCCGCTCAAGTCACAGGTCAATACGTGAATTAAAACGCCTGCACAAACCTTCAATACATGGATTCAGGATATGGCCATCAAGCTGGTTATTGATGGATTATTTCACGCGAAGCAGATTCAGCAGCCAGTTAAATATTATTGATATAGGGTGCGGATGGGGGATAGCCGGAATATACTGTGTGAAAAATTTCGATTCGGTTGTTACCTGTGTAGACAGTGATTCCGCTGTTTTCCCTTATGTGCACCTGCTTGCAGGGATAAATGATGTAAGAGTTAAAACCATTGAGGCTGATTTCAGTGACCTGACAGGCGAGGATTTTAAAAACATAGATGTCATGATAGGCTCGGATATCTGCTTCTGGGATAATATGGTTGATACCCTTAAACAAATGATGATCAGGGCATTGGATAGCGGGGTTAAGACCATAGTATTTGCTGACCCTGGAAGACCTACCTTTGAAAGACTTGGAGAGTATTTCATGAAGGAAGGGACAGGCAATATCATTGACTGGTTCATTTCCGACCCTTACTCTATACAGGGGCGTATCCTGCGAGTAGGCCTGATACAGTGATAATGATAATACCTCATAAAACTGTCTTCTTTGTTTTAAATGCCATTAATAAAGAGATTTATCCGGTCACACAAATTGACACATCTGCTAAGTTCCATTGTACCTATGCATGATACAGACAATGCGCCAACAAGTGAGTTTGTAATTATCATACTGTCTGAAGATAGAATATCTTCTGTAACAACTCTTTTGGATTCAATATGGTAGCCAAGATCATTCAGGAAGGCGCAGACATGTTTTTCCATTACACCCTTTAATACATGATCCGAAAAAGGTCTGATAACCTTTTGATCCCTTAATATAAGGATATTAGCGGTGTTTGTTTCAGAAAGACTTTTGTCACTGTTAAGGATTACTGCCTCATCAAACCCGTTTTTCTTTGCCCATCTGCCTGCCATATAGTAGTGAAGGTAGTTGAGTGTTTTGTGGTCGGCAAGGGTTGTGGATCTGGGTTCAGGATATATTCCAAGTTTAATGCCCGTCTCAGATAATTTTTTACTTCTTCCGTTGTATGGTTTTGCTGTAACATAAAGACCACGGTTGTAAGGCGTGGTATCCCTGTCGCCAAAGGTAGCTAAAATTTTAACAGCCGCAACACATTTATCAAGCCTGTTGGCCTTTATCACCTGCCTGATTATCTTATCCCATGTGAGATCAGGAAATGGATTTTCAAACAGGGTTTCCCACGTATTGCGGAATCTCTCCATATGATCATCCAGGCAGGATATCCTTCCTGAATTGACCCTTATGGTTTCAAAAAATCCGTAACCATATTGAACTCCTAAATCAGTCAGTTTAACAGCGCCTGCTGATAAAGGCTTAATAGAACCGTTAATCCATGCCACTGGTTCATCTATATTTTCATCCTCTCTCTTTTTAAGTGCCTCCATAATTGTTTTTCCCTTATGGAGGGTTTCAGTGTATTCATCAAGGGGGTCAGAGTCATAAACAACCCCTCCGCCAAATGCAAAATAAATCCTGTTGTTACAGATAGTGGCAGTGCGTATGGCTATTGAGAGATCCATGCTCCGGTGAAAGCCTATGTAACCAATTGAGCCTGTGTAAACATGTCTCCTGTTTGGCTCAAGTTCGTCTATGATCTCCATTGCCCTTACCTTCGGACATCCTGTGATTGAACCGCCGGGGAAAGCAGCCTTAAGAAGGTCTGTTTCATCAAATCCCTTTTTTAGTCTACCCTCAACTATACTCACCAGGTGATACACGTTTTCATAGGCCTCAAGGCGCTTATGTTCCTTAACCCTTACTGATGATGCCTCGCATACCTTTCCAATGTCATTACGCATCAGGTCAACAATCATGGAGAGTTCAGCCTCATCCTTTTTGCTGTTTACAAGCTGTGACCTGAACATTTCATCCTCCTCTGCTGTTTTACCTCTGGGTTTAGTGCCCTTAATGGGTCTTGTCTCTACGCGGTTACCTTTAAGGGTAAGAAATCGCTCAGGAGATGTGGATACTATCTGGTGATCTCCTGCATTTATATATGCAAAAAAGGGCGCAGGGTTTTCACTGAACAGTTTCATAAAAAGGCTGAATGGGTCACCTGGATAATCCATCTCAAACCTCTGGGACATATTCACCTGGTACACATGACCTGATGCTATATATTCCCTTATTTTAAGGATCACTAATTCATATTCAGCTTGTGTAAAATTTGATCTGAAACTGGTGCAAGAAGGGTTGAAAAAACCCTCTCTGTTTTTGAGAACTTTTTCAGGGGCTGATAAAAGAATGCTTTCTGCATCATCCATTGATATAACAGGCAAACCATCTTTTTCCGGCACACAGATGGTATATCCTTGGGAACGATTATCGTATATAAGTATAATAGATGGCGCAAAGAGTGAAATCACAGGAAGATTCAGATCATCTATAGATGTACGCGGCAGCTCTTCAATATAATCCTTAAGATCATAGGAGAGGTAACCCATAAGCCCTGCACCAAATGGGATATCATCAGCCATCTCATCTACCCGGCAGGCTGCTAAAACCGCTTTTAGGATATCAAAAGGGTTTTCTTCAAGTCTGTGTGCGCTGTCTGATAGTTGTATCGTAAAGAGATTACCCTTTCCGAAAAAATGCATCCATGGCCTTATACCAAGAATATGATACCTGGCGCAGTCAAGACTCCCTCCGCTCATAAATGTTACAGTGCCTGCTTCTTTGGAAAAACGGGAGGCCATTTCGAAAAAAGAGAGTTTTGTCTCAAGCCTCTTAATGCTTATACCGGTTATATTTCCGGTTATATGTTTTATATCATGCATGCAAAATTCCTCTATTTACTGGGGCAAAGAGCCTGCGTTCAGGAAGTTTTTAACCATTATATCTCCATACTCAGTAAGAAAACTCTCCGGATGGAACTGAACCCCATAAAGTGGATATTCAGGGTGTGAAACACCCATAATCACATTGTCATCACTCATGGCGGTTATTATCATTGGAGCTCCTTTAGGTCTTATCATCAATGAATGATACCTTGCCGCAGTGAAAGAGGATGGAATGTTATGGAAAATCCCCTCTCCTTTATGCGTGATCAGGCTAGTTTTACCATGCACCGGAATAGGCGCTCTCACGGTTTCACCTCCAAAAAGCTCATTTATACACTGCATCCCGAGGCATACGCCCAAGACAGGTATATCTCTGTAGAATCGTTCTATCACGGGAATAGAGATGCCGGAATGTGCCGGATCCTTAGGCCCCGGACTTATAAGGATATAATCAGGCTTAAGAGAGACAGCCTCTTTGACCGATAGCTTATCAGCCCTGTAAACCATTATCTGGAGCCTGTAATCCATAAACATCTGAACAAGATTATATGTAAATGAGTCATAGTTATCTATGACCAGGAGTTTTTTCATTTTGAATACCCTTATTTGTAAATCTTGCGTAAGGTTATTAAACTGCGCTTCGCTCATGAGCCAGGCTGTGGCTATTGTTGCCATTAAAATGGCTAAAATAAAAAAAAGCCATCCCGACTTTATGAGTCTGGATGGCTTTTGCCTAGTACATAACCCTGTGAAACGGGTAACTACTATTTTTTGATCATCCGGTCAAGTAATGATAATAAAAATTATAAAAAATTATTTGACATTGCCTGTATATAGTGGGAATATACTGCCAAATTTAGTCAAAACAGGAAAACTATTTAAATGAATATCAATACTATCAACATTATCAGCCGAAATGCAGTAGAGGTCCTACCTGTCGTGGTAAACCTTCTGGTGCTAGGGGTATACCGCCGGGCATGATAATGGGATAGTTGAATTAATGAACAAATAGAAATCCGTTATCAGGCCCCCTGATAACGGATTTTTATTATTGGAGGTATGATTCTTTTAAATTTATGGAGGAATACCCTGAATGGACAGAGTAATTTTTTTTGATACAACATTAAGAGATGGCGAGCAGTCTCCCGGCGCCAGCATGAATACAGCAGAAAAGGTGCGCCTTGCGACTCAGCTTGAAAAACTTGGT
>CAZXUA010000054.1:0-25598 GCA_964643755.1 uncultured Desulfatiglans sp. | reverse complement strand
AACTTGGAATACCAATGGTGGATGTAGCGAGGCGTCTCGACATCACACCGGCTGCAGTGAGCATTTCAGTTCAACGTGGGGAAAAGACAGCAAAGGATTATAAATTAGATTGAATTTATATTTTTAATGGTCGTCCCCCTTTTACAGGAACCCCAGCAGGAAATAGTACTGCTACTGTGTCAGGAGGTTCAACCGGTCCTGTAGCTGTGGCCCCGGCAGGTAACAGCACTGGTCCAATGGCTGGAGGAGCCCAATCAGGGGGGATGGTTAAGCCCGCAGGGGCTCGTCTGGCAGGTTCGCGCGGTATTGGCAGCCTTCCTGCGCATCAAAAGATGACGACTGACACACTTGCCAGGATCGGCTCTGTGCATAATCAGGGTCAGACGCTTGCTGCCACATGGAAGACCTCGCTCGATCGCAACTTGAATGATCTCAAGATGAAACAACAGACGATCCAGCAACCGGTTATGCCAGCTAACGCTAATGAATCCTTTAGGGCCCGTGCTGATGAACTGATGGCAAATCAGGATAGGCAACAGTTGCAGGCAACCCGCGTCAGGCTCATTGCCGAGGCCAGAAAACGCTTTGCAAATGATCCAAAGACCCTTGAAAAGGTAGAGCAACTGCTAGGTCAGGAGATTGATAGACGCCAGGAGCTCCTTTCCAGGGTTCCCCTGCGGGCTGCGCCCAGATAAGAGGTCAACACAGGATCGGATTTATGCATCGCAGGCAAAAGCCTAAAGTAATATCTCACGCAGAGGCGCAAAGAACACTAAGAAAATCAAATGCTTTTTAACATGGTATTTTTTCTTTCTTAACTTTGTGAGCTTTGTGACTTTGTGTGAGAAATGATTTTTTGTCTTGAATTATGAATAGATGTTTTTCTCAGGGTCTTTATCTTATATCCAATCCAAAAATGGTCAGGAATAAATCCTGACCCTGCAAAAACTAAAAAGTCTGAACCGGTGATTCACAACCACCGTCATTCCCGGCTTGTCTACCGGCCATAGCCTCTCCGACCACCAAAGCTTTAGCGATGGTAGTTGGCGGCCGACGGACCGGGGAATCCACAACCACCGTCATTCCCGGCCTGCTTGTCAGGGCGTAGCTTTAGCGGAGACTGAATCGGAGAATCCACTATCCCCTCGTCATTCTCATACTTGAGCGGAGAATCCACTACCCCCTCGTCATTCCCGACAACGATCGGGAATCCAGTCTTAAGCCGTTCATCCACATAAAATTATTCTCCCCTTGCTTGTCAGACAGTAGCTTAACAAAGGATGGTGAGAGGGATTAGGGAGGGGGTTAACTTTTACCTCAACTTTAAACCTGTTGACATCATAACGAATAAAGGCGATCAAAGACCATTATCTTCAATCGCCTTGTGTTACAGCTTTCCATGAGTTATTGGATATTAAAAGGATTGTCCTCTTTACCTTCTTTTCGTTTTTTCCTGGCTAACCCCACTTTTCGTCTTAACCCAAATATGCCAAACAACCCAGATCCAAGAAGCGCCAATGTTGCAGGTTCAGGCACTGGGTTAGTTGGAGGAATGGGTTCAATATATTTATAATTATAACCTGATTCCGTCCAAAGGTTGTAATCATCCTCTCCTAAAAGGTTCCCCTGCGCATCATAAAAAGCCAAAGAGGTGATATTCAGCGTATGTAAAAGGTCAGCCTCTGCAAAGCCACCTTCTAGCCACTCATTATCATCATTGACATATGTACGGGCAAATAACGACATCTCAAAATTCATTGTTCTGTTAAAATAGATATCCGCAACGAGTGTTCCTTCGTCAATAATTGACAGTCCGCCATGACTCAGGTAAGACCCGCCTGAAACCATCCAGTCTCCCAAAGCTTCCGGGACATGGGATCCCCGTCCGCTGGAAGCCGTTGATCCTTCTAGAGAATAGTGTATTATCATTCTGCCGGTTTCATCGGGGCTGCCCGTGGGAGTACTAGCGTTGAATAAATCCCTGAACCGTGCCCGGGATTCAGCACCGGTGGCGTGGTGCTCCTGATAAATTTCTTGAAAAACACCATTGGGGAGATAAGACACAGCATGCACGCCTAAAGAACCGAATGTCGCGTATGATCTGGCGCTGGCCCAACCGTGTCCACTATAATTAACCACTCCTGTAGACGATTGAGAAATATATCTTCCGTAGTCATCAGTATTAAGGCTAGAAACTTGATCTTGGCCATTCGCCTCATTAGCCGATAGAATACCCAACCAGGTCCACCCCAAAGCCCGATATGGTGTCCCTTCGAAGTCCCCTTCCTCTTCATGAAGTTCAGCAAACGGATGCCATTCAACCGCCGTATCGTATGTAGCCAAATACAATGCATGAGCTGATGTGGTGTTTAGAAAAATAATTGCGATAGCCATTAAAAAAAGTCGTAATTGAATTGTCCAAAATGTAACCCTTTTTTGCATAATACACTCCTTTGTATTTTTTATTAAACTTTTTAAGCTAAGCAAATGATATGCCAGCAAGTGGTATTTTATATCATTATATAAACATAAGTAAATCAATAAGTTAACAAAATATATTTGTAAACAGCCATTAAAAATATGTAAAATATTTCCAAAAAATGTGTAGCCTTATACCAATATTAGGGATTTTATTACATGACAAAACCGCTTTATTGTTGAAAGAATAGTGTAAGAATAAGGTCAGCCTTGTCATTGGACATATCCCAATAATCACAATTAATAAAAATTAAAAAGAGTGTAGAAGAATGTAGAAGAACGGAGACAGCCATGATTTTATGCTTTTCATGACTTATGAGTCTGGGAAAAAAATAATCAGACCTGCCCTGTTAATGGAATAATGACTGTTAAAGATGATGATCATATTAAAAAAATATTAATCGTGAGAAGAGGGACGTTGCTAGGTTATAAGGTTGAGATAATTTAACCTAATAACCTTACAGCGTTATATATTAAAAGAACAAAGAGTTATAGTCCCCCGATTAGCATAAGAAAAAATTATTTAATAGCTATGCAAAAAAGAAACCTCCTGTGAATTGGGACAGTGAACCTGCAGGCAAAGGGATTAGATCTATTGATAATGAAAGATTGAAAAATTTTATCAAAAAAACTGGCCTGTCCTGGAGTAGTCCTATTGATGTCCTGAAAAAACTAGAGGTTCTGAAAAATGGCAAGCTGTTAAACGCTGCAAGTTTGTTTTTTGACAAAGCACCTTTTTTACAATTACGGTGTGCAGTCTTCAGAGGTAGCACAAGTTCAGATATACTTGATCGCCATGATTTTGAGGGTGATATCCTTACGCTGATAAAAGAGGCACAGAAATATGTTTTAAAAAACATACATATCGGCATGAAATTAAAGGGACTTTATAGAGAAGACATACCTGAAATTTCCTCGGACGCCATACGTGAAGCCATAATAAACGCCTTTTGTCACCGTGATTATCGTGACCCCGATTATGTTCAGGTGGCGGTATTTAAAGACCGTGTGGAGATACGAAACCCCGGCGGGCTATTAGATGGCCTCACTATTGAAGAGCTCTACAAGGGAAATGTAAGTAAACGACGCAATCCACTTGTGGCCGAATTGTTGAGGCGTATCCACATGGTGGAAGCGTGGGGGAGGGGAATACCTCTTATTCTTGAAATGGAGCCTGACGTGGAATTCAAGGAGGTAGCGAAGCTGTTTATCACCATCTTTAAACGTCATGCTTTAAAAGAAGTTACAGACATTTTAGAAAAAACCATAAAAGATAAAAGTTTTACCCCCAAAGAAACCCCAAAGAAACCCTAAAGAAAATATATTAAATATCCTGAAAGAACAGCCCACACTCAGCATCAGGGAGATTGCAGAACAATCCGGGATGAGCGTTTACAGTGTACAGCACCAAATCAACAGACTTAAGGAAGATGGAGTGATTAAGCATGAGGGACCGACTAAGGGTGGAAGATGGGAGTGTATTTCTGGAGAGCCGTTGTGACAGATTATTAACTCAACATCTCATAAATTTATGAAAGAGAAATAAAATTGAATAACAAAAATGATTCGAACGAAATTTTTGAGACCCTGGAGAAGATAGCCGCACAATTTGATAAAAAGTCAAAAGAATATCAGGCAATTGAAAAAGCTGCATGGGCTCTGCATTTTATATGGCAGGAAGAGGTTGCGGCTAGATTTGAGAAATTCATTGATGATGTGAATTCCCCATTAACAAAGGAGCAGATAAATCATTTGCATTCAATGGGGATACATTCTGATGAACCATCTAACAAATATTAAATTATAGTAACCTTTTTCAGTGGCAGGTGTATTAGTAAAAAAAGGTATATCTGTCCGATGCAAATGAGATGAAAACCCCTGTAATGGCTCCATATCTCAGGTATAATTTTCTGATGTCATATCTGCTGGATCAATAACATTGGACTGCTGTTGTTTTGCTTCGTCTAATATGACCTGCATACTGTCTCTAGTATAGAGGCCATATTTTAAGTAGATCATTTATTAACATAAGGAGAAATAATTAATGAGGAAAAATATTATAGTTGGACTGGCTATTCTATCCCTGCTTTTTTGTTTGAATGCAGGTACTGCAGCTTCCTACTACCAAAAAAATATAATCGCTGAAGGCGACAACCGGCCAGACTTTACTCTTAGCGGTGACACAGAAAAGCTGATTATATCAATCCATAACCGGGTTCGACCGGAGGTATTTAGAAAAAGCAATAATTGGAGCGTAGAAAAATATAATCAGGAGGTCTCCTTTCTTGAAAACAAAGGATACATTGAAAGAACGAGTGAAAAGGTTCGGATCACCTGCATGGTTATAAACAATGAAGAAGGAAATGAGCTACATAAACACGCAGAACCGATTTCACTGGCTATTGCTGATTCTATTATAAAAAATAAGGACAGAGTCCAGGAAGTGTATTCAACCACCAGACTGGCTCAAAACTATTCCTATGATTCAATGGCCTTTTTCCTATTGAGCAATGTTTTGCTGGATAACTGGCAGATTGAGAATGTAGAAAGCAGGTTTTTAAAGGCCCAAAGGCCGTTACGACATGGAAAAAATTATTATGTCGCCTTTTTGGAAAACATTTCTACAGACCGGGAGGCATTTGGAATATATGGGAACCAATCATATGGAACATACTCCGCATATGGTAATAATCGTGGAAGCATCGATAATAGCGCTGTCAAGGCGAAGATTTCCTCTTTACCTAAAATAAATGAGGGTGATAGATTAAAGCTAAAAGCTATTGCAGAAATTTATACTCCAGCGCTTCTTGATATTCTCGAAACAAACCGGAATTATGCGAAAGATGTTTTTCAGAAAACAGGCTATGCTGATGAGATCTCATTCGAGGAATTCTACATATGGTGGTATCACTTTATCTATTCGAGAGCGACAGAGATCCTGGCAGAAAAAGGGGCACTAACAATTCCTGAGAAAGGAAATTTCTTGTATCAATATGGAGATTAAGTAACAGTCCTTATGCATAAACGAAGGAGGTGAAATATGCAGGCACGAGGTCCACTCATGATAGAACACCGGCTGATCGAAAAGATGCTCAAGGTTATTCAACGCACATTGGAGCATGCTGAGAAGACACAGTCAAATGATCCCTGCTTTGTGGATACAGCGGTAGACTTTATTAGGGTTTATGCAGACCGCACCCACCATGGAAAGGAGGAGGATATCCTGTTCAGAGAACTCCGGAACAAACCCCTTACTGATAAATACCGGCAGTTGATGGATGAACTGATCGCAGACCACATTTTTGGCCGTGGCACTACAAAGGCCCTTGTTGTGGCCAACACGCGATATCGGAATGGGGATAAAACCGCTCTTCCCCGGATTACAGCCTGCCTCAAGACACTTGTTGAGTTCTATCCAAGACATATAAAGAAGGAAGATGATCTGTTCTTTCCCGCCTCCAGAAATTATTTTTCAGAAAAAGAGGATCAGGCAATGCTTGCTCAATTCTGGGAATTTGATAGAGAGATGATCCATGAGAAGTATAAGGCTGTGGTAAAGGATGCAGGGGAAACACTTCTATGAGTTATAAGGTAACCATATCTGAAAACGGCGATTATATTATTGGAAAACTCTATGGGCCCACTAGACCGGGAAACTGTTCAGCAATTGACAAGAGAGTATGTCAAAATCATTAGTGCAACCGGCATAAAAAGGATATTGAATGATGTGGGCGGCTTGCCAGATGCAATGGGTATTATTGACGGGTATGAGTTTGCCTATACTGATACAAGGGCGCTTAAGTTACCCGGTGATATCCGGGCAGCCATTTTAACTGACTCCGGTGATAAGACCCATTATTTTCAGGAGACAGTGGCCCTTAATGCCGGCTACATGGTAAAGGTGTTTGATGATATTGAAGCAGTAGTTGCCTGGCTCTTAGAAGGCTTGGGGTAAAAGCATCTGCTTAAGCTTTATCCAACCCTTAAAGCGCATCATAGATCCCATGAGATAAAACCAATCTAAAAGGATTGTTTTTGTCTGTTTTCCATGGTAGTAAGCATCCTGGAAAAAATGGTTATTCGCATATAATACAATCGTTAAAACAGGTTTTAAAATGGATAATCTGACCTTTGGGATTACGATAATTGTTGTTGGTGTAGTGGGCAGCACCGCATGCCTTCTGCTTTTGAGCCTTGTTATAGGCATACTTAAAAAACTGTTCCCATATAAACATGACGAAGACAAAAAAAGCATGGAGAGTGGGAGATGTTAGAGGCTATTGGACTCGGATTCAGCGGTCTTATTGAGGGTTTTATGCACCTCCACTGGTCAAACCCTGTCATGATAGCTATTGGCTGCGTACTACTATATCTGGGTATAAAAAAGGGTTTTGAGCCCCTGCTCCTTGTACCGATCGGGTTCGGGGCAATACTGGTCAATATACCGCTTGGCGGCCTTATGGAGGAAGAGGGCTTTATAAGGATCATCTATGAGGCAGGGGTTGTAACAGAGTTATTCCCCCTGCTTATTTTTATAGGCATCGGTGTAATGTGTGACTTCGGGCCGCTGCTTGAAAATCCGAAGGTATTTCTATTGGGCGCTCCGGGCAATTTCGGGATCTTTTTTACTGTGGCCCTTGCCCTTGCCCTGGGTTTTACAAAGCTTGAATCGGTTGCCATAGGTGTTGTTGGGGCATGTGACGGCCCGCCAGCCGTTTATGTTGCCACCAGGATTGCGCCACATCTTTTAGGCCCGATCACGGTCGCAGCATATTCATACATGTCGCTTGTCCCCATGTTCCAGCCGCCCATAATGAGGCTCCTCACCACAAAAAAGGAGAGGATGATGACAATGGAGACAGTAAAAAAATCTGTTTCAAAGACCACCAAACTCCTGTTTCCCCTTGTTACCACTGTGATTGGTGGGCTTATTGCCCCTAAAGGGCTGGCGCTTCTTGGCACAATCATGCTGGGTAATTTCATGAAGGAGTGCGGTGCGGTTAAAAGACTCACCAATGCATCTGAAAACGAGATTGCGAATGTGGTAACACTGCTCCTTGGTATCTCTATCGGGGCAACCATGGATGGCCGGGTATTTCTTACCCCACAGACCATCCTGATACTTGCGCTGGGCTTTCTCGCCATGTGCCTTGATACGGCAAGCGGGATCATTTTTGCAAAACTGATTAACCTTGTAACACGGGGTAAGATAAACCCGCTCATAGGTGCTGCCGGCATATCGGCTTACCCTATGGCTGCAAGGGTAGCACAGAAACAGGGACAGAGATATAACCCCAAGAATCACCTCCTCATGCACGCACTGGGCGCAAATACAGGCGGTCAGGTAGGGTCTGTGATCGCTGTTGCTGTTATGCTATCTGTGCTTACTGGCATGGGGCTTATATAAAAAGCCATAGTCTGTAAGTAAAACTCATTAGGGATACAATAATATATTTTCACCACGGAGAGCGCTGAGGATGATTATTTTATTGTTATTAAGGTTCTGTAGGGTTGGGGTTTATCCCCGACCATTTTCAGATGTGATGTAAATCCTGATTTTGATGCATTAATTCTTAATAGCAGTCCCTCTACATTAATCCCCCTCCCTTAATCCCTCCCACAAGGGGAGGGAAATTACTATTGAAATAAACTAAAACAATTCACCGTGTTCTTGTATAGGTGATTTGACAGACTAACTTTGAACCGCAAAGACGCAAAGGGCGCTAAGAAAAACAAAAATTATTTATTGATAATATAATAAAAAAATATTCTCCGTGCTCTCCGTGTCCTCCGTGGTTAACTAGGAGGTTGTCCGAGAATAGCAAAATTGAGCATTTTTGCACCTGTAAGTATTTGAATTTACTAGGTGCTATTTTTGAAAAACCCTATTCTCGGACAGTCTCCTAGTGTCCATCCAAAAACTGTCGTCTCCTAGTGTCCATCCAAAAACTGTCGTTTTTGGATTCAAGCGGTCAACCATCAGCAATCAGCTTTCAGCAAAAGACTTTCAAATCAAAGAGTTGGCTGACAGCTGAAAGCCCCATCCAGAATTTGCCTCTTTCTGGATGGACACTAACTAAGACAATGCAAGCTATAGGTTCCTGATTTTTTGTAATACCGTACCGCATAAAATCATTATTATTTCTTCCGCATTGCCCTTGCCTCTGCAAGCAGTTCTATAAGCAGGGCCTTGAGTGTCCATGTTTCATTGTGAGGGGTAAGCGATGCCCATATCTGGCTCACAAACCCTGCACCCCTGTATGCATCCATGAGCCTGTGCAGCTCATCCTGGCTCAACCCTGACATTATTACAGCCCTTGGTAGGTCAGAGGGGCCGGATATGCCCTCTTTGTGTTTCAGGGTCAGGAGCACTCCCACACCCCTTTCAATATCCGTGTTCACCGAAAATATGACCGGTAGAGGTTCCATATCAAGCGTTGATATGAAATCAATGAAATTATTTCTCTCCTCTTCAGGGTATCCGCAAACAAGAAGCCCTCTTGGGCCGTACATCTTTTTTTCTGATCTTTCAATCCTGTTAAAACCGCCAGCCTTCTCCATAATTTGGATCCTCATGTTTTAAGTACTGTATTCGATAGATACAGAGACATATAATATGGCTTTTTATGATAACCACGGAGGACACCAAGGGCACGGGGTTTAAATTTTATTATGTTTTATTCCGTGCTCTCTGTGCTCTCCGGGGTGATAAAAAATATATCTGAAATCCCCCTTTTATAAAAGAAGTTTAATCAGTTGAAATTATTTGTACATACCGCTATAAAGTAATAGCTGACCGGATGAGCTATCATGAAAAGGTGCAAGATTGACGCAGGCAAATAATATTATTAACGCAACTGATCTTTCAGGCGACCCCTTTGGCATTATAAAACCCGAGGAGTATGGACAACTGGGCATTGACCTGACGGATATCCCTCCAGGTACAGTTGCAGCCAGAAGACACCCTCCGCTTTTATCGAGCCGATATGGCGGAAACGCATATGGCTTCGGATTTTTTGAGATATGCGGCAGGCTCAGCAAGGCAGATCAGAACATAATACAATCCATAGACCTGAACAGGGCTGATGAAGTAAAATCAAATTACCGCAAGATAAACAGCATCTACAAAAAGATCAGCCTCCTGATCCGCTATTCAAGTTATGGTACTCCATATTATCTTATCCCGAGCCATCTGCTTGCCACATCGCTTACAAATATCAGGATCAAGGCAGATGAAATCGGTAAAATTATCAAGGGTCATGCAAAAAAATATATGCAGGAGAGCCACTCCATAGGCATACTTACACATGCGACCGACCCGATAGTTGATGAACTGGCCCTCAGGTTCAAGGAGCATGAGTTTATTGTGATTGATTCGCAGGAAAAACTTCGCGACCTTGAAACCACCCTTGATATAGTAATCATTACCAGAGATCTTTATAAAACAGTCGACATGGAGCTCTCCTTAAACCGCTCAAAGGTTGCTCAAAACAGGAGCCAGCTTGAAAATTACCTGCTCTACACCCTGGACAAGATATACAGGATACTTAAGCCGGATGGCGAACTGTTTATTGTGGCCCACCGCAATAAGCAGAAGAGCAGCAGGGATGCAACCATCACATTCAAAACCGTTGAAGAACAGAAGAATTTTCTTGTTTTCACCCATATCTACAGGACAGAAAAGAGATATGAGATGAGAGACAACTCATCTGTAGAAGTAAATGTCTTTGATTTTGAGAAGTATATAGAGCAGGTCTATCAGGATCAGGAATCAAGGGAGAGGCTTTTAATGGGCAGAAACCTGGCAGACCTCTCCTTTAATGAGATCAATGCACTTCCATATCTGGATATACCCCTTACCACCAGATATAATATCCCTGACCAGGAAAAGGCATGGCTGAAACTCATGTCGATCTATTTTGAAGAGATTTTTTTCAGGTCTGTGCTGCCTGATTCCGTAAAGGAGGAGTGGGATCGGCGGTTTGAGATAAAGGGTTATACGCCTGATTACCTCCTCATCTGTCTTGCCCAGAAGAGAAAGATCAAAAAGGGTGTGCTCGAATTAAAACAATCCGTATTCAAATCTGAACTTGCAGGCTGCCCCCTGGCCTATCTGGCTGAATACAGGGACTCATTTGACTACCTTATCAGGACACTCAGGGTATTAAAGAGGATACAGAACAAGAATTATGCCGGTATGCCGGAAAGCTATCTTGAAAGGATACGCGAGCCCTTTGAGAGCATAAAGATGCGTTACGGCGGCATAACCCAGATCATCAAGCTTATAGGGAAGATAAACAGGCTGGAAAGGATTAAGATTCAGCTTAATCCCGGCAAGATAGAGGGCCACAGGACAAAGGTACTTAAAAATATCGAGATACTGAGCTTTTTCGGTTTCAGCGAGGAGGAGCTCCGGGAGATAGCCCTTATCGTAACAGGCCACACCCCCGCCGGCAGGATTCTGGCTGGCAAGATGAGTGAAAAAAAGCTAAAGCCGGTCACAGACCTTGCACGATCAATGAGCCACAGGGACGCAATCAACCTCTTGAGATACTGCCGTCTCATGACAATGGCAGAGATTGTGGCATCGAGAAGGGTTGATATGGATATTGTGCATCTGATCGAGCTTTTTGATCTTTTTGAATCGGCCCTGAGGATTACCATGAACAGGGAGCTTACCTGGGATGGACTCCTTGATGAAAAGATCTCACTTATGGGGGGCATACACAATAGGCTTATTAACAAGCTTCTCATGATGATGAGATATTTTCAGTATATAGAGAGCTGGAAGGAATTGAGCGAAAAGGGTGAGATGGAGAAGGAAACCCTTGCAGACTATGAAGATGAAAAACTTGCGCGCATAGAAAGTATTATCACCTTAATAAAGAATGTTGAATATTTTGAAGAAAAATTTCTGAGCGATGACCCGCTGCAGCGTCCTACTCTCTTTAGAAAATTTCTTAATATGGATTTTCACGGCACAGAACACCTTTTTGAGAGGCTTGGAAGCCATTCGGGCTTTATTCTTCTGTGGTTTACTGTAAATGTTACAAGGGGAACCATTATCAATTTTAACCCCCTCTTAGGGGATTCAATTTATGCAGACCTTGCCGATAGGGTGAAAAAGATAGAAGATGAGGCAGGCAGGGTAAATACCGAGTATCTCTCTCCTGTCATGCTGAAGCAGTTCTCTGATCAGTTGTATGAGACCAAACTGCTTTTCATCGTAAACACAGGCTTTAAGCTCTCATTAAGCCAGAACGATCAGAGCCTTGATATCACCTTCATTGATATAGATAAGACCATTGAGCGTCTTGATGCGCTGACCAAGAAGTATGAGAATGTCAGCCTGTCAGATATCCCCCTTGAAAAACTCACAGAGATGGAAAGGCTGCTTTCTGAAATCGAGGATTTTTATCAGGGCCACCAGAGGCTCATAAACCGGGACGCAGGCGAGATCAAGATCCCAAAACGTCAGACAGAATGGATAAAAACCATAGAGGGGATCAGGCAGTTTATCCGGGAAAATTTTAAAAAGGTATTATTCAAACCCGACAGCCTGTTCAGCAATCTGGAAAGGCTCTTCAATTATTCACCTACAATACTGAACCTTGTCCTCCCTGAGCTTAATGACCTTCGTGAACTTGGAAGGGAGGGCAATCTTTACAGAAAATCGGCTGTTATTGATCACCTGCTCATATGCGCAAAAAAATTTCAGACCCTGATAAACGGCAACCTCAAGGATTTCCAGGATATTGATGCCCTTCACAGGCTGGCAAGGAGGGAATTCGGGCCTAATGCGGCAGGCATTGTAGGGTTAAATGAATCACAGCTTGAAGAGCTTGCAGCCATTGTGAGGGATTTGAGAAAAAATCATGACCTCTTTGATGCCCTTATCAAGGCCTTTATTCTCCAGGATATAGGCATGAGCCCGCCTTTGAGGGAAAAATATAAAACTGAGATAAACATAGCTGATCAGGCACAGGCAGGATCGCTCTTCCTTTTAAAGGAGAATATACCTGAAAAATATGGCATGGGAAAGGATGCCATGAGATATCTGACATTTCTTATAGCGCATCATGACAGGCTCCATCATATAGTGAGGGGGGAGTATACCCTGCATGCCATGCAGGAGATACTTGACACGGGCGACCCTGACCTTTTCAAAGCATTTTTCCTCTGCTCAATAATAATGATCTCTGCCCTGGGAGAAGACCAGATACTGGAGGATCTAGCAATCAGGCTTTTCAGCCTCAAGGATACCTGTCTGAGTATAATTAAGGGTAAAACCACACTTGAGACCTACATGGAGGGGCTTTACAGTGAAAAGGGGCGGCTCTTTTTTGCCATTGAGGAATTTTTCAGAAAGGGCATCCCTGAAGGTGAAACCCCTGCCGGATATCTTTCTGCCTGGGGCAGGCAGTTTTCAGGGTCTGAGCGTTTCTGTGAGGCAGGCAAACTCATCTTCGCCCTTGAACGCCTGTTCAAGCTGAGGGGTTTAAGGTATGTGGATTTCAGCGATATCGCCATGATGATCGTCCATATCCCGCTCCAGTACATATATCAGGAAAGAAAATATGCCAGCGTCGGTTACGCCACCTTTGAGAAAGACCTTTATGAGGCGTTACGCACATACAATCATATAAGAAAATTGCCCGAGGCCATCAGGCATTTTATCTTAAAAAACCTGTGTGAAGACAATATCAGGCTCTACGGCCTTGAAAATGTTGGGGTCTACCTGAGCTATGATAACCTGATAAAATTTTTACTCCTCTCTCTCCTTGGTGCAAAGCGGTTCAGGAGCGATGACCGCAGGCCCGCATGCCTCAGTTATCTCACCATTATCAGGGAGATAAGGAGGAGATATGAGGCTGTTAATGTTGCGTTGAGCCGGATACAGATGGAAGAAATATGGTATGACAGGAAAAGGCTGGATAAATTTTTCAAGGCCAGTTCCGGGATTATCCTTGAAAAGGACAACAATAAAAAGGTGCTCTCTATTCATTTTAAGGATGAGATCAACATGCCCGGCAGGATCTCCCGCATGGTAAATATCAGGGATATGGATCAGCTCAAGAGTTATTTCCACTATACACTCAAGTTTCTGAAAAAGAGCAGCTATGATACCGAGGACTATGAGGCGCTCCTGGAAAAGGCATATGAAAGACGTTTTAATGAGATCATAGAGATGATGCTTGAACAGACAAAGGAGCGCATGATGCATGTTGAGGATTTCAGAGAGGTTTATGCCATCTATAATGCCCTCATGGAGAGATCCCTTGAGATAGGTTTTAAAGAAGAGCATCTGCACAGGCTGAATGACCTTTATGACTTGAGGAATGACAGCCTGAAAAGGACAAAGCTTGATGAGATAACCGTTCTCATAGAAAAGATAAACGACCCCCGCGAACTTCGTGAATACTGGAACAGCACCAAATGGTATCTTTTTAATAACCGGCAGTTTACCGGTAAGGAGTTTGAAAGCCTTGTCGCAAGACATTTTGATCTTGCAGCGGCAAAATTAAAGGGAAATTGAAAGGCAAAAAAAGAGCTGCTAAGGTTGAATAAAGATATTCTTTCTGAAATATTTAAGCTCTTCAATGGATTCCCTGATATCGTTCAATGCCAGATGATCCTTTTTCTTCTGATATGGTGGAAGAGCGGGGTACCATCTTGCTGCCAGCTCCTTGATGCTGCTTACATCAATGATCCTGTAATGAAAATATCCTTCAAGAAGAGGCATATGCTTTGCCAGGAATCTTCTATCCTGCCACACGCTGTTGCCGCACAGGGGGGATTCGCCTTTGCCGCAATGAGAGGAGACAAAGTTCAGGGTGGCCTGCTCTGCCTGGGAGCAGTCGCATACTGAGGCCCTTACACGGGCAAGGAGCCCGGATTCCTGATGATGTGTGCGGCTCCACTCCTCCATCCGGTCAAGGATCTCTTCAGGGTAATTGATGGCGATATGGGGGCCTTCTGCGATTATATTCAGATTCGCATCTGTAACCACGGTTGCGATCTCAAGAATAACCATTGTCTCAGGGTCAAGCCCTGTCATCTCAAGGTCTATCCAGGCAAGGTTGGTGCCCATATCAAGGTCTCCTCTGTTATAAAAATCGATGAAGAAGTTATAGGCCAATTGCCCTTTTGTGTCAAACCATTAGGTAGCGTCCATCCAGAAACTCTCTTTTTTAGATTTTGATTAGATTAAGGATAAAGAATGATGTCGGTTGCTTCGCTTAACCCGATATACAAACTGGACTAAAATGGGATTCAGGGGTATATAAAGAAAGCCGTTACCTGAATCTGAACACTGATCGGACTGTAACATCTTGAAATAAAAAGGAGCCAATATGCCAGTAAAGATTGAACAGCCTGCAATCATCGAGGCAGGCGGAAATAAATTCGAGAGGATTGAGGAGTTTATTGGTCGTATTAATTCCAAAACGAAAGAGGTCAGCATCGCCCGTGTAGTGAGGCCTCCAAAATGGCAGGGGCCGGATCAAAGACCGGAATTTATGGAGTGTTTATTTGTATTAAAAGGGTTACTGCAGATTCAATCCGGTGGTGAAGTGTTCCTTATTCACCCTGATGAAGCTATTATAGTAAAGGCCAATGAGAGGGTTAGATTCAGCACCCCTGATGAGGGGGGCGCTGAATATTTCTCTATCTGCGTTCCAGCATTTTCTCAGACTACGGTTCACAGGGATGAATAATGCCATTTGAACCATTTATGCTGGCAGCACTAAGGATGCATTACAAATTAAGTTAAGCACTATTCCGTGGTCGTATCGTATAATTCCATTCACCATGAAAGCCTTTTCTTTCCAGATTTAACAAGCGCATTTCCTTGTCGGGTATTTTTATACCTTTGGAGTAGTTATTGATGTCGACTGCCGTTTGGATGCTCAATCCTTTCTTTGTTTTTGTTGAACCGATCAGGTTGACTATAGTTTCAATACTTACAAGGGGCTTCCCTCGCCAGTTCTGGCTTATATATGAAAACATTCTATGTTCTATCTTGTTCCATTTGCTCGTACCTGGCGGAAAATGGCACACGGAAATTTCTAAGCCTGTTTCATCAGATAAACGCTGCAACTCAGTTTTCCAAAGCCTTACACGCGACCCGTTACTGCCACCGCCGTCTGCAGTTATCAATAATTTCGTGGCATCAGGATAGAACTCTTTCCCCATGCTCAACCACCAGCGACGAATGCTTTCAGTTGCAAAAGCTGCTGTGTCAGAACTGATCCCGATATTGACAAACCCGACATTGTTCGATAAATCATATACCCCATAGGGTGCGGCACGCCCCTTATCAGGGTCAATAAAATCATGGACGTTAACCTCTTCAGGGCATCCTTGGGGTCGCCAAGTGCTTCCCTTATTCAAAAATTCTCCAACAATTTCTTTCTTCTTGGTATCAACTGAAATGACAGGCTCGCCAACTTCTTGAAAGTTTTTAACACTGTCATTGATGAATAGAAACTGATCGTTTCGATCCGGGTTGCTTCCGCTCTCTTTGGTCTTGCGGTTGCCTTGCATGGTATACCTCATCTCAATTAGTAACTCATGAACCATGCGAGTGCTCGTCTTGTGCCCTTTATTGATAAGCTCTTCAGTTAAATTAGAAATGCTCTTACAGGTCCACCGCAAGGGTGAACAGGGATCTCCAGCAGCAAATGGCTCAATCAAGGCATCCAAGTCCGATTTCAGTGTGGGATCTTTGTCCGTTGTCCGTTTACGCCCTCCACCAACCAGTCTTTGGCGTTTGAACTCAGGCACCGGAAGTCGGCGACCTCTTGTTCTTTGCCTTGTCTTTTTGTCTTCTGTGCTTGTCTCAACCACTTTTCCTATGGGCGGATGCAACAACTCATTCAAGCCGGATGATATGGTGTTGCGTGATGCACCGGTCGCTTTGGATACAAGTGACAGGCCACCCCATCCAAGAGACTTTGCCTCGGCTGCCAGATAAAGCCTATACTGCTTCTCATTTAAAGTTGAGACTAAAAGGTCGTGTCGTATCTTTATTTGTTCCATGTTTGTTTTCATGACGACACAGTACATCGCCATGCTTAATTGGTCAAGTTAATTTGTAATGCTACCTAACTTACCAGAGACAGGGCATCCCCTGTCTCTAAAGGGTTTAAAAAAGTTCGTAAAGCTAAAGCGGCTTAACCGGGATATAAATATCCACAATAAACTTTCCTTCCGGGTGCTCCTTGGGGCTGTTCAGGTAACACTCATAACAGACGCCGTCACCAGGCTGATAACCGCTTTCAGGGAACCATGCCCCGCACATGGTATCCCATGCCGCCTGGAACTGATCCATGGTTATTGTGAATCTGCCCCTTGCATATTTACCACCCGGGATCTTCATCTTGCCAACCTCACCATCAACCGGGGTATTTTCAGGTATAGATATGCACACACTTGTCCTGAGCTTTTCATCATCTGTTATCTCCGGGTCATCGTGATATATTGCTATTACCTTTAAATCAGGCCCGGTCATAAGCCCCCTGGGGCCTGCCCATGTCAAGAGCCTGTTAAAGAGCCCTTCAAAAAGTTTTATATTTCCTTTGTACGGGCCTATATGCCTGATATAGGCAACGTGCATATCCTTCATCTCTTCAACTGTGATCTCCGCCTCAAGCCTTTTAATCTCTTCTTTCATTTTTATCCTCCATATTTGCCGGTTATTGTTTATATCGCCAGCATAATAAGAAGTCACATCAAAGGCTTGCCTGATCTTGCCAATCGTTTTACCCTCCTTGCTATCTATTTTGCATTTCTTGCTATCCTTTAACCCCCTTTGGCGCCATTCACTCGCACTCATGTCAAAGAATGCCTTAAATGATCTTGCAAAGGTGGCAGACCCGGAAAAACCGCAGTCAAAGGCGATCTCTGTGATGGTTTTCTTAGGGTTGTTTAAGAGCATGGCTGCAGCCCTTTCCACCCTGACCCTGATAATAAACTGGTTCAGGGGTTCGCCTGTCATTGCGCTGAAGATCCTGTGAAAATGAAACCTTGAAAACCCTGCAATATCTGCAAGGTTGTCAAGCGTGAGCCCCCTGTTGTAATTCATTTCAACATAGTCCATGACCCGGTTTATCCGGGCGATATACTCCTCACGGAGATATTTCTCTCTGCTGTTTTCTGCCATTTTAAGTATCTATTAGATGCCTTTGCACTTTTCTTCCGAATACCGCAAACCTTAGACCTTAAACCTTTTTTATCAGTCAAATATGTAGGGAAGGGTCTTGGGGTACACCTCCCTCTGTTTACCCCTGGTAAGGGTTTCAGGCATTACCCTTGCGAGCTCCTCGGGTGTCCACCTGCCATCCTTCCAGAGCACCTGCTCAAGCGGCTGTGGCTCGGTAAAGATCCCCACCCTGTTTTTAAACACCTCAAATATACAGCCGTTAATGTCGCCTGCCTGCTCGCTTGCAAGGTATGTCACAAAGGCAGCCACATCCTCCGGCTTGTTTTCCTCCATTATGCCAACCTTGTCCACAACACCGCGCCAGGCAGCAAGCGGACGTATAACATTACAGGTAGCGCCGAACCTTCCCAAATCCCTTGCCACTGTGCGCGCAAACCCCACTATCCCCTCCTTTACGCATGAGTATGCGGCCTGCCCGAAAAAGCCAAAGCCTATATGGGATGATGTGCAGACAATCCTGCCATAACCCTGCTCCTTCATGATCATGGTGGCAGACCTGGTGCAGTAGAATGTGCCATAGAGATGGGTCTTGACCATTGCATCCCAGTCCTCTGTCTTGATATCCCATACGACGTCGGTACGTATAATACCTGCATTATTAATAAGGATATCCAGGCGGCCATAGTTTTTTATTGCTGTCTCTATGATATTCTTTGCACCCTCTTCGATAGCCACACTGTCATAGTTGGCAACGGCCTCTCCCCCTGCCTTTTTTATTCTCTCCACCACTTTGTCTGCTGCCTCTGATGATGCGCCTTTACCATCGTGGCTTGTACCAAGGTCATTTACCACAACCTTCGCCCCCTGGGCCGCCATTGCAATAGCCTCTGCCCGGCCAAGGCCATTACCTGCCCCGGTAATAACCGCTACCCTGTTCTTAAGCATCTCTCCCATTTTTTCTCCCTGTTTATTGATTGTTTTAATAAACACAGTACTGTATGAAATACATAAATAGTTCACCACAGAGGTCACATAGATTTTTCTTTTTTGTTAATATTCTCTTTTCTCCGTGTTCTCCGTGCTTTCCGTGGTAAAAATTATTGTACTAACCTTGAGCCTCCTATCCTGCCATAGCTTTAGCGACGGCGGATGCGCCCTGCGCCCTGTCTTTATGATATTCATAATTCTTTCTGCATAACATCAGGAGCGCTGAACTGATCCCTGTTTCAGGGATGGTTATCCTAACAGGGGTAATATTATTTGAAAAGAGCTCTTTTTCCAGAATACCTTCATCAATTTGTCTGTTCACAAAAATCTCTTCAGGTGAATGATCCCTGTATCGTGAGAGTAAAAAATTATTCTCATTCTGAAAACTGTAAAACCCTGCCTTAAGGAGCGCCCCCTTTGTAAGCTCCATTGCCATTACATGAGTATCACCAAACCAGAGAACATCCTGATCATATTTTTCATCCCTTTCAACAATCTGCTTTTCAAGTAAACTCTCTATTGTCTGTATCCTGTCCCTGAGTTTTACTGCTGCCTCAAAATCAAGGGCCTCTGTACAGCCATCCATCTCACGCTTCAGCATTGAAATAATATTTGAATATCTATACTCAAGCAGTTCGATTGCCTGCCTCACATTATCCATATAGGTATCAGGTGATACATGTCCCTCACATATGCCGCTGCACTTTTTAAGACTGTATCTGAAGCAGCTCTTCTTAGGCAGGTGTCTGCATATTCTAAGCCCGAATGTCTCTATGGCAAGATCCATGACCGCATCCCGAAAAACCTTGTTAAGGTAGGGGCCAAACCGTCTTCCATCCTCTTTATCCTCTGTGTCGGCCCACTGCCTGTTTGACCAGTTTTTCCTGTATGGCAAAAGCCGGGGAAATTTCTCACCTGTAAGAACGATAAATGGGTAACCCACATCATCCTGTTTTAACATGCTGTTGTAACGTGGTTTGTAATGTTTAATAAGATTGTTTTCCAGTATAAGGCTCTCTGTCTCATTATTTACGATTATGATCTCAATATCGTCTATTCTGGAGACCAGACGCCTTGTCTTATAATACTGCCTGGAGCTTCGGAAATAATATGAGAGCCTCCGGCGCAGCTCCTTTGCCTTTCCTACGTATATTATTTGCCCCTTTTTATCCTTCATAAGATAACATCCTGGCAGGACAGGATAGTCCTCAGGTATGAAATTAAAATTTGAAGAAACCTTCTTTGTCTTTTCTTTTTTCACTGGAAGATATCCGTATACAGAGTCTGAGTAATGTAAAGGCTTTTTTTATAAACGCCAATGTATACCCGGGAAGGGATAAAGTCAGCCTCTTTTTAAAATGATTTTATCCCTGCATTTTGCTATGTATAGACTGAACGGCTGAGCCTGTTTAATAAACAATACCGAGAAAGAGATGGCAACCTCAAAAAAAGTAACAAGTCCGGTATCTGACATTAATACCCTTAAAAGGATACTAAGGCCCGAATCAATCGCTGTGATAGGCGCCTCAAACAGGAAGGAGGCTCTTGGCAACCTGATCTTCCGCTCCATTATCAGGAACGGGTATAAAGGAAGGCTCTATCCTGTCTCTGCCAGCTCAGGCGCAGTCATGTCTGTAAGGGCAGTAAAAAGCATCATTGATATAGATGGCACAGTTGATCTTGCCATAATCGTTGTGCCTGCATCAGGTGTGCTGAATATGGCCCGTGAGTGTGGTGAAAAGGGTGTAAAGGGGCTTGTTGTCATATCTGATGGTTTCAGTGAGCTTGGCGCTGAGGGTGCTGAAATGGAAATGGCCCTCCGTGAAATTGCCTTTAAATATAATATGCGGATACTGGGACCAAACTGCATGGGGTTCATAAATACTGACCCTGACATCTCCCTGAATGCCTCATTTTGTACTATACTGCCGTATCGCGGGCACATATCCTTTTTTTCACAGAGCGGTGCGCTCTGTGTAGGGTTAATCAACTACTCGAAAAATTTTAATGTTGGCTTTTCATCTATCTTAAGCGCAGGCAACAGGTCAGATATAGGGCCAACGGATATTTTAAGGTACTGGGAGGATGATGATTCCACAAAGGTAATCCTTTTATACCTTGAGTCATTTGATAAACCTGATGAATTTTGCAGGGTTGCAAAAAGGGTCTCCCTTAAAAAGCCAATAGTTGCCCTGAAGGGGGGCATAACCGATGCAGGCGCAAAGGCCGCATTTTCACATACAGGGGCAATGGCAACAGAGAGTGCAGTAACTGATGCCTTGTTCCGCAGGGCCGGAATAATCGGGGCAGGATCTGTGCAGGAGCTCTTCCTCTCTGCATTGCTCCTTCCAGGTCAGCCGGTTCCAGAGGGTAACAGGGTTGCGATATTAACAAACGGCGGCGGGCCTGGCACCCTTGCTGCAGATCAGGCCGAGAGGCACGGGCTTAAAATAGCACCCTTCTCAAAAGGGCTTGTTGAAAGGCTGAATCAAAAAACGCTCAGGCGAATAAACATCCGTAACCCCCTTGATCTTACGGCTGCCGCACCTGATACCGAATTTGAGGCATGTGCACGCATACTGATAGAGAGCCCTGAAAATGATGCTGTCATGTTAATATATGTGCCACCGGCAGGCGAAGGGGTAAGCCATATAGAGGCGGTTATAGAGAGGATAGCCCCTGAGGCGAAAAAGAGGGGGAAGCCACTCCTTGTATCTTTTGTCGGGGATGCAGCTCAAAAGGGTAAAAGGGTTGATAATGATACCTTTGTACCCTGTTTTACCTTTCCTGAGGATGCAGTAATGGCGCTTTCAAGCGCAGTGAGATATGGCGATATGATCAGGCATGAACAGGGTCTTATCCAAGAAGTTAAGGATGTGGATTCAAAGGCAGGTAAGAGGATCATAAAACCCTTTACAGTTGATAACCTGAAGAGGCCCCAATGGCTGCCCTGGGAGCGCATAAACAGCATCTTTACTGGTTATGGCATCAAAACTGTTGGAACAATTAAGGTAGATACACCTGAAGAGGCTGCCAGGGCAGTTAAAAATTTAGGGTGCCCTGCTGCTGTAAAACTGGCTTCATCGAATGTGACACATAAAAGTGATGCGGGCGGTGTAATCCTTGATGTGAAAACCCCCGAAGAGGCAATTGCTGCCTTTAACACAATAAAAGGCAGCCTGGAGGCAAGGGGCATTGCAGCAGAAATGGGGGGTGTAATTGTCCAGAGAATGGTCACCCATGGTATTGAGCTCTTTATCGGGGTTAAAAGGGATGAGTCTGTGGGCCATGTAATTATGTTCGGTGCGGGCGGCCTATATACCGAGCTCATTAATGATACAGTAACTAGGCTTCACCCTTTAACAGATGTGGATGCAGAGGAGATGATCCGGGAAACAAGGGTGCAAAGGATGCTCACCGGGCACAGGGGCATGCCGTTAATGGATATTGAGGCCATTAAGAGTTTGCTCTTGAGGATTTCTCAATTGGTGACGGAGATGGCTGAAATTATTGAAATGGATATTAACCCTGTTAAAGTACTGCCAAAGGGAATGGGATATGCGGTTCTGGATGCAAGGATGCTGATCGGGTAAAACTTTCCAGCATGATAGTGCTATCAATTCTCAGGAAAAATACTAATAATTTTCGGATTAAAAAGTTGAATGGTCGGGGCGAGAGGATTTGAACCTCCGACGTCCTGCTCCCAAAGCAGGCGCGCTACCAGTCTGCGCCACGCCCCGATCTTTAAAACAAAACCCATGTCTCAAAGTCAGGGAAATTTATACCTTTTATTTCAAAATTGCAAGCAATTCTTGAGGCACGTTTTTATTTGACTTATACCCTCCCACGTTCTAAAAAAGGCACTTATCTTACTGATTGTTATAAGGAAAATGATGGAAGACATACAGAGTCACAAAGACCATAGAAATATAGATATTGACCAGGTAGGGGTAAAGGATATCAGGTACCCCATTACTGTTCTTGATAAAAACAATGGAAAACAGCTTACAGTCGCAAATATAAACATGTATGTGAACCTGCCCAGACAGTACAAGGGTACACATATGAGCCGTTTTGTTGAGGTGCTGAATGATCATAGCAAACTGATCTCCCTCCAGAACTTTTCTGAGATACTTGAGGAGGTAAAGACAAGGCTTAACGCTGAAAGCGCCCATATGGAGATATCATTCCCCTATTTTATAAACAAGATGGCACCTGTTACCGGTAGCGAAGGGCTCATGGAATACAATTGTTCCTTCAGGGGGATTCTGGATAAAAGGCTTGATATTGTTACTACTATCAATGTTCCTATCTCTACACTCTGCCCCTGCTCAAAGGAGATCAGCGATTTCGGCGCCCATAACCAGAGGGGGGTTGTCACCCTTAAGGTAAGGTTTAAAAAATTTATCTGGATAGAGGACCTTATTAAGGTCGTGGAAGAGGCCGCATCAAGCGAGGTATATTCTGTGCTGAAAAGGGAGGATGAAAAGTATGTCACAGAAAAGGCATACCAGAACCCCAAGTTTGTTGAGGATATAGTCAGGGACATTGCGCTGAAACTTAATGATGACCCTAATATTACATGGTTTGCGGTTGAATCTGAGAACTTTGAATCTATCCATAACCATAATGCATATGCATATATAGAAAAACATAAGGACAAATAAGAAATAGGGCACAAGGCTGGAGGCGCAAGGCTAAAGGGTTGGGTGTATACAGTAACTGGTGCGGTCACTAAAAAACTTTCAACTTAGGGCTTAATTTACGTTGGCATAAAAAAATAAAGAGGTATTCCCAATGTCGAATGATCTGAAAAAGATGTACAAAACAGTAATGGATGACCACTTTCCCACTGAGATAACCATCTCATTTGGTGGACAGACACTTTTCTACAGGAAAAGGAGCTGGAAGATACAGGATGAGGATAGCGGCGAGCTTATAGAAAAGGGGCTCAGATATGGCGAAAACCCGGGCCAGGAGGCGGCAATGTATGAGCTTATTAACGGGAACCTTGTGCTTGGCGGGTGTAAATTTATTGTACCTGGAAACGGCCTTGTATCAGCCATTACAGAAGAGGATATGATACAATCTGGAAAGCATCCGGGCAAGACCAACCTGACCGATATAGATAATGCGCTTAACATCATGAAGTATCTTACCCTTAAATCTGCCGCTGTTATTGTAAAGCATAACAACCCCTGCGGTGTTGCATATGGCTCATCTCTCTCCGAGGCCTTCTACCGCGCAAACATGGCAGACAGGGTCGCTGCATTTGGAGGCTGTGCTGTATTCAACCGGCCTGTGGATAAGGATACGGCCAGGCTTTTATCCGATATATATGTTGAGGTGGTTGCTGCCCCTGATTTTGAAGATGGCACCATACCGGTTCTTGCAAAACGTAAAAACCTTCGCATAATAAAGATCAGCAGGATCAGTGACCTTGAATATTTCAAGGAGAACCGGTTTGTCGATTTCAAGAGCCTTATTGATGGCGGCCTTATTATACAGCAGTCACCCATCAATATTATAAAGAGCGCTGCCGACTTTAAACCTGCCACAGTTGAATACAAAGGCAAGGTCTACACCATAGAAAAAAAACCCACTGAGGCGGATTATGCTGACATGCTCTTCGGCTGGCAGGTGGAGCAGGGGGTTACCTCAAATTCAGTAATCTATGTAAAGGATGGGGTTACAGTCGGCATAGGTACAGGCGAGCAGGATCGTGTGGGTGTTGCAGAAATAGCCGTCATGAAGGCCTATACCAAGTATTCGGATGCCCTATGTTTCAAGCAACACGGCATTCCATATAAGGATATGGAATTGAAGATTAAAAGAGGTGAAGCAGACAGTGACATCCTCTCTGATATTGACATGGAGACAATGGAGGCCAAGGGCGGGCTAATCGGCTCAACCATGGTCTCTGATGCATTTTTTCCATTCAGGGATGGTGTGGATGTGGGGTTGGATCAGGGCATCACAGCGATTGTACAACCCGGAGGTTCCATGAGGGACTTTGAGGTGATTGAGGCATGCAATGAGGCAGATCCTCAGGTTACAATGGTCTTTACAGGCCAGAGGGCGTTCAAACATTAAAAAAGAGAGGTTTATGGTTTTGGGTCTGCGGTTTCGGCTACAGGGGACAGATTAAAATATTTGCATATAAAATCTGCAACCCCTTCAGGGTTATTAAGATCAAAGACCGGGACATTGAGATCAAGTTTTGTGTCAGAGGCAATAGCAATCAGGTCGGGGTCGTTAAGAAACCTCGGTTTTTCATGGACATCTGACCTGAATATCTCTATCTTGGGCCGCCTTTCCCTCTTATACCCTTCAACAATTACAATATCCATCCCCTGCATAAAGGGGAGGAGTTCATCAAGCAGGGGGTCATGATCAGACCCCATCATTATAGCAACATTATCAGGGGATGAGATAATTGTCCTGTCTGCGCCCGCCTTTCTGTGGCGATAAGTGTCTTTACCTTCTTTATCTATTTCAAGGGCAGCATGGTGGTGTTTCACTGTGCCCACCTTCAGATTCTTTTTCTTTAAGAGTGGCAGGAGTTTTTCTAGAAAGGTTGTCTTTCCTGAACCTGACCACCCGGCAATTATTACTGCAGAGGGTATAAATGTTTTATTGGTGGTGTGCAAAGATTCACCTCCTGGAAAAGGGGAACTTTTTAACAAAAATCTGTAAAGACCACATTAAACAGAGATATAATTCATATCTTAATGGAACTGAATATCTGGGCCATGGCGCTTAGATGGTATACATTACAGTATAATAGAGGCATATGTCAACGGTCGTTAAGAAGTGAGCCTTTTTCGGTCGTGAAAACTGAGCCACTTTACATTTCGATTTGATCTGATTTTATCTCCTCCTTTTCATGCGTGATAAGGGGACAATGCGTGATAAGGGGACATCCTATAATCCTTCTGTCAAGCGAAAAAAGATTTTTATTAAATTCAAT
>CAZXUA010000053.1:0-26144 GCA_964643755.1 uncultured Desulfatiglans sp. | reverse complement strand
AATGACCCTGGCCGGGGATAACCTTCCAAAAGATAAAATGGCATCAGGGATGGGTATTTACGGATTAAGTTCATCACTCAGCATGGCAATAGCGCCGACTTTAGGGATAAGCATCCTGAACCTTGGCGCCCATTTAAAAAATGAAAGCTTCGGCTTTACATCTGTTTTTCTTTTTGCAGCGATTATCTCTTTTCTGGGATTAATTCCCGGACTATTTCTTTTACCTGATAAAAAGACAAAGGAGGATATATTAAGCACAGGGTCATGGTATAAAAACATAGCGTCTGTTCATGCGATTCCCATGGCACTGGTTATGTTTTTTATCTATTTAGGCTGGTCATTATATAATGTGTACATTGTTGAGTATGCAAAAGAGCTGGGCATATCAGGAATAAGTTCATTTTATACAGTACTGGCAATAGTTCTTGTAGTTGCAAGACCTGCAAGCGGTTATCTTACCGACAGATACGGGTTAACAAAAATTCTTATTCCAAGCCTTATAATAATGGCCTTCTCATTTATAATAATCGGATATGCCAGATCAATCGGCGCAATGCTCGTAGGCGCCGCTGTCGGGTCTACGGGATTCGGCGCATTTCAGCCTGCCCTATATTCCATGTGCATGCTTTCTGAAACACCCCTTAAAAGGGGTGTTGCCAGCAATACCCTGTATATAGGCATAGATGTAAGTCTTTTTCTCGGACCTGTTTTGGGCAGTATGGTTTATGATATGTATAATTATTCGGTTATGTTTATGTCAGCTTCACTGGTAATAATGATAGCCCTTGTTGTTTTTATCCTGATTCTGCCATCATATTACCGAAGGCGAAGGGCGCTGGAAGAGGTGGACACAAAACCGGGTCTACGACTCGTATTCAAAAGCGGTTCGCACGGGTAAACAAGAGCCGGGAATGTTTGGAATATGGCGCAAGGCTCAGGGCTTAGGGCGCAAGGTATCGTTAAAAATTTAGAAGGAGAATATTTTAATGAGAAGTATAATTATCTACCACTCATGGACAGGAAACACAAAACAGATTGCAGAGGCAATACAATCGGGTATCAAAGAGATCTTTAATGAATGTGATATCGCACCCATGAAGGATATGGATATCAACAGATTAAAAGAATACGATTTGATTGGTCTGGGCTCATTTGTACAGAGTTTTCAGGAACCTGTTCCTGTAACTGATTTTATCAATGCAATGGCTGATCTGACCGGTAAATATGGATTTACATTCTGTACACACGGCACATGCGCAGGCAGCTACATAGAAAGGATGGTAAAAGGGTTAAGGGGAAAGGGGCTCATAGTCACCGGCTGGAATGACTGGTATGGCGGCGGTTTTATACCTCTCATGCCCAAACCATATTATACTGACGGACACCCCGACCAGATTGACCTTAAAGAGGCCATGGCGTTCGGAAAGGAGATCGCTCAGCGCAGCCTCAGAATAGCTGAAGGAGCAACTCAGCTTGTGCCTGAACTGCCGGACAGGGAGGAATACGAAAAACTATACGGGGCAGTAATGGACCTTGGAGGAAGAGAGGGGATGTCCGATATAGTTAAGCTTAAGCCAGTGCATAATGCGGATATATGCCTTTACCCCAAATGCTCAAAATGCATGGATAACTGCCCCACTAAAAGCATTGATCTATCCGCCTTACCAAAGATCAACTATAATACCTGCGGCCCCTGCATGGTCTGGTTATGTGAACAGCTCTGCCCGACAGGCGCTATGGAGGTAAACTGGGATATAGCGGACAATATGATGAACACAATGACATCCATCTTTGAAAGACTCGCTGAACCAATGGAAAATCACAAGGATCTGCGCCGTTTCAGGAGCCTGATAACCGAAGAAGAGGGGAGCGGCACCCCTTTATATAAAAAACAAAAACGTCCAAAGCTTATAATACGTGATGGAGTGATAAGAGAGAGCTGACAAGGGTAAATGTGCTATCCAGACTTTAATATATGGTATAATCGTTAATGGAGGTTCAACATGACTAACTGGCATGATTTTGTTGACAGGGAAGTAACTACCCCATCCTGGCCCTACCCGGTTGACTATGATAAGGAGAATGAAATAGAGACCGATGTCCTTGTGATCGGAGGAGGCATAGCCGGATGCTGGGCTGCCATCAGCGAAGCGAGAAAGGGGGTAAGGGTGGCGCTTGTGGAGAAAGGGGATACAGTGAGGAGCGGGGCAGGTGGATCAGGCTGCAACCACTGGGGCCAGTGCCCGGCCAATCCGCACAGTAAAGTAGACCCTGATGAATGGGCAAAAATAATAGCGGAACACCCCGGAACCATGACAGAGGTGCCAAAGGAGATGCCCGAAATTTCCTACGGGAATGGTATAGGCAGCCAGATCCAGTGCAGGGAGAGTTATGACACCCTTCTTGAAATGGAGCAGATGGGCGGTCAGATAAGGGATATTAATGATGAATATGTTGGCGCTGAAGGCAGATATGATGATACCAAATTTATGATCTCCCCCCGCAACAGCCCGAAGACTAAAAATTGAGAGGGTAACCGGGGTTGACTAGACCGCAGCCATTCAGAATGCAAGCTCCGCGGTTCCGGTGGATGGCGATATATGGGTTGGCGCCCTTTCCGGTAACAGGATCGGTTATTTGCCAAAACCATGAATTTGGATTAACCTTTTTTTATATAGTGTCCATCCAGAATTTGCCTCTTTCTGGATGGACACTATATAGTATCAATAAACAGGTTATCCCCTGCCAGAGGCAGGGGATTAGGTATTAAATAATTTAAAAAAAGGAGACTGACATGAACAGATTACTATCAGCATTTTTTATTGTGCTTCTGGCTGTAATAACTGTCCCGGCTCTATCCATGGCTCAAAGTCCAGGAAATTCCGGCGCAGAGAAGCAAATTCAATATGAGGCATTAAGCCCCTGGGCGGATGCAGACCCGATCCCGGTGCGTGGAATCTCTCCCAGACTCGATAGCCTAAAAGGAAAGAAAATCGGGTTATACGTCAACACAAAACGTGCAGCCATGCCGATTGCAAAATCAGTCGATAAAAGACTGAAGGAGATCTACCCCAATATCCAGACAATCATTTTTCAATCTACAGAACCTAATGTGAATGAGATCGAGACAAAGAACAAGGAAAAATTTACTGCATGGGTAAATAATATTGATGCAGCAATCCTCCTGGTAGGCGATTGAGGCTCCTGCACAAAGTACCTCGTCTATACCGGAATATCAGTCGAGGACTTTGGCAAGCCGGTCGTGTTACTGGCAAATACAGGTTTTGTTGAAGATGCCCATTCAGCCGCATCAAGCAAGGGAATGCCAGGGATAAGGATCATAGGAGAAACAGTGCCCTGCGAATCTACTATCATTGCTGATATTGAAAAGGGCGTAGCAGCCATTATGAAGGATGTTGTTGATGCCCTGCTAAGGCCTCTTACGGCCGATGAGAAATCTCCTAAACAGCAGACAGGCAAGAGCCTCAGGGTTGCCTTTAAGGGGACACTTCAGGAGATAAATCAGTTCTTCTACCGCAAGGGGTGGGGCGATGGGCTCCCCATTATTCCGCCTACAGAGGAGGCAGTCAAAGAGATGCTCAAAGGGACTGATCTGCCCCCTGACCATATTGTGGGGAAGATTATTCCAAGAAAGGGGAAGGCCACCATTGAAAAGATTGCTATTAATGCTGTGATGGCAGGTGCGCTCCCTACCCACATGCCTGTTTTGATTGCAACAGTAGAGGCATTTTCAGATCCAAAGGCCAGGTTTGATACATTTGAGGTGAGCACAGGTTCATGGGCCCCATCCATTACCATAAACGGCCCTATCAGAAGAGATATACATGTCAATTCCGGTTCTGGATCGTTGAGTCCGGGAAATATCGCCAATTCGGCAATCGGCAGGGCAGTGGGCCTTATAGTCAAGAACATAGGCGGGGCAAGAAAGGCTATCGAGGACATGGGTGTTATAGGCAACCCCGGTAAATACAGCCTTGTGATCGGTGAGGATGAAGAGAATAGCCCCTGGGAGCCATTAAGTGTTGAACGAGGTTTTACAAAGGAAGAGAGCACCGTAACAGTTTTCTTCCCCAACACCTTTATTCAGACTGTACCAGGCGGAACAGATGCAAAAGGTATTCTTGATACCCTTGTAACCATGGGCACCACAAGCATGTCAAGTGTTATACTTATTCCCTCATGGGCAAAGGTTCTGGCAGGAGAAGGGTATACAAAGCAGAAGGTCAAGGATTACATAGCGGAACATAGTAAACCGGTTGTGATCTCAGGTTTTGAAGAGGTCACAAATCCGGCTAAAATGGATACTGAAAACCTCATGATACTTGTTGCCGGAGGGCCAGGCTCATTTATAGGCCTCTTAAAGAGCGTGGGGCCAAATTTTTTCAACAACGCCCTTGTTACAAAAAAGATAGTGTTGCCTAAAGACTGGAATAAACTGGTTGCAAAATACGGCAATCTTGTACCGGTTTATGAGAGGTATTAGGGACATACACCATGAATGCAGGATTTCAGGTTATTAACATTCATGGCGTTAATAGTGTGTAAAAGAAGGACGATTATTTAATCCGATTGAAAAAGCGCTGGGAATAATCGTTCTTCTTCCTATCACACGATGTGAAAAAAAGAATTAAAGGAGATATTCAATGTATTCTGACAAAGGGGTAAAAAATCAGTCCCGCAGGGCATTTTTAAGTGACCTTACAGCTTCCACTGCCCTTGCGGCAGTTGCACTGGCTCAACTGGGTTCCCCAGCGGCTGCAATGGCAAAGGAACAGGAAAAACCGCTGGATAATTTCAGGGAGATATCCAACCTTCCGCCCTGGCCTGAAGGAACTGAAGGAAACAAGTACGACCATCTATTCTGCACCAGGTTAAAAGAGAAGCCTTTGACCGACACAATATTAAGTCCGACGATCAGTTTCCGTGGCAACAGCGACCTTCCGGGCGCAGGTATTAATTTTGGGTTTCGTTATTATGTCAAGCCTTTCAGGATGGAATTGCAGTCACATCATCACGATGTTGATGAATATCTCTTCTTTCTGGGCGGTCAGTTGCCGGATCTGACCGCCAATTTTGATGCGGAAATAGAAATATTTTTAGGGCCGGAGTATGAAAGACATATTATCACAAAACCATGTATCCTCTTTATACCCAAAGGAATGGAGCACAACCCGATGGATATAAAAAGGGTGGGAAAACCCTTGCTGTTTATTCCTTTACTTTTATCACCCTATTTTAACGGGGTATATCAGACGGGCTATATGCAATTTATAGGGCATGATAAAATAGATTAGAGGTTAGATAATAGAAGGTTATAAAAATGAAAGAGTATGGATCAAGAATCGTCAGGAGAAATTTTCCGCTCTGTTTTGAAAAGGCTCGTATTATCACAGAGTCTTATAAACAGACAGAAGGGGAACCCGCAATAATCCGTTATGCAAAGGCCCAGGCGGAGGTGCTGGAAAAGATCCCGATAATTATAGATAAGGATGAACTTATTGTCGGTGAAGGGGCAAGCAAACCCTGGGGGGCAGAGATTGACCCGTTCCTGGGCATTTGGAAAGAGGAAGCGATCAGGGGGGCAGTGGAAGATGGGATTATCTCGATGGATGATGCAGACTGGCCCATTATGCGAGAGCTGGGCAGCTACTGGTCAACCAGGTGTTCTGAGTATGCACAGTCAAAGCTCTTTGATGAAAGATTCTTTAACTACCTTCAGGTTGGTATTACACTGCCGCCCATGAAAAGCAGGGATGAATTCAGGGGCGCCTATGCGGGAAGCGGCCTCTGTCTCTCCTTTAACTTTACTGATTGTTATACCGACTTTGCGCGATGGATGAAGGGGCTTAACCCTGTAATAGATGAGATAAAGGAAGAGCTTAAAAACCTCAGGTTTTTCTCTCTGGCGGCTGTTAACAAGAAACAGTTCCTGACCGCTTCACTGATCGTGCTCAAGGCAATAATCCGGCTTGCAGAAAGATATGCGGAAGAGGCTATACGAATGGCGGCTGTGGAAACAGATGATGCGTGCAGGAAAAATCTTGAACGTATTGCCTCAGCCTGCCGCAGGGTTCCTGCCAATTCCCCTGATAATTTTTATCAGGCAATGCAGTCCTTATGGTTTAACCAGATCATATCAACGCCCAGCTCAACACATAATTTCGGCAGGTTTGATCAGTATATGTACCCCTTTTATAAAAAAGAGAGGGATGATGGCAAAATCACTGATGAAGAGGTGCTGGAGCTTTTATGTGAACTACGTGTAAAGAGCATGCGGCCTGAAAATATAAAGCTTTCAGCAGCAAAAAGATCCCAGCACTCAGGATTCGCCAAATGGCGCAACATGACCATAGGCGGTGTCACACCTGATGGAAAAGATGCCAGCAATGAACTTACCTGGCTCGTCCTTGAGGCGGCAAACCGTGTGAGAACCCCTCACCACACCATTACCCTCAGGGTGCATGAGAAAACACCGGAAGATCTGATGCTAAAGGCGCTGGAGGTGGTAAAGAGCGGTATAGGAATGCCTGCCCTTGCACTGGATGGTTCCTTTATTGATTACATGACTAAAGGAGGCATCCCGCTTAATGAGGCAAGGGACTACCAGCTTGCGGGCTGTGTGGATCCGGCTATCCCCGGAAAGCAGAGTTTTCTGGCAGGTCTCTTTTTTGTGGTACCAAAGGTTCTTGAGATTTATCTGAACAACGGAACAGACCCCAGAACAGGGCTGGAAGTGGGGCCGCACAAACCGTATATTGAGGCCTGCAAAACCTTTGAAGATTTCTATAGCGGGTTCAAGGATTATCTGAAATATTTTATCGGTATATGGCATGAACACAGTTTTCTTGTCTCCGGGAGATCCGGTGATGTTTATCGCTATAATGATATTGTTGAAATGGTTGAGACGCTTCTCATGCATGACGGGATCAGGATGGGTAAAGCGCTCTCCAACAGGGACGCCATACCCCCATACGATTTCAGGGCGGTAATGATACCGGTTGGAGCTATAAATACTGCTGATTCGCTTGCAGCAATCAAGCATCTGGTCTTTGAAACAAAACAGATTACCCTTAAAGAACTTAAGCAGGCACTGGATGCAAACTGGGAAGGCTATGATGATATCAGGAGATTATGCCTGAAGTCGCCCAAATATGGCAATGACAATGATTATGCAGACTCGATTGCAGCAGCCCTCTATAATTTTCTGATCGATGAGGAATCAAATTACCGCTCCTTTGGCAGACCTGCTAACGCAAAGGTGAGGGGAATCGGAGGGGCATCCATTTCATCCATGTTTGCGGGCGGATCAATTATCGGTGCAACCCCTGACGGCAGGTATGCCGGAACAACATTATCTGATGGAACAGTATCACCGGCCCAGGGCATGGACATAAAGGGTCCGACAGCCATGCTGAGGAGCGCCGCAAAAATCAACCAGGCAGCATGCGCGTCTGCGCTTCTTAACATCAAGCTGCACCCGTCCTTTATTGGAGGCAGTGAAGGGCTCACAAAACTTGGCATTCTCATAAAAACTTACGGCGATATGGGAGGCAAGTGGGTACAGTTTAATGTCGTTGGAAACGAAGAGCTGATGGACGCCCAGCGGCACCCGGAGAATCACAGGGACCTGATTGTAAGGGTTGCAGGCTACAGCGCCTATTTCACTGATCTTGGCAAAGGGGTTCAGGATGATATCATCAGGCGTATGGAAGTTGCCATTTGACGGATTATCTATTCCTGTTTGAGTGTACACTAAATATTTTTTCATGGAAGGACAGATCAAAATGAGACAAAAACTATTATCTATTTTGCTGCTTGTCTTTTCAGTCGGCGGGATCTGCCTGGCGCAAACAGGTCAGGTATCCGTCAGTGATAACAACATATGCAATTAAAGGAGAAAATCAGATGAAAAAAAATATCATCAGCATCACTGTTTTTATATTATTCTTACTGTTCTGCTGTTTATTTACCTGGAGTAATGCCTCTGCCTCAACCGGCAAGATCGATTCAGAGGGGTTGATAAAGGTGATGGATCACTATCTTGGACAGCTTGTAAAAAATAATCCAACCGGTCTGGCAATTGCAAAGAATCTTAAGATCACAGAGAACGGTTACCCCATTAAGCTCGGGAAAGGATTATTTCAGACTGCAAAGGAGATAACCTATAAACAATACATGACAGACCCCTCGACGAGTCAGGTTATGGTCTTTGGCGTGGTCAAGGAATCAATGCTCCTTGCCAATTTCATGGTTCGGTTAAAGGTTGTTAAAGATAAAATCACAGAGATTGAGACCATTGTAGCCAGAAAGGATGAGGCATCATTCGCCAGCCCGGAGGCGCTCAAAGAGCCAAGGCCAATATATGCAAAGGCGCTCTCTGAATCGGAGCGTTCTTCCCGTGATAAACTGATAAAAATCGCAAACAGCTATTTTGATGGCATAGAACAAAACACCGGCGAGATAGTGCCATTCCACAAGGAGTGCAACCGTTTTGAAAACGGCACCCAGACCACCAATAACCCGGCGACAATTGCAACCGGATGCAAGGAGCAGTTTGATAATAAGAACTACGCCTATATCACTGAGGTCAGAGACAGGCGCTTTCTGATGGCTGATGAGGAAAAGGGGCTGGTATTTGGGATGTTTATTTTTGATATGCCAGGTAAAAGGGAAGACTTTGAATCTTTCCCAACCCCTTTTGATAAACTGCCCACTCGGTTTTATAAACCCCGCTCACTGCTGCTGGCCGAGATGTTTAAGATTGTTAATGGGCAGATCATCTCTATCGAGGCAGTAATGGTTAATGCGCCCTTCGGGGCTGTTTCAGGGTGGTAATCAATAACAGTTTTAAAAGAAAGAGGAGATATTATGCGACGATTAAATTACATACTGGTAGCAACCCTGATGCTGGTTCTAAATTTATCTTATGCCATTGCTGCTGAATGTGACCGTGAAGCCCTGATAAAGATGGCAGATGACTACCTTTCAGCGCTTGTAGCACATAACCCGGAGAAGATGCCCTTTGCAAGGGATGCAAAGACAGTGGAAAATGCAAGACAGATAAAGCCCGGTGAAGGGCTCTGGAAAACGGTAACTTCCGGCCCCACTGAATTTAAAATTATAGTGCCCGATACCTTTTCACAGCAGGTAGGCGGCATGGTTATCATGCAGTCCGAAGGAAAACCTGCACAGGTCGGGTTCCGTTTAAAACTTTCAAATGGTAAAATTGTTGAGGCAGAGCACCTTGTCTCGTTACTGCGCGGAACGGAAATCCCTGATACACTCAAGAAGGTGAGACCTGCCATACCCATGGAAATCCCATATGAATATGCGGATTCCCGCGGCAGGCTTATCCATATCGCTAAATCATATTATGATGCGGTTGACCTGAACAATGGTAATCTCGCCCCCTTTGCGGACGACTGCGAAAGAATAGAAAATGGATATAGAACCGCACCGTCAGGCGGGCCGATTGGCGGGGTCGGTATACCAGGGACAGCCCCGCGTCCGGCAGGACTCCTGGGCATGGTCACATGCAGGAGCCAGATCAACCTCCAGAATTTTGAATATATAAGCGATATTGTTGATAGAAGGGTTGAAATAGCAGATACAAAGACCGGGCTTGCAATAGGCTTTTCCAATTTTCGTCATAAGATGGATAAAAAGGAGCACAGGCTTCTTAATGACCCGGGCAGGGATAAGGTAGAAAGAAAATATGATCCCTTTGATATGATGGCCATGCATATATATAAAATCTGGGGAGGAGAAATACACCAGATTGATACTGTAGGGGTCATGGCCCCATTCAATACGCCGAACGGCTGGGAATAGGAGATAAAGTAGGTAAAAAGGTAAATTAAACAATTTTTTTTACCTTTTTATCTATTTTCCCCAATCTCATTTTTTTTTTGACTTACACTCTGCGGTTTAATTTTAGTCCGTCATTCCCGACTCGATCGGGAATCCATTTATCTATCCCATTTTTTCTTGTAGGGGCAGACCTGTGTGTCTGACCGCTTTTTCCCAATCTACTTTATTGCCTTTCATTCAACATTCGATGTTCAGTGTTCGATGTTCATTGTTTTTTCTCTTTCCTCTTGTTTTTTCGTAGGGGCAGGCCACCGTGCCTGCCCGCTTTTCCCTTCCCCTCTTATTGCTTTTCATTCGATGTTGAAGGTTGGAAGTTCGATGTTGGACGTTCATTCTTTTTTCTTTACGCCTTGAGCCTTAAGCCTTGCGCCTTCTTCTCTTATTCGCCTTTCATTCAACGTTCAAAGTTAGAAGTTCGATGTTGGACGTTCATTCTTTTTGCCTTTTCTCTATGCGCCCTGCCCTTTGCGCTATGCGCCCTTTCCCCACTCTTCAAAAATCCGCCGGGCTCAAAACCGGCACCCCTGATTTGTTAAGCGCATGGGTATAAATCATTGTAGTAGAGACATCAGCATGTCCAAGGAGCTCCTGAATAGTTCTTATATCGTACCCCCTTTTCAAGGAGGTGTGAAGCAAAACTGTGTCTTAGGGTATGCGGGGTTACCTCCTTACTTAACCCTGCTGTTCTTGCTGCTGTTTTTATTGCCTTGTGTAAAGTACTCTGATCAACATGATGCCTCTGAAAACACCTGCTCCTCGGGTCAACACTCATAGTGGATGCAGGAAAAACATACTGCCATATCCAGTCTTTTTTAGCGCCGGGATTCTTTCTGTCATATCCGGGCCAGATATATACCCCATCAGAGCCATCTTTTATATCCTTTAAAAATATCTCTTTTGAGCTTTCCACCTGATCTTTAAGAGCATCATTATACTTACCCGGCAGCATTGTAAGCCTGTCCTTGGCCCCTTTTCCATTTCTCACGACTATCTGATTCTGTGCAAAATCTACCTCCTTTATTCTTAACCGCACACATTCCATTATGCGAAGCCCTGCGCCATACAACAGGCCGGCCATAAGGAGATTGACCCCTTCAATCTTGTTTAATAAAAGATTCATCTCATCACTGTCAGGACAACCGGTACTTTCCTATCACGTTTCGCCCGGTAAAAATCACTAAAATCATCGGGGTCTTTTTTCATGACTTGCGTATACATAAACACTATAGCATTCAATGCCTGATTCTGGGTGCTGGCCGATACATTCTTGTCACTCGCCAGATGACTGAGATATCTGCGTATCTCTTCCGAATTCAGGTTTTCAGGCGCATCATTATTACAGAACATGATAAATTTTATAATCCATTCAATGTTTGAATGTTCTGTCCTTATTGAATAATGCCTGTATTGTATCTCTTTCCGAACTGATTCAAGCAAGGTTCTATGTGCTTCCTCCACCTCTTTTTTAGAGAAAGTATATTCCGGTTGTTTGTCTTTTTTTATCAATGTCATATCAGGTTTTACTGGTTCTGCGGGGTTCTCTGATCTTGAAGAACCCAAAGGTATTTTAAGGTATTCGTCATAAAGGATATGCAGGGCATCCTGTGCCTGTTTTATCTGCCACTCCTGCAGGTTTCCATCAGCCCTTATTTTTGAAATATATGATTTGACGTCATTAATATCCCGCAAACGCAGTGCTTTCCCTTTAATGGACAGTGCAAATTTTTCACCCCACTTCACATACCACTCTGCATATTTTTCAGGAATGTTATGTTCAATTACTGTTTTGCGATAATTATTCCAAAAGTTATTGACACTGTTTTGATTATTTTCCATAATCCCTCCGTTTTACCAAATAGCTTCACCATAGACTTTATTGATCGAATATATTGGCAATCATCATGCCATTTAAGTAACACGTTGATTTTTATTATTTTTTAATTGTGACTTTTCTATTTTATTGTTTTTTTTGCACAATTTTTTGTGCGTAATGCCACTGAAAATGTGCATTTATTGGCTTTTATATGGTTGGATAATGTAATTATCCTGTTTATTTCTTCTACAAAGAAGAGATGCTTAATTTAATTTGTTTATTTATGTTTTTTTATATCTTAATTATTTATTTACTATTATTTTTATTTTTATTTGATTATTAACATTTATATTAGATGTAATTTAGTTTAAACATCTATACTAGTAGGAATCCTATATATTGTAATAGTAGGAAGCCTACTAATACCTTTTCTCTTAAAATGAATTTATTGACTACATCTGAACTAATTGCTATTATTCCGCCATGTTTGATAAAAGAAAAATATCTAATAATTTCGATATGTCACAGGAAATTGTCCTCTATCCTGGTGATTGTTTAAAACTTTTAAAAAATATTCCAGATTCTTCCTTAAAGCTTGTCGTGACCTCACCACCATATAATATAGGTAAAGAATATGAAAAGCGTCTGAAGCTCGAGTCGTATATAGAACAACAATCTGAAGTTATAAGAGAATGTGTAAGGTGTCTTTCTCCTTTTGGAAGCATTTGCTGGCAGGTCGGAAATTACGTGGATAATGGCTATATTATTCCTCTGGACACAATACTCTATCCAATATTTTCCGGTTTGGGCCTCAAAATGAGAAACCGTATTATATGGCATTTTGAACATGGCCTTCACTGTAGCAGAAGGTTTTCAGGCCGTTACGAAACAATAATATGGTTCACTAAAACCGATCAATATACATTTAATTTAGATCCTGTTAGAGTACCTCAAAAATATCCCGGAAAAAAATATTTCAAAGGTCCAAAAGCTGGGCAATATTCATGCAATCCTTTGGGAAAAAATCCAGGGGACTTATGGATCATTCCTAATGTAAAAAGCAATCATGTGGAAAAAACAGACCACCCTTGTCAGTTTCCTGTTGAGCTAATTGAAAGGCTTGTTCTTTCTATGTCAGATGATGGTGATTGGGTGCTCGATCCCTTCTTAGGTACTGGAACAACTATCATTGCTGCAATTCGGCATAACCGTCGTGGTGCCGGTGCTGAAATGAGTGACAAATATATTGAGCTTGCAAAACAAAGAATAAATCAAGAACTTTCTGGTACGCTTAAAACGCGACCAATGGACAAACCAGTTTATGATCCAGAAGAAGCAGGAAATAGTTTAAGAATAGCACCGTGGTCTAAGAATCAAGAAGACAAACAATTGCGGTTATTGGAAAGGCCAGCGAGGTATCGCACAAAATGAATATTGTAGAGACTTATTCACACCTGAATGGTCTGGAGTTTTTGCTGGTTCACAAACCTGAGCTATGGAATGAAATTCGAAATGTAATTTCACACGTACGCGCAGAAAACTGCAAAACTAAAATATCCAAAGAGAAAACAATGAAAGGGAAGCTGCTTTATAGTCCCATCGATATGAATAAGGCATTCTCAGGGTTACTTCATAAAAATCAATGGAAAGAAAGCAGGGTCAGTTATTGGGTAACAAAGAATGAAAAATTAATAAGAAAAACTCTCACAATGCCTGCCGATGAACAAAAGAAAGAAATTGAATCTGCGGGAGAGTCTCCTATTTTCAGCTACAATCAAACAGATTTTGTTAAAGACCGAGTAGCTGTTGAAGTACAATTCGGCAAATATTCTTTTGTTGCATATGATCTTTTCGTCAAGCACTTGGCCTTCTACATTGGCGATCACATAGATGTTGGCATTGAAATATTACCTATGAAATCACTACAATCTCAAATGAGTTCTGGTGTTGCCTATTATGAAGGTGAACTTTACAATGTGGTTCGGCAAGGTAGAGGTGTACCTGCTGTACCATTGGTAATCATTGGCATAGCACCTTAAAAAAATAAGAGAACCATGCAGTCAAGGCGACTGGCTAGCATCTCGCCGGGCCGAATTCAAAGCCTTCGTAACCTTTCTCCTTGCATGACATTGGTTGCCATAAATCCGCCAGATCCTTACCGCCGCCGTTGGCATGCGAGAGAAACAATGAAAGTCAATTATCAATCCGTGTATAAAAAGTTGCAGCGAATATACGAAAAACACTACCGCAATCATCCAGAGAATCCTAATTCAGAACAAATGTGCTGTATGTGGTCAACGAGTGATCCACCTGATATTATCAAAGACACACCACCATTCGACGACATCGAGGATACATTCTCTATCGCCATTTCCGATGACATAGCGTTGGAACTGTACGATATGCACTTGAACGAAGCTGCGAGGAAGATAATGGAAATAATAAATGAACAATGCCAACATCGCGTTTCACATGACCGGGCGAAAAAACGCCCGCCCGGCCTGTTGTAGAATTTCACAATAAAATGCCTAAAAAAATCTGATTAAAATGACACGCTGAGGATAAATTCGGATTAAAAAGCCAGGGCGAGGCATCCTTCCTGTGCAGGCCCTGGCCAATTTAGATTAAAAATAAGAGTTAAAAGATTTCAGTAGCCGCCAACCTGACATGCTCTGGCGTTACTATCTGGCATTTCTGTTTAGCCGCTGCAATAAGGGCACCCCTTGCCAGATGATTTGCCTTTCTCAGAAGGCCACCTGCCCCTTGATGAACAGCGTTAATAGATGCCTCCTCAAAAATCCCAGAGTTTACTTCTGCAAGATTCAGATGATGCTCTATATACTGTTTCATACCGTCCCTATCCAGACCCTCAAGATGGCTTCTTGTTACTACTCTGGATGCCAGAGGAGCTGAGGCACGATACATCATCTTGTCTATCAGACTTGACTGCCCTGCAAGTATAAGTGGAAGCCAGTGTTTTGAGTCACGATTAAACTGAGTAAGGGTATGGAGTTCAGAAAGAACCTCCATTCGTAATAATGATGCCTCATCTATAATAAGAACGACCTTCATCTTTTTTACATCCACAAGCTCTGTTATTTCCTTTTTAATAAGCCCTGTCATTAATGCCTTTGATCTCCCCAGAGTGCCTATAGCCATCTCGGTTGCTATCTGCTGATATAATTCAAGGATAGGGCCGGTAGTGGCCGTTACATAGAATACCCTGTACTCGGAAGGGTGCAGGCTGTCTGCGGCATATCGTAATGCGGTTGACTTACCGGAACCTATGTCTCCTGTAACAAGGGCTGTTCCTCCAAGGCCTGTGGCATAATAAAATTTACTTTTTACAGACTTGAGTTCATCGGTTTCAAGTATTTCATCCTGCTTAAGGTCAGACCTGAAAGGTTCTGTTTTCATTCCAAAAAATGATGTGTAAACAGGGACGTGTGTAAACAGTGTGTAAACAGGGACGTCCATAATAAACTAAATAACTTCTAGAAACCACTAATATCAAGGCAGTTAGAGGTTAATACCTTTGACTGCCTTGATTTTTATGGGGTGATTGAAAGGAAAATCAGATAACGATTTTTTAACAGTGGTCATCTTTTTAGCAAAAAGACGCGGAGCGTCAAATCAGATGTTCCCACTGTGACCGTATGAACGAGAGGCAAAATATAAAATCGAAGAATATGTAAATGCTATCTTGAAAATGAACACTAATTGGTGTACAGTTGCCGATATGAAAAGGAAATAACTTGAGAATGAGTTAAAAAAGCATGGCTGGTGGTTCTTAAGGCATGGTGGTAATCATGATGTCTGGACTGATGGTACCAGACAGGAGCCTATTCCCCGGCATAACGATATAAATGAAAAATTAGCTCATTCAATTTTACGTAAAGCAAAAAGTGGAGTTAAACAATGAGGTTTTCAGGAAAAGTATATAAAGATGGTAAATATTGGTTAGCTGAAATTCCAATACTCGATTTAATGACCCAGGGCAGAACTAAAAAAGAAGCATATGAGATGGTAGTTGATATGCTTAAAACAATGGTTAATAAAGGGGGTTTCGATATTGTGCTATATAAAACAGAAAAAGATAATTTTGAAGTCGGATCTTCTGAATCAAAACATATGATAACTTTGCTTTTGCAACGAAAACGTGAGATAAGTGGGCTTTCTCTTTCTCAGGTTTCTCACCGATTAGGTACAAAATCACGAAATTCATATGCCCGGTATGAACAAGGCAGATCAGTCCCGAGTGTTGAAAAGCTAAATGAATTACTACATGCTGTTTGCCCTGGAACTGATATAGTAATCAATGAAAGTGTATTTTTATGACCTAGAGCGGAACGTCCATAAGAAACTTGATAACTTCTATAATGCAGTAATATCAAGGCAGTTGAAGGTTAATTGTGATTTACCAAATTTCTATCATAATTTTTACCGAAATATTGGTCGAACGATTTGGGGCTGTTTTTTGAGTTTTGCCAAATTAAAATGGTCATTTGGAGAAGAAAAGGGATAAATGTTCTTAATCAATTTTTTACCGAATTATGATCATAAGAAAAGGCGGTATTGCCGGAATTAAGAAAGAGGGACCTTTAAAATTATAATTTTATTCTAATTTATAATCCTTTGCTGTCTTTTCCCCACGTTGAAAGGCAATTGGTGTTTGACCCACGCAGTTGACAGTCTGGTTGGGTTGCTCCGCTTAACCCAATCTTCTATTTGCTGGCCTGGCTCAGATATCAAGTGAAAATCTTATTGCCTTTCCGACATCAGCCATTTTGGCAGGGATAAGAGATGTAATCAGTGCCCCGATTTTACTTTTTGATACAATCTGTAAATGATCACAGTTTATAGCACATTCTCTGGGCATGCCATCTGCCTCTGATAGGTATATCTCCGATGGTATGTTTCTGATAGTGCTGGTAACAGGAGCAACAGTAATTTCATCGAGATATTCAATTATTGAGTTACGGGTCAGGATTAATACAGGTCTCTTTTTATCAGATTTTACAAACTTATACCATCTAATTTCACCATGTTTCATTCATCACCCCATACCTGCTCATCTTCCCAGACAGAAAATTCATCAGTATTTACTGGGTATTGTTTGTAACCTATAGAATGGGCACGTTCCATTTCTTCTATTTTATACCTGGAAAGAGCCTCCCGAAGAGCTTTGCGTGTAAATGCAGAACGGTTGATATTCAGTTGTTTTGATACACGATCAACATCTTCTACTAAATCATCTTCCAGAGTCATTTGAATATTCTTCATAACCTACCCTTCAATGTATAATAATATAATTATAATAATATACATATAAATGTGTGTCAAAAAATATATGTGAATAAACATGAAAATATTTTAGAAAATTCGGGTCTGCCCTTGATATTGGACAGTTTAAAAAAAATCAAAAATAACTGGATTCTCTGGTCAAGCCAGAGAATGACGCTCTGGGGCTGGATTCCAGATCCAGTCGGGAATGACTTGCTATCTCTTGATCTCAGTCTGCGCTGGAATCGCTTGTGGTGCCTGGTTTTTTATCTATTCTTAAAAATAATCGTATCGATATCTACCAAAACATATAAATAGACAAGAAAACATTGTAAACAAGAGATTAGTGAAAAATATTTTTTAACAATGATCCTGGTATTATAAATGGCGATCAGGGTTCACTATGCAAACCTTTTACAACTATTTCACCTATCTTTTCATATCGGTTATCCTTCACATGGCTTACTGTATCAAAGGCCATTGTACTGCGAGGTCAGTCAGGAAGCCCTTTGATATCAGGGCTACCGCTCCTGGCAAAGGCTATCCATGATGGGCTCACGATATCAGCCATCTTCTGAGGCCCTTCTCCGTCGCCCATCATGCTTCTCATGACCTATGGATTACCTTGACATACTCACCCTTACCTGAGAATATGACCGCTCATAAAAATAGACTAAAATAAAATATGTCAGAGAGGAGATACCCCCAATGGCGGATCTAAAATCAAAATCAGAGTATGAAAAGTATGCGATCAGGCAGCCTGACATGACCCTATTTCCAAAGGTAAAGGGCCGTGAACCCATAATGACCTACCTGAATGACATACTTTTTCCGGGCGTGCCATACCATATAGACATGAGCTTTATCACATCAGTACCGGAACCCCACATATTTGAACATGCAATAGATTATGACCGTATATATATATTCTGGGGCACTGATCACAAAAACCCGCAGTTGCTTGGCGCAACCATAGAGTGCTATATCGGCGGATACAAGACAGAATTCAGCAATACAACAAGCCTTTTTATTCCAAAAGGGGTGAGGCTCGGCCCTGTCAACTGGCTCAAGGTTAACCGCCCCCACATTATGATGGAGTTCGTACTCGGGACAGGTGACAGCTCTGTTTTAAAAAAGAGCGGCATGTTTGACCCAAAAGATGCTCTTCCTGAAAAGAGCGATGATATTAATTATGAACAGTATGTTATAAGGAGCCCTCTGAGAGAGGCAGGCAACCCGGAACAGGCGCCTTACAGGATGTACCCCACCATGACCTACATGAGTTCAAGGCAGTGCAAGGCAAACAACAACTATATAGAATTCGGTTATATCTGGGACATAGTTGAACCGCCGCTTCCAAGGATGACACACTATAATTTTGATGAGATCGTTCTCCATTTCGGCATCGACCCTGACAACCCGACCTCACTTGGCGGTCACATGAGGTTTGATGTGGGCAAGGATAAGCTTGAGTTTGATACCAGCTACTGTATATGGCTTCCAAAGGGGCTGTCACATGGGCCTCTCATATGGTATGATATTAAAAAACCATTTATAGAGATGGCCATCATGCTTAATGCAGGCACTGTTGAAGAATATGCAAAGGATGCCAATTTTGAGTGGGATGTAAAGTAGGCTAACACAGTAAAAAATGAAAAGGGGCCTTAAGGCCCCTTTTCATTTTTTACAAAAAGAGCCCTAACATGCATTAACCGCAGCCCTGGTAAAGTTATCAATAAAATAATCAAGGGATTCATGTTGCGTTGGTGTAAGATCCTTGAACTGTATGCCCCTTCTTCGGACAGTAACATCGGTCAGATCCCTTGAATGATTCAGCACAATATCAGAAACAGTCCTGCAGGGGATATCATCCAGCACAAATCTTCTGTCAGAGGTCATAATAGAATATTTGCCGTTTTCCACAATCTGGTTCTTTATGCTGTAGTATTTGAATGCCATGCCAGACCTGCTTATATCTATCATGCTGTGTTTTTTTTCAGGCCTTGAAGCAGAGACAACAAAGATATCCTCTTTAATGGCAAACCTGTCATAAACCCTTCTCTCCTTTTTCCTGGCATCCAGCAACTTTTTTATGGCCTTTGCAAGGGTGGTTGTCCTGACAGGTTTTGTTAATATTTCAAATATTCCCCTGTTTTTAAAACTTTCCGGCTCAACCCTGTTATTGAATCCGGTGCAGATAATTACAGGCGTATCTGCCTTTAGTTCCTGTATCTTTGCGGCAAGCACATCGCCTGTCATCTTTGGCATGGTCATATCGGTTATCACGAGATCAAAGGCACCAGGGTTTTCTTCAAATACCTCAATAGCCCTGCTGCTTTCAGTGAAGGCGCTCACCCTGTAACCGAGCTGCTCCATCATGATCTTCATTGTATCTGCGATCATGAATTCATCATCAACAAGCAGGATGTTCTCCTTTCCACCCTGGATCAATTCAGCATCATGCGCAGGCTCACAATCCAGTATAGCATCAATGACCGGGATATGGATGGTAAACACAGTGCCTTTACCAACAATGCTCTGCACCCTTATTGACCCGCCATGATTTTTGATTATCCCGTGCACAACAGCAAGCCCCATGCCTGTGCCCTTGCCAGGCTCTTTTGTGGTAAAATAGGGATCAAACACCCTTTTTATTATCTCCTCAGGTATCCCGTGCCCTGTATCTGAAACGGTTATCTCGACATAACGGCCCTGCGGCAGGTCGCCCAAATCAGCGCACACATCAGAATCAAAATCCTTGATTTTGATGCCTACCTCTATTACCCCGCCGGCCCCATTCATTGCATGAGAGGCGTTTGTGCAGAGATTAACCATAACCTGGTTCAACTGGGTCTGATCACCCATTACGGCAACCTGTGAAACGGCAAAGTCTCTTTTTATCTCGATATTTGATGGCAGGCTAGACCTCATAAGCCTTAATGATTCCTCTATGCTTGAAATAAGGTCAACAGGTTTTTTCACAGCGTCAGAAACCCTTGAAAAGCTTAACAGCCTGCTTACCATCTCTTCAGCCCTTGCGCTTGCTGTGATAATATTGTTAAGGAACTGCCTGGCCTGGCTGTCCCTGGGGGTTGTCCTCAGCGCCAGCTCGGTATTGCCTATTATTATCCCGAGGGTATTATTGAAGTCATGGGCCATACCCCCTGCGAGCGTGCCTATGGCCTCCATTTTTTGTGACTGCCTTAACTGAAGCTCAAGCTGATTTTTCTCTGACTGTATCAGCCTTTTTTCATCCTTTGACCTCTTGTGCCTTAATGCATTTTCAACCCTTATCATAATTTCATCTGAGTCAAAGGGTTTTCTTATATAGTCCGAGGCGCCTTTTCTTATTGCCTTTATGGCAGAATCCATAGTTATATCACCTGTCATGATGATAAATATGGTGTCAAGATCAAGGTCAGTTACAGATTCCATGATCTGGAATCCGTTCATTACAGGCATCATAACATCAAGGATTGCCAGATCAAATTTTCTCTGATGCAGGAGCTCCACCGCCTCAAGGGCATCGTTGGTTACTGTAATATCATACTCTCTTCTGCCTAACACAGCCTTGACACTGGCAGCCACCACCGTATCATCATCAACGATCAATATCTTTGCATTCGTATCCATAAAAACTCCCCTGGAAACATTATGAAACAGATAATCTTGTTTTCCTGCTGGATAATCTTATCCCTGGCAGATATCCTTGAAAAACTAGTTTACCGGCATTGTTATCTTAAAGCACGTACCCCTGTCGCTGTTATTATTAAATGTAATTGTCCCGCCCATCCTTTTTACAAGTTCATAGACTATCAGTAATCCAAGGCCGTCATGATCTGCCTTGGTTGTAGATTGTTTTTTAAATACACTGGCCTTCATGCTGTCAGGTATTCCCGGTCCATCATCGGAAATGGATATCTCTATTCTTTCTCTTTCCGCATCAGCGCTAACTGACCTTGAATTAAATACGTTCGGCGCCTGCTTATACTGCGCAGTTACAGTGATATTGCCGCCCTCCGGCATGGCCTCTATCGCGTTATTGACAAGGTTGATCAATACCTGCCTGAAGGCATCCCTGTCTATCATGATTTCAGGGATATTATCTCCGGCCTGGACTGTTATGTTAACTTCAGGACCGTTTACCCTGCTGTTTCTTATGAGCATAATTGTATCTGAAATGATATCCTTTATGCTCGATGTGGATTTTACTTTTGTTTCATCAGGGGATGATGACTTAAACTCCTTTAACAGCTTTGCTATACGGTTGAGTTCATCATCAATTATCTTTATCTCATTGCTCTCAACATTAATATCATCAAGCTTCATGTTGAGCACCTTGAGAAAATTCTTTATGGCGCTGAGGGGATTATTAATTTCATGGATCAGCTTTCTCATCTTTATGGGATCTGAACCGTTTTTATTTGCAGATGCGCCTGTTTCATTTTGAACATCATCTTCCACAAGCCTTGAGAAAAGGGATTCAACAAGCCCCCTGATCCTGTGCCCAGCCTCTCCCGAAAGGGAATCCGAGCTGTCAACACCTGCTGCAAGTACACCTGAGACCTTGCCATTCCTGATTACCGGCAAACAGTAAAGCCCCACCCTGTTCATATAGTTTGATACCTGGAGATCGAAAAGGTCAGGCGATGTACTATCCACCCTGTCAAGGGAGTTGATCTCCATGCCCATGAGAAATGAGGCGACTATTATACTCTCTTTTTCATCAAGAGAAATCAGAAGGTCATTACTGAGAGAGGCGTTATCAGGATCTTTCAGGCTTATGCCGTAAAGGGATTTTCCATCTGTATTTTGCCTGAAATAGAGAATCTCATCTATCCCTGTAATGGCATGGATCGCCTGCCCAATAAACCTTAAACGATCATTTTTATTTTCGCTCTTCTGTATCCTCTCAGCAATGACGTTAACAAAAGAATGAGCGGCTGAATCACCTGTAGATATCATTTCTATTGCTCTATCCGGCGCCTTGTAAAAAGGCTCGCCTTTATTGAAGCCGGGCTCGATACCAAGCTTCATCAGCCTGCCCTGCGCCTTAAGATCAGCGATTGATATGTATTCATCTATCTGATTCGGTGAAAACCCGAACAATTCCTTTCCGGCTTCAAGATATCTCAGGCGCTCTTCGCCATCTTTATTTTCGATCATACTGGAAAAGTAGCACAGCTTTAACAGCCTGTTTGCCTGCCTGACCTTATTGAGCGGATGGTGATGGTAAAAGATCGCATCAGAAAGAAAAGGAAAGGAACCCCATCCTTCAACCATGCGGGCGCCGACATAACAGTGGTTAATGCCAAGTATATTTTCTTCAGACTGGACATGACTGCTGAAATTAACATTGCCTGATAAAACTACCCTGTTATAAATAACCGGAAACCTTGCTGCAAGAACAACCGCGCCAATGTTATGCAGAAGAGCCGCCACATAGGCGCTGAATTGAGATGAATAGCCTGTTTCATCTGCTAGCAGGAGAGCAAGGTTGGCCGCCCTGACGGCTGTATAAAAATTCTCATCTGTATAAGGATTAATGCCCGGATATCTCCTGATAAGGCAACTCCGCTCTATATACTCCTTTAACAGACCCGCAACAATATCATTGCCAATTATGCTTATGAGATCATTAATGCCGGCAATGCTCATAGCCTGTTTTATGTATGATGAATGGGCAACATTAAGGAGGTTGAAGGTAAGGGCAGGACTTAAAACAATAAATTCCCTGATCTCATCACGGAAAACAGCGCCTGATATTTTTGCCCTAATAAGGCCGTCCAATATGGGGGTTTCAAGAGGCAGGAAGGATCCATCGGCTGTAATGGATTCAGCAGCCCCTTTTGCTCCCCTGTTAAACCCTTTCCTGCGATAATATATTAAGTTCCATTGAGTCATCCGGCGCTTCTTCATTCTATAACGAGTTAATCGATATATATTTATGAACAAATAGTTCTTTTACGAAAAATTGCATCCGATCATACCATGCATGGAAACAGGGTTTATAGCACGCCTGTTATTTTTGTTGTCTATATATCAATAACGCCTCTCTTGTCAACAAAATATAGGGTATTTCCCTGTTTTTTATAACTATATATGGTAGTTAGGTAATACCTTTTTAAAGAGTATGCTCTTTTATTGCACTATAATTGCATTATTTTGACATTATTTTGATATAGATAAAATAATAAAAATTTCCCTTAACCGATAGAGATAAGGGAATTTTTATTAAAATAAGTAAGAATCTGTCTGATATCTATTCATATCTTAAGGTAGGCCCGGCTGAAAAATGCATAATAGGCCTTTTGACATTTTTGATAATCAGTGGGCCATGTTCAATGCCCGCTGGAATGTATGAGGCAAAGCTTTCAGTAATATTATAGGTTTTTCCGTCTATGGAAAATTCTATCTCAGCGCCAAGGTCGTAGATATTTTCATAATTATAACCGTAAAACCCGATCATCTCACCCCAGGTATGTTTGTGTTTCTCAACCTGCCTGATCCCTTTTTTAAATTCATCACCGGGCATGATCCACATGGCCTCACTGTAAAAATCGGTTTCAGGAATAACATCCGCATCAAGGTGTGCGATCCTTCTGAAAAGCCTGGGATCCATCTGGGGCCGGTATGACGGATATGTAACCCCTGGCTTATCTGCCATTATGAAGTATTTAGCATGTTTCTTTTCGGACATTCTGTCTCCTTAAATATTTATTAAAGCTTGGAAATCGTAACACTGAATATTCGACATTATGAATAACTCTGACCAGGGCCAACCGTATAATGAAATACAGGTGATTCAATGGCGCTTAACACCTTTAAAGGGCAATGGACCATGCCGGCGGGGATATAGACCATAAAGCTCTTATCCAGTATGAATTTTTCATCCTCCATCCAGAATTCTATTGTAACGCCAAGATAGGTCGGATCATCAGGATTGCAGCCAAACATTGTAAGCACCTCTGAAAATTCATGTGTATGGGCAGCAACACCTGCGGCCTTTTCAAGCTCTTCCCTTGTAAGGGCCGGTTTCGGCCTCTGATCCTTGAATGTAGAGGGCCATATCCATGTGCTCTCCGCGTAAAATGCGCCCTTGATCACCTCACTGTCCATCCAGTTTATATGCTCAAGTTCAAGACGGTACCCCTCTTTATCGTATCCTCTGCCTATTACCTGATCACCCTTGTAGTCGGGCATCTTTTCAATATGTTTCAGATCAGTGCTGATGTAGGGGCCATATTTTGACTTTGTCATCTGGATCATCTCCTTCTGGAAATACCTGAAAGGCATCCCCGGTTGAAATTATTATTCTGCTATAAGCGAAAGGGTGCGATTATATTTATCAGGGTATAGTGTGTCAAGGATTTTTATTTGATTTTCTATATTTTTCAGTACGTTATAGCGAACTATACGATGCCGGATGGTTCAATCAGAAGAGCTCCCTGCCCTCCATTTTAAGGTGTGCAGGGAGTGTTTAAAGGGTTAGCCGAGGATTGCCTTCAGGTCATTATCCGGCGTTGTAACAGGCATGATGTTGAAGTTTTTCACCAGGACATCAAGGACATTCGGGGTGATAAAGGCCGGAAGAGATGGCCCAAGCCTGATGTTCTTTATACCCAGGTAAAGCAGTGTCAATAGTATTGCGCATGCCTTCTGTTCATACCATGATAGGATCATTGAGAGCGGGAGGTCATTAACCCCGCAGTTAAAGGCCTTTGAAAGGGCAACCGCTATCTGGATTGCGGAATAGGCATCATTACACTGGCCAACATCAAGCAGCCTCGGTATGCCGCCTATATCACCCAGTTTTTTATCAAAGAACCTGAATTTACCGCATGCAAGGGTGAGCACAACACAGTTCGAAGGCACCTTCTCCACAAATTCCGTGTAATAGTTTCTGCCAGGCTTTGCGCCATCACACCCGGCAACCAGAAAGAAATGTTTTATTGCCCCGCCTTTAACCGCATCAATCACCTTGCCCGCAACACCCATAACCGTATTGTGCGCAAACCCGCACATGACAGTGCCTTTGTCCTCATCCTGCGCAAAACCCGGCATCTCAAGGGCCTTTTTAACAACAGCAGAAAAATCTTTATTATTTACATGTGTTACCCCTGGCCATCCAACAAGCCCTGTTGTAAAGATATTTTCGGCATAGCTCTCCTGCGGCTTCTGGATGCAGTTTGTTGTCATCAGGATGGCGCCAGGGAATGCAGCGAACTCCTTTGCCTGATTCTGCCATGCAGTGCCGTAATGGCCGTAAAAATGGCTGTACTTCTTGAGATTCGGGTATGCATGGCTTGGCAGCATCTCACCGTGGGTATATACATATATCCCCTTCCCTTCGCTCTGTTTCAGGATAGTCTCCATATCTATAAGATCATGGCCTGAAACAAGTATTGCCTTGCCTTTTTTATGACCAAGAGGAACGGTTGTAGGGACCGGATGACCGAACCTGGTTGTATGACCCTTGTCCAGCAGTTCCATTGCCCTGAGGTTGATCTCGCCGCATTTAAGCGCAAGACCCACCCAGTCATTGAGCGTAAGTTTTTTATTGAGCATTGAGGCAAGCCCTTCATGCACATATGCATAGACCGCTTCATCCTCTTCTCCTAATAGATGCGCATGATCCGCATATGCGCATAACCCCTTTATTCCAAAAAGGGTGGTATGCTGAAGCGAAAGTATATCAGGGTTGATGGATGCGTCAGATTTCAGGCCGACACTTTCACCCTTAGCTACAAGCTCGTTTATGGAACCAGAAGGATTATAGGTCGCTGCGTCTTCAACAAAACCAACCTTTCCGCCTGCGTCAGAGACCTTCTTTTTTAATTGTTCTCTCAGCTCAGCACATCTTTTAATAAGCTTTACAAACCTGGAGCTGTCAAAATCCACATTTGTCAGGGTGGAGAATACCGCTTCGCAGGTAAACACATTTACATCATGATCACTGATGCCCGCCTTTCTTCCCTCTACCGCATAAAGGGACAAACCTTCCAGCATGCAGATCAATAGATCCTGTAAGGCCGCAACATCAGGCTGCTTGCCGCATACACCTATCTTTGTACAACCCTCTCCCTTTGCTGTCTGTTCACACTGATAACAAAGATCGGAAGAGCGTCGTGTAGGGAAAGAGTGTAGGATAGGGTGT
>CAZXUA010000052.1:0-26144 GCA_964643755.1 uncultured Desulfatiglans sp. | reverse complement strand
GTTAAAAAGTAAAATCATACCAATTAGCTTCCAAGTGATCCACATAGTATCTACAAGGTGGTGTATAAAACCCAATGTTGTTGATTTAAGATGCAACTAAAGCTACTCTCCCTGGATGGGAGAGGTCGGGTGAGGGTGGAAAAGATAGGCAGTAAAATTGCGCTGTTTATTCTTCCGGGTTTCCCCCTTCCCCAGCCCCTCCCGCAAAGTGGAGGGGAGGTTTAAGAATTCCTTAAGTCAACAGTATTAGGTATAAAACCCCACCCTACGAACAACCAAATTATCTCAGATAAATAACATTGTGCCACACCCCGGCAGGCGGGTATCCAGGAGTTTTATTTTAAAAATTGATCACATGGATTCCCGTTTTCACGGGAATGACGAAGGACCATTATAATTTAAGGAATAACACTATTATGTTTTCGATCCAGATTGAAAATATTATATTGATAGTCACTCTTTTTCAAAAATGGTTTTCGGACAGCAGTATAAGTGGCTGAATGGTAGCAAAGGATAAAGATGTATCTAGTGTCCATCCAGAAAGAGGCAAATTCTGGATGGGGCATTCAGCTGTCAGCTAAATCTTTGATTTGAAAGTCTTTTGCTGAAAGCTGAATGCTGATTGCTGACCGCTTGAATCCAAAAACGACAGTTTTTGGATGGACACTATCTAATAATGTGGGATATAAATGTAGGGGCACCTCCGTGCCTGCCCGCAGATGGCGATGCAGTAAAAGGGAATCCCCTCTTTTCTAGCTGGTTTTATTAACATTCATTGAGGAAAGCAGTGTGAACAATTTTGATTGCATAATTATAGGTGCAGGGGCCTCAGGGCTCATGTGTGCTGCCACAGCAGGCAACAGGGGACGTCGTGTGCTTGTTATTGATAAAAACAGCCACCCCGGTAGAAAGATCATTGTATCAGGTGGCGGCAAATGCAATTTTACCAATCTTTATGTGGATGCAGGGTGCTATGTTTCAGCGAACCCCCATTTCTGCAAATCCGCCCTGAAACGCTATACCCAGCATGATTTTATAAGCCTTGTAAAAAAGTATAATATCCCATTTGAGGAATGTGAAGAGGGTCAGCTATTCTCTCTTTCTTCCTCAAAGGATATTTTAAAAATGTTGCTTACAGAGTGTGAAGCGGCAGGGGTGAAAATCATGACAGGCTGTGAGATAAAATCCCTTGTCACAGAGAGTAATGAGGAGAGCCCGATAAGATATCTCCTCTCCACTGATAAAGGCGAATTTAAAGCGACCTCCGTGGTAATTGCGACCGGGGGTGTATCAATACCCAAGCTTGGTGCAACAGGGTTTGGTTATGAAATAGCACGTCAGTTTGGCTTGAAGGTGCTCCCTGTAAGGGCCGGTCTTGTGCCCTTCAGGTTTACAGGCAAACTAAATGAAGTTTTTGAAAGGCTCTCGGGTATCGCCATCGATGCAGCCTTTAGCGCAAATATAAAGACCTTCAGGGGGAATGCGCTCTTTACCCATAGGGGTATAAGCGGGCCAGCGGCTTTGCAGTTGTCTAATTACTGGACTCCGGGAGAACCCATTACTATTAACTTGCTCCCTGATATGGATATTCTAGCGTGGCTAAAAGAGCAGAAACAGAAGCGGCCAAAGTCTCTTCTGCACAACCTCTTATCCCAGCATCTTCCGAAAAGCCTTGTTCATGAATTACAGGAGCTATCCTGGGCGCACCTTTCTGATAAACCTGTTACAGATATACCAGATAAATATCTGAAACATGTCGCGGATGCACTCACAAAATGGGAACTCAAGCCTTCAGGCACAGAAGGTTTTCGCACAGCAGAGGTAACCCTTGGTGGTGTAGACACAGCGGAATTATCATCAAAGAGCATGGAGAGCATAAAACAGCCGGGACTCTATTTTACAGGCGAGGTGGTTGATGTTGCCGGTCACCTTGGAGGCTTTAACCTCCAGTGGGCATGGTCTTCAGGCCATGCAGCAGGAGAGGCGGTATAGAAGTATTTTTTACCACGGAGAGCGTCCGCCGTTGCTGAAGCTATGGTGGTCGGAGAAGCTATGGCGCATTGTCGTCAAGCTAACGCGAAAAGCAAAAGTCTAAAGCAATATCTCACGCAGAGGCGCAAAGAACACTAAGAAAATCAAATGTTTTTCAATATAATGTTTTTTGTTTCTTGACTTTGTGGGCTTTGTGACTTTGTGTGAGAAATGATTTTTCGTCTTGAATTATGAACAGATGTTTTCCTTAGCGCCCTTTGGTTCTTTGCGGTGGCCGAATCGGAGAATCCACATATCAACTATTCATCATCCACAGGAGGCATAATGCTGTTTGTAGCCATTTCAGCCTGTTTATAATCTCTGTCATCCACTATGACCTGTATCTCATAGGGTATGCCCTCTTCATCAAGGGCTTCAGCATATAACCCTGCTTCATCAATAGTCTTCAATATGATCAGGGGCCGGGGGTTTTCTATCATTTCAACTTCTACAGGTTCAGCGCCTCTTTCCTGCTGTACTGTCTTCCTGTATTCCCTTATATCTGTTGCGTCTATCCTTCTCCTGATTGCCTCAGCAGATGCAAGATGAAAATTGAGTTCATCCAGCTGATGCATATTTACAAGCACCCCCATAAGGTCTGCATCGCTCATCATATCAAACCGGATCTCTTTTATGGCATCGGTATATTCTGCCTCATCTTCATCATAAGACTCAATATAGTCAGTGCCGGCATCAAGTTTTCTCCTCTTTGCCTCAGCAAGAATCAGGTCATATGCCCCATCTTCAAAACTCTCTTTACCCTCAAGCAGGAGCTGCTCAAGCTCTTCATCACTGCTTTTCTTGTAAAGTTCAAAAAGGGTTCTGCGTCTTTCATTATCCATTTTTTCCTGATCCTTTTAATAGATTTTATCTGATGCCTTAGAGCTGTCTGGTTTTTTAGGCCCCGCAGCAGGTGCGGGGCCAGATCATTATCTGGATTTTTTTGCCGCCGGTTTTTTAGCTGCTGCCTTTTTTACAGCGGCTTTTTTAACTGTAGCTTTTTTAACTACTGCCTTTTTAGCTGCTGTTTTCTTTGCTGCCGGTTTCTTTGCTGCTGCCTTTTTTACCACAGGCTCACCCTTTTTCAGTTTTTTAATCTGCGCTGCTGTATAATGTTTACGCGGATGTCCGGGATGAAGAGAGACATCCCCGGTTGTCATGTCATACTTGGGGGAGAAAAGCACATGCATCCACTGGAATGGCTTATTAACCTTTTTGATGTTAATCGGTCCGTGAATCAACCCCTTGGGCATATAAAGGATGGAGGTAGAATCTATAATATGTTTCTCACCCTCTTTTCCAAAACAGACCTCAATCTCTGCGTCAAAATCATAATAATTTTTAGGATTGGCGCCAAAGATGAAAAAGATCTCATCTCCATCATGGGAATGGGCCGGGTGGGGGAATTTAACCGGCTCGGTTATGACAAGAAGCTGCACCTCAACAGGAACCTTAATGCTTTCGCCGACACAACCCTTTTCAGCGCAGATGTGCAGGGTCGGTGCATTACTGCCTACTTCCAGAGGTTCCTTAATTATGTATTTACCATACTTAGACTTTGCCATTGTGAATCCTCCTTTTTTTGACCTTCGTTGATTTGGTTTCCGATATTGAACTATCCGTTTTTCTTTAAGCCTTAAATAATGAAAAATCAACATAAAAAATCTGAAACTACTAATAAATCGGCAAAAAGAGGTTGGAATCAATTACAGTTATCCCTATTCAAGGCCATGTTAAAGATAAACAGGTTATTATCCTGTTTCTTACACAACATATAGATTTCTCCTTGACCAGAACCACTAATTATTGTAAAAAAACCCAAAACTCATCACAGGGATTCAAAACAAGGGTTACAGCATGCCGGAAAAAGATATTATTATGGGAAGAAGGGCCTTTTTATATAAAAGCGCCCTCCTTTTTGCCGGCAGTCTCCTTGGTTTTAAAGGGCTTTCAACCTCTGTTGCCCGCGCCTGCGCAACTAATCCCAAAATAGCGATTATTATAGATGATATAGGTTTTAGCGTGGAGAGGTTAAACGAGTTTCTTGATATAGGGGCATCTCTCACCTTTTCTATTCTCCCCAAATTACCCATGTCCGCCTCTCTTGCGGAAAAGATACATTCTTTTGGTTATGAAATAATGCTTCATCAGCCTATGGAGCCCCTTGACCCATCTGTTGATCCCGGGCCAGGTGCATTATATGTTCAAGACCCCCCTGATAAAATAACCGGGACAATAAAGGAAAACATTACAGAGACTCCATATGTAACCGGCATCAACAATCACATGGGGTCAAGGTTTACCGCATGCGGAAATGAGATGAAGGAGGCGCTCACGGTTGTAAGGGACAGCGGGCTCTTTTTTGTGGACAGCCTTACCACCAACCGCTCTACAGGATACCGGACCGCAAAGACAATGAATATCTCTGCCGCAAGAAGGAACATCTTTATAGACAATGTCCAGGATGAGGCACATATAGAAATGCAGCTTGAAAATCTGAAGGGGCTTGCACAGCTCTTTGGCCAAGCAACCGGCATCGGCCACCCCTTTCCTGAAACAGCGAGGGCAGTGAGAAATTTTTACAATAAGATAAGGTCAACAGAGATATCCCTGGTGCCGGTCTCAACCCTTTTGTCCTAGCCCCCTTGCAGATACTAACTTCTGATGATTTGCCTCTGCCCTTAAATAATAGTATGATCGTGCCCTTAACATCCATCAACCCCGGAGATTAATATGACTGACTGCAAGGATGATCTTTATCACCATGAGTTGAATACCCTTCTCAAATTTAGCACCCTTATAAACTCATCCCTCAAGATAGAGACTGTGCTGGATAACGCCATGAACTGCGCTGAAGAGTTTATCAATGCAGAGGCAAGCACCATATATGAAAAGGATGAGGAGAAAGGTGATCTCTTTATACGGCTTGCACGGGGTGAAAAAAAAGACCCCATAAAAGATATACGCGTAAAACTGGGAGAAGGTATAGCCGGTCATGTGGTAAAGACAGGCACACCAATGGTTATAAATGATGTAAAAAAAGAAAAGAGATTTAATAACAGTCTTGATCTTCTGACCGGTTTCAGGACAAGGTCGCTCTTATGCGTGCCTCTATTTATCAGAGGAAAGGCAATGGGCGCAATCCAGGTGCTTAACAAAAGGAGCGGTGAGAATTTCAATGAGCAGGACATAGAGATACTTACCAGCCTCTCCCAGCTTATAGCGGTTGCAATAGAAAATGCGCGGCTCTATGAGCGTCTTGAACATGATTATGAACTTACCAGCCAGGACCTGAAGTCTGCCCGTGAAAAGCTGATCCGCACAGAAAGGGCAGCAGCCATGGGTCAGCTTGTGAACAGTGTTGCGCATGAGATAAGAAACCCGGTTATGGTTATCGGTGGCTTTGCAAGAAGGCTTAAAACCCGTTTTATGCATGACCCTGATGCATATAACTATACGGAAATTATACTCGGTGAAACAGCTCGTCTTGAGCGGCTGGTAAATCAGGTGGGCAGGCTCGCAGAGGTGCAGGGCGCAGAGCTTAAGAAAGGAAGCATAATCCCTGTGATTGACCGTATATTAAAGGCATTCAAAGCAGCAGCGGAAAAACAGGGTGTTATCATCATGGTATCGGTTGATAAAACCCTTCCCAATATTGACCTTGATGAGTCGCAGATATTTACCGCACTCTCCAACCTTTTTGAAAATGCACTTGACTCTATGATGAATGGCGGTGAGTTGAGGTTGACTGTCAATACCATTGAGAATCATTTAAGTATCAGGGTTGCAGATACCGGCACAGGCATAGAGGATGAGGAGATAGCCACCCTGTATGACCCCTTTGTTACCTCCAAAAAGACAGGCGCAGGCCTGGGTCTTACAATGGTTCAGCAGATAGTTATGAACCACTGCGGAGAGATAAAGGTCTCAAGCAGGAAAAACGAGGGGACTGATATAGAGATCAGGCTGCCTGTCAATTAAAAATACTCGGAGATAGAGATGAACATGTTAATCCATGAAAAGAGCCCATATTTGCTGCAGCATGCAAACAATCCGGTTGACTGGTACCCCTGGTGCGATGAGGCGTTTAAAAAGGCAAGGGAGCTGGACAGGCCAATATTCCTCTCTATCGGTTATTCTACATGCCACTGGTGCCATGTTATGGAGAGGGAATCCTTTGAGGATAATGAGGTGGCAAAGCTCCTGAATGACAATCTTATCTCTATCAAGGTGGACAGGGAGGAGCGGCCTGATCTGGATAATATATATATGTCCGCCTGCCAGATGCTTACTGGCAGCGGGGGCTGGCCTTTAACCATAATCATGACCCCTGATAAAATCCCCTTTTATACAGGCACCTATTTCCCCAAAAATGGCCGTTCAGGCAGAATGGGCATGATGGAGCTTATCCCGTGGCTAATGGATCTGTGGCATAACAGGCGGGGCGAGGTGCAGGAATCAGCATCAAAGATAGAGGAGGCCCTTAATAATTTAGATAACCTTATGCCTGGCAAGGCTATGGATGCATCTGTAACAGAGAGGTGCTATAAAGAGCTGTATAACAGGTTTGATGAGGCATCAGGCGGGTTCAGCATAATGCCCAAATTCCCCAGCCCCCATAATATCCTCTTTCTGCTCAGGCATTTCAGGCGCACCGGCAATGAAAAGGCGCTTCAGATGGCGGAAAAAACCCTGTTTCATATGCGGCTGGGTGGAATATATGACCATGTCGGTTTCGGTTTTCACAGATACTCTACAGACAGCAGATGGCTACTCCCCCACTTTGAAAAGATGCTCTATGACCAGGCTATGGTGATAATGGCCTATCTGGAGGCATACCAGGTTACAGGGAAAAGGGGATATGCATCAACAGCCGATGAAATATTCCGGTTTGTCTTAAGGGACCTCACTGCCCCTGAAGGGGGGTTCTATTCTGCCATTGATGCGGACAGCGAAGGGGCGGAGGGGAAATTCTACCTCTGGAGAGAGGATGAGCTGAAGGCTATCCTTGGCCCTGACGCAGGGCTTATTATAGAAATATTTAATGTAAAGAAAAATGGGAACTTCTCAGAGGAGTCCACCGGAGAGATAACCGGTTCAAATATTCTTTATCTTGCAAAACCGGTTGAAGAGATCGCCCTTGAGAAAAATATGCCACTTGACATGCTTCAGGATAGGGTGTCAAAGGCTTTAAACATGCTTTTTGTCGAGCGCAAAAAGAGGGTGCACCCGCACATGGATGACAAGATCCTCACTGACTGGAATGGCCTCATGATCGCTGCACTTGCGCTTGGGACAAAGGTGCTTAAAAACAGTGGGTATGCCTCTTCTGCAATAAGGGCAGCGGATTTCATCATTGAACAGATGAGAAGCTGTGACGCGGGGCTTCTGCACAGATACAGGGGGCATGAGGCAAAGATAAATGGCAATGCAGATGACTATGCCTTTTTTATCTGGGGGCTTATTGAACTCTATGAGGCAACTGCTGAGGCAAGGTTTTTAGATCTAGCGCTGGAATTAAATGATCATTTTCTGGCCCACTTTTATGACAGGGTAAGGGGCGGCCTCTTTTTTACCCCTGATAATGGGGAGCCCCTCCCTGTGAGAAAAAGGGAGATATATGACGGGGCTATCCCGTCCTCTAATTCCGCTGCAATGTTAAACCTCTTAAGGCTTGGCAGGATCACCAAAAGGGCTGATCTTGAAAAGTATGGGGTTGATACGGCCACGGCCTTTTCAGATGCAGTCAAGAAGATGCCCTCTTCTCATACCTTTCTCATGTACGGCATAGAGTTTTTATTAAATAAGGGATAATAAATGCAGGACACAGAAATAAAAAAGGCAGATGCAGGAGAGAGGGTTGTCAAGGACTGGACCAGGGGCAACATATTTAAGAACCTCTTGCTCCTCTCATGGCCCATGATAATCAGCAACATTATGATGATGGTGGGGCCTACCATTGACATGATATGGGTGGGGAGGCTGGGCCCTGACGCCATTGCAGCGGTTGGTGTCTCCGGGATGATTGTAATGTTTGTCATGACCGCCATGATGGGTGTTGCCATAGGCGCAAGGGCGCTTATTGCCAGGTTCATAGGGATGAAGCAGCCTGATGATGCCGTAAGGGTTGCAATACAGGCATTTTTAATCGCGATGGGTCTTTCTGTTATAATCGCCGCTATTGGGATAATCTTTTCAGATGCCATACTCAGTTTAATGGGGGTTGAGGCAGAGGTGCTCAGGCTGGGCAGCGCCTATCTTAAGGTGAATTTCTGCGGTGCGGTTATCATGAGCACCGGGATGGTCTGCGAGAGTATAATGCAGTCATCAGGTGATACAATCAGGCCCATGATAATAGGCATATTAAGCAAGATGTTCCATGTTAGCTTAAGCCCCCTGTTTATTTTCGGTTGGCTTTTTGTGCCTTCGATGGGGGTAGTGGGGGCAGCGCTCGCAAATGTATGCGCCCTTCTTATCGGGCTTATGTCAAGCCTGTTTGTCCTTTTTACAGGGAGGACGCAGCTTAAGCTGCACCTTAAGGGGATGAGTATAGACTTTGCCCTGATGTGGAGGATACTGAAGATTGGCATCCCTGGTGTTGTCATGATGGCCCAGAAAAACCTGAGCAACCTGATTGTAATGAAACTGATTGTCCACTACGGGACATTTGCTGTTGCTGCCCATACCGTGCTTCAGAGGGTTGAGATGATATTCTTTATGGCAGGCGTTGGCATGGGCTCTGCCGCAGGCGTGCTTGCAGGTCAGAACCTGGGGGCAGGGAAGCCTGAAAGGGCAGGAAAGAGCGGCATATATGCCATTGGGATAGCAGAGTCATTTGTAATAATTGCCTGCACCCTTGCCTTTATCTTCCCGGAGGCGGTTATCTCCATATTCACAAAGGACACGGAGCTCATCAAGGTAACTACCCTGTTTTTAAGGATCGGCATTGTAGGGTATCTCATGTGCGGCCTTGAACCGGTATTCCTGAACTTCTTTACCGGCGTGGGTGATACAACAATCCCCATGACCTTTGAGGTGACAACAACATGGTTAGTGCTTTTACCCATGGCATTAATCTTCCCCAGACTGTGGGGGCTTGAAGTGCTTGGTGTAAGATGGGCAATGGCCTTAAGCTTTGTTATGCTTACATGCGGATATGTTATTCTGTTTATGACAGGCAGATGGAAGAGAAAAGAGGTGTAAAGATTAACATGCCGCCCCTCCGGGGCTTAATAATGATTTAACATGGCGGCTATTAATATATCACGCCTATGGCGCTGTTAAAAATGTGTACTCATGATGCTATAAGCATATTGCCTATTAAGGTCTATTTATTGATTCTATGTGGAGATAAAAATCTATACCCCAGGTCTGATGTTATCTGTATTGGCTGGCGCTATGTTTTGGCACTATAATAGATTGCTCTTGCGGAATTAGTGATATACAAAACCAACGGCGTTGTTTTCACAGCCCCATAGGGGCAACATATTAATAGGATGGTGTCAATCCGGGGGCATAGCCCCATAGGGGCAACATATTAATAGAAACATGTTAATCCCTGTAATGCAGCCCCATAGGGGCGATATATTAATAGCAAAATCCAAAGCAAGGAAAACAAACATGGCCAACACCTACAACCAATTATACGCCCATATCGTCTTTGATGTAAAAGGCAGGACAAACCTGATCTCTAGTCAATGGAAAGAGGAGCTTTATAAATACATAAGCGGTATATTATCCGGTAAAAAACAAAAACTCATGGCCATAAACGGGATGAATGACCATATCCATCTTTTAATAGGTTTTAAACCCGAGTGCTCTATCTCAGATCTTATTCGTGACATTAAATCCAACTCCTCAAAATGGATAAATGAAAAAGGATTTTTCATGGGCAGATTTGGATGGCAGTCTGGTTTTGGGGCCTTTACTATTGGACAATCACAGATAGACAGGGTGTATAAATATATAGAAAATCAGGATGAGCACCACAGGAAAAAGACAGTTAGAGAGGAATATATTGATTTTTTAAAGGCGTATAAGGTTGAATATAATCTGGATTTTATTTTTAACGACTAATGTGATATGTCTCGGCTATATGGCTTTTAACATGTCACCCCTATGGGGCTATAAAATTGATTTATCATATAATACTATTAACATATCACCGTTACGCGGTTGTTATCAGGACCTCCCTTTGATACCATTGCTTAAGAAAATAATTTCATAGCACAAAAACCAGAGAATAGGCAGGTATCAGCGATGAGGCATCAGAGGACAATAAAACATGAAAAGAGCGATCCAATAGCGTGCCTGAGTTAGTCATATGAAAAAACAGATAGAACTTGCCATTAACCCTGAAGATATAACAGACAGGGAACAGCAAAAAAGAGTTGCGGCTCATCAGTTAAAGGTGGATATAGATGAGATAACCGCCCTCATACCTCTCCGCCGCTCCATTGATGCAAGAAAAACCCCTGTATACAGGCTCCTCTTTGATGTTTATATTAATGAGACCCCGCCCTTTGCTGAAGAGAAAATAAAATATCTGCCTGTAAAGGGTGATAAAAGGGTTATTATTGTTGGCTTTGGCCCTGGCGGAATGTTTGCCGCATTAAGGCTGATAGAGGCTGGCATTAAGCCTGTTGTGCTTGAGCGTGGTAAGAATGTAACAGACCGCAGGTTTGATATAAGCGCCATACAGAAAAAGCATATCGTTAACCCAGATTCCAATTTCTGCTTTGGCGAGGGGGGCGCAGGGGCATACAGTGACGGCAAGCTCTACACCCGCTCCACCAAAAGGGGCGATGTAAAAAGGATATTAAAGATACTTGTACAGCATGGCGCAGACCCTGATATCATGATTGATACACACCCGCATATTGGATCAAACAGACTACCCGGTATCGTATCCGCAATAAGGGAGACCATCATTGCCTGCGGAGGTGAAATTCATTTTAACAGCCGTGTAACAGACCTGATCATTAAAGATAAGGCAGTAAAAGGGGTGATTATAAACGACTTATTGGAATTTACAGGTGACAGCCTGATTCTCGCCACTGGCCATTCTGCGGTTGATATCTATTACATGCTTAAAAGGCACGGGATACTGCTTGAGGCAAAACCCTTTGCAATGGGGGTGAGGATAGAACACCCACAGGCATTGATAAATGAGATCCAGTACCATTCAAAAGATTACCACAAGAACCTGCCGACAGCCTCATATTCCCTTGCATGCCAGACAGGAGAGCGAGGCGCCTTTTCCTTCTGCATGTGCCCCGGTGGAATAATCGTACCTGCTGCCACCTCTCCAAACGAACAGGTAGTAAACGGCATGTCTGTCTCTAGGCGCGATTCACCCTATGCAAACAGCGGGTTTGTGGTTACTGTTGATGAAAGGGACTGGGCCATACACAATAGTGAAGGTGAGTTTGCGGGGCTGAAATTACGAATGGAACTGGAAAGGCTCGCCTTTACGCTGGGTGGTAACTCACAGACTGCCCCTGCACAGAGAGTAACAGATTTCTTAAAGGGGAAACACAGTACAACGTTAAACCCCTCTTCATATATTCCCGGTATTGTCTCAGTTCCGATGCATGAAAAACTACCTCTGTTCATGGTTAAGGGGATGTGTGAAGCGCTTATACATTTTGATAAAAGGATGCATGGATTTTCTTCAAATGATGCGCAGCTCATTGGTGTAGAGACCCGCACAAGCACCCCTGTAAGGATTCCGAGGGACAAGGGTACATACATGCACCCTGATCTCAATGGGCTTTTTCCATGTGGAGAGGGTGCCGGTTATGCGGGGGGTATAGTCTCTGCGGCTATTGATGGTGAAAACTGTGCGGCAGCAGTAATAAAACATGTTTTGAATAATAGAGATATTTCATGATCTCATTTAAAAAGACCCGGCAAATGAGATCAGTCTCGCAGAAAAGAGAAAGAAAGATTTTTTAAGCAGGAGATAAAAATGGATGATCTTGATAAATATATAGATAAAAGAAAAAAAAAAGCCCCGAGTTTAAGAAATATTTTGATAAAGGTTATGAGCTATTAAAATAGGAGCTCTACTGAAACAGGCAAGGCTTGTAGGTCGGGTTAAAACCCGACATTCTTTTTGGGAACAATGATGGGTTGCTTCGCATAACCCATCCTACCTGCTTCCCTATATATTAATCCATTTTTCTATTGGAATAGCTTCATAATCATTAAACCTTGTCAATAAACTCTCCGGGTCAACATCAATAAGCAACATATCTTTATGCTCTTTTCGGATAAACCGCTGTTCCACAGCATTTTTTAGAAATGCGAGCATACTGTCATAGTACCCGCATATATTGAGGATGCCGCAGGGTTTTGCGTGATACCCCAGTTGCGCCCATGTCAACACCTCAAATATCTCCTCAATGGTGCCCATGCCTCCGGGCAGCGCAATAAAACCATCAGAGAGGTCAAACATCATGGTCTTTCGTTCATGCATGGTTGAAACAATATGGAGCTCTGTCAAGTTATTGTGGGCAACCCTGTCAGCAAATGATTCAGGTATTACTCCAATGACCTTTCCATTGTTCTGTAAAGCAGATGAAGCTACTGCCCCCATGAGCCCCACACCTGCCCCGCCATAGACAATCCCGATATTGTTTTTTGCAAGATACCTTCCAAGATCATTTGCGGCCTTCAGATACTCAGGCCTTGTGCCTGTATTTGAACCGCAGTTGACGCAGATATTTTTTATTTCCATAGGCTTTATCTTACCTCCAATATGCAGATGGTGTTGGTGACAAGGAAGACCTTTCGCTTGATGATGGGGATGTCACAACCATAAACCTCCTTAAAAAGGCAGGGGTCCCTGTAGTGGTGATTGTAATCTCGGGCCGTCCAATGATTGTTAATGGTATTCTCCCACAGGCAGATGTACTTGTTGCGGCGTTTCTACCCGGTACAGAGGGGCAAGGGATTACAGATGTGCTGTTTGTTGACTTTAGCCCAACCGAAAAGCTCTCTTTCACATGGCCCAAATCCAATGACCAGCTTCCAATAAACATCAATATGCCCAAGGGAAAATACAACCCGCTTTTTCCGATAGGGTTTGGGCTGAGTTGCTAAATAGGGCAGAAAACAAATTATTTTTTGCACCTTTGGGGCACAGCGCACTTGTCCCGCCATAGCCTTGGCGACGGCGGACTGTGCCCTTTCTTCTACATTTTTTTAAAGATTTATCAAAGTAGCCTCTGCCCATTCCAGTGCCTTAGACTTCCTTACATGTTCGTTAGCCATCTTTTCATATGTGGAATACATATCTTTTCTGGATACGTGGAGGCGAACCTGGTCCTCAATAAAATGGCTTTTTTTCTCGTACCAGCTATTTCATGCAATCCATCATAGATTTCTTCATCTATGGAACTGGCTAATTTTTTTAGTATTTTTTTACACATCGCTGATATTGCACGTACTATACAGGTTTAAAGACAGTCCGGTTAATAAGCCTTTTCTTTTGAAGAAAAAGTAGAAGAAGAGATTGTTTGTAATTGAGCAGGAATTTTATTCGAAATAATTTCATTTAAATCCATTTTATGACTGGCATTATCGATATCAATACCTGTAATCTGACCATTTACATCATAGTCCAGGACAATTCCTTCTGAAATCTCCATACTGTCCTTACTGGATTTTGAAGATAAATCAATATATAGAGAATCTGTTTCTGGATAATAATTTATTTTCATTTTTTAAACCTCCTATCAGGGAAGGCATCATGGATTGTTGACTTGTCATCAAGCGTTACAACTCTTAATACCCGATTATCCAATTCTTCAACAATACCCCAAAATCGGTAACGGTTGTGTTCCTGTCTTTCGACATCAATGGGGTTTTCTATAACCTTTATACACCATTCCTTTTTTTTATATGGCCGTTTTCTCAGCACCTCATTTTCAAAATATGGGGTATATTTATATTCTGACATAGAGGAAATGATAATTCAGTTTAACTGTAAATGATTCTTTTTTTTCGATTTCGGTAAATGTAATAGAAATATTATCAGTTTAACAGGTTAATTTTATAAATCTATTATTTCTTATCCCAAGAAAACTTAGAAGATTAATAGAAGCTTTATGTAGTAGATTTAGTCAAGGGAAAATTTATGCAAAGATATCAATACCTCTTTTCGATGTTGACTGTTTTGGCAATAACGCTATTCATTACACTACCCGCACCGACACAAGAGTTAAAAACTCATGACGAGATAGCAGGAGTTCCCGACCTTAAGATAGATGCGGAACAATTGAAACGAACAATTGTTACACCCCATATGGAACAAAAAATTATTCCTGATACCAACATTCTATGGTGCAACACGTTCCAGTTGGCATGGAATGAGCTATGCGAATTAACAGGTGGCCCAATAGAGATTAAATCTCCCCCTCCTATGGTTAAGATATTAAACAAGAAAGGGGCCTCAAAAAACGATCTGGATGAAGATAGTTATGTGGCAATGGCAGGCCTGATAAATGAGGGGATTGTAGATAAAATCCGGAAACAATTAAAATTGAAATTTAATGGACAGGCTGTTCCTGCCTTATTGGATAACGTTTCAACATCACAGATGACATGGGTGACCTATGCCTATCTTTTCAAGGTGTTGCCATTCAAAAAAGCATTCACCCGCTTTCATGGGGAATTAAATTTTGATGGGGATTTTGTGAATTCATTTGGCATTAGACAATTTCAAAATGATGAAGTGGAATTGGCGAGACAGGTGAATGTGCTCTATTATAAGGATAATGACAATCTGATCATTGAACTCAAGCCTGAAGCAGAGGAGGATAGAATAATACTGGCCAAGGTATCGCCGCGTGACTCGCTTGCAAACACAGTAAAAATGGTTGAAACACGAATTGAAACCGGAGAACCTTCTCAAATGCGTCATTCAGAAGACCTAATTATCCCTGTACTGAACTTTGACATCCTTCGCAGATATCATGAGCTGTATAATCAGCCAATTCAAAGTGCGAATGAAAAAATCAATGGTACAAGTATAGGGCTTGCTGCTCAATCAATACGTTTTCGCCTGGACGAAAAAGGCGCAGTCCTGAAGTCTGAAGTTTTTATTGCCGATTCACTTTCATATAGAAGTTATATTTTCAACAAACCGTTCCTGATTATGCTCATGCGAAAGGGGGCCCAAAACCCATATTTTGTATTGTTGGTTGGGAATTCTGAACTCCTGGTGCATAGTAAAAAGAATAAGATGTAAGTTGGGTTAATAACCCGATATCTTTTAAGGCAATAGCATAAAAAAAATAATTCCTTTAAAAAAAAGTCCGATTATTGAAAATCATTGATTCGGATGTTGTTGGGTTGGATCTCTTAACCCAATTTACCTATCATGATATGTAGGGATACAACTATGGAAATTTTTGAAGAAAGACTATTGGAAATTATAGATGACAACATTACAAATGCACTGTACAGATTGGCTAATCTGTATGTTAACTGTACTGTTAGTGAAAGAGAAATAATAAGGAAAAATTGGGATTTCAATCGTGAATGGGAATGGCCAGGTGCTTATAAATTGGCATGTAAAATTGAAGGAAAACCTGATCCGATAATAAAAGTCAGGAACTCCCTGATCATTGATTCTATCGCAGATGGTAAGGATAATGACTATCGTGAAAATTTAATTCATATGGGAATAATTTATTTAAGTGCCCCTTATGTGGGTTTAAATCCGGATCAATTGTTCGAAGAAATCGCACAAATATCTACTCCTAAATTTGCTTCTGCACTCAGACAATTTTACCTTAGAAAACCAGAGGATAAAAGCCTTGACGCATGGTGCCTAAAAGAAGAAAAAACAAAAGAGGGTGTGAAATTTATTTCCACTCTTACGTTCAAGAGAGATACATAAACCTTACCAACTGATATCTAAAAATAAAAGGAAATGATTATGGGTAGAATAAGAACAAGGGTGCCGGAAGGCGGGGCTATAGTTGACGGCCATGAAATGAGCATGGAACAGTACAGCGAGATTATGAAAAGGCAACTTCATAAAGAATATATACGGTTTGTTGAAAATGTAATTAATAAAACAGACCCACAAAAAAATTCCAGGGTATTAGAGATTGGTCCTGGCCCGGGATGGGCTGGTATCAATTTATTACAGAAGCGATGCGATCTGATTTTAGTTGGGATTGAGGCGTCAGCAGATATGGTGAGGGTCGCTTTAAAAAATGCAAAGGAGGAGGCTGTTGATGATAGATGCGAATATAGGCTCGGGTTTGCAGAAAACATGCAAGAGATTGATGATTTATCCATAGATCTGGTAATTTCACGCGATTCATTGCATCACTGGGCTGACCCGCATAAGGTTTTTGGTGAGATAAAAAGGGTGTTAAAACCAGATGGGAAATTATATATACATGATTCAAGAAGGGATATGAATCTATTCGGGCGGATGATTGTAGCTATCTTCAGCAAATTACTCCCTAACAACATGGGAAAATACTGGAGATCCTCCATCGCTGCAAGCTATACGCCTGATGAAATTAAAAATATTATTGAAACCGGGAATCTGAAGGGATGCATTGTAAAAGGTGATTTTATGGACCTGGTAATTAGCAAGGTATAGCATCAGGATGGGTTGCTTCGCTTAACCTATCCTACCTATTGATGCCTTTAAAGATACACAGGAAGCAGGTGCAAAATTCATCAACCCTTGATAAAAATTGACCCGGACACAGGATAAAAATGAACGCATGTGATACAACCTTTCGGCGCGCGGTGCTTTTGGTGGCGCTTTTGAATCTTGCCTATTTTGGGGTTGAATTCTCTGTTGCTGTCACCATAAAATCTGTATCCCTCTTTGCGGATTCAATAGATTTCCTGGAAGACACCTCAGTGAATCTCCTTATTTTCATGGCCATGGGCTGGAGCATCAGGCATCGTGCCATTGTCGGCATGTTTCTTTCAGTTATCCTTCTTGTTCCAGGTGTTGCAACCATATGGTCTGCATGGCAGAAGTTACTTTCTCCCATGCCACCTGATCCAACCCTGCTGTCATTTACAGGGTTCGGGGCACTGGCCATAAACCTGATTTGTGCGATTATTCTTGCCCGTTTTCGTAATCATAGCGGGAGCCTGGCAAAGGCAGCCTTTCTTTCTGCCCGCAATGATGTCCTGGCAAATGCGGCTATAATCGTTGCCGCAGTTATCACAGCAGCAAACCTTTCACCATGGCCTGATGTGGTTGTTGGCCTTGGAATATTTGTCATCAATCTTGATGCGGCGCGAGAGGTGTATAGAGCTGCCAGTAAGGAACATAAAGAAGCTTAGTTTAAATTAATAAGACCAGGGATATTGAAAACCTCATAGAGCATATAGAGAGGGCAGGGCATTAAACTGATTTCAGTTTTTGGCGCTTAAAAGATATCATGAGGATTGCTCCTGAAAAATCTTCCAGTGGAATCCCATCTGTTCCGATAATCATTGTCTTGGCATCCGGATATTCTTTTGAAAATGCTGAGAGCCCCTTTATACTTTTAGGTTTACCAGATTTTACCTCAATACCCCATAACTGCTTCGGCGTATTAATAACAAAAAGCCATTGCTCCAGGCTCCATTTAAAAGCCTTCTCCATTTCAGGAAATGCCCAGTGGGTGCATCTGTATAAAAAAAATCTTCCTGCCAGGCTTTCTGAAAGTCCTTATTGATAATATTTTGATAAGTTTACATACAGGTAATTTACTCAATGATTGAGATATGTTACTCAATAGCTTTTATATAAGTCAATTATGAAATACTCTCTTTCCATAAAGAAAGATACAACGCTTCAAATATCAATATTTGAACATATAAAGAGTGATCCGATCATTTTGCAAATAATATATCTATAAGGATGTCGAATTTATAACCCGGGCTTCTAACAAAAATAGACATTGGAAATCTAAATCATCTTTGCTAATCTCACCCTTGAAAAATCCATGCTAAAACCCTCATCAAATAAACAGGTTTATATAACAGGTTTTATATGCTATAGTTTGCCTCATCTTCTTCAGACACAGATACATTTCAATGATTCATAGGAGTAAACATTATGTCTTTTGAGGTTGATCTCCCTGTGATAAGTATAATGATTGTTGACGATGATCCGGCCATTGGCGAACTCATTGCCACTTTTATGAGCCGTGAGGGTCATAACCCTGTAATATGTACACACCCCCAGGAGGCCCTTGATCACATAAAAAAGAAGGCCTTTCATATGGCATTTATCGATATTAACATGCCGGTTATGGGCGGCATAGAGCTTGCCTCAAACCTGAAAAGGGATAATCCTGAGCTAGAAGTGGTCTTTATTACAGGCTTTGGTACATTTGATAATGCTATCCAGGCAATAAAGGTCGGTGCATATGATTACCTGAGAAAGCCCTTTGGCATTAGCGAGCTTAATCTATGCATCAAGCGTTTTCAGGAGCGCATGTTGTTGAAAGAGCAGGTAAAGATAGCCGAACAGAGATACTATAATCTTGTCCAGAATATCCCCTGCCTTGTATTTGTTGTAAGGGAGGATCTGGAACTGGAATTTATAAACAGGGCATGCGAACCCATGCTTGGTTTTTCCGCTGAAGAGGCATCTGCAGGGCCGGGGTGGCTTATGGACAGGGTACACCCTGATGACCGCCCCCGTATCAGGGAGACCTTTAACAGGGCCTTTCAGTCCCAGAACTTCAGGTTTTCCGAGGAGTGCCGCATGATCCAGAGGGGTGGACGGCTTATTACTGTGATGATTGGCTCCATAACCGGGGTAAAGCCCATGGTAGGGGGCGTTGCTAATACTATAAAAGGGATGATCGTGGATATTTCAGACCGTGTTGTTCTTGAAAAGGAGATCATACAGAAGGAAAAACTAAAGCTGTTAAGCTCCATCTCCGCAGAGGTGGCCCACGGCATCAGAAACCCACTTGTCTCCATTGGCGGTTTTGCAAGGCGATTGAGAAAAAGGTTCCCTGACCTGCCCGAAGGCGACATCATACTAAAGGAATCAAAACGTCTTGAAAGCATCCTTAAACGGATAGCAGAATACCTGAAGCCTGTTGAGGTGAATTATGAAGAGTGTCAGATAAATAATCTCATCTCCTTCTGTGTTGAAAGATATCTATCGGAAACAGCGCCAAAGAAGGTGAATATCAACCTTGCCCTGGACAGCTCCCTTGCGCCAGTAAAGACAGACAGGGATATTGTTATAGGGACATTTGCCGAACTGCTCAGGACATCAGGAAAAGATAATGATAATGGCAATGAAGTAACAATAAAGACATATGAAAGTGATAATAACTGTCATATAGAATTCAAAAACAGGGTCTCCAGTATAAAGACAGAAAACCCTGATATGTTTTTTTTACCATTTAACAGCAGCGAAAGGGATTTCAGCCTGCCCCTTTTATACAGGCTTTTAAAGGATATAGGGGGCCTCCTCTCATACGCCCAGGAGGAAAAGGATATGGTCTTCACGGTATCTCTTCCTAAAAAACCCGTAATATCAGGATTATCCGGTATTGCACCCCTTTTGTAGCCCTTTTTAGCCACCAGTGTTACCCAATAAAACCGGCCCCGGTTCACCGGTTTTTGCATGGTATATCCCCAATTAATACCCCATTAAATGGCATGGTTTATGCTAACATATGTATAATTATTATTGACAGTCTTGAAGCCATTTATTATTTACCTTATCCGGCTTGATATTAGGTAAATTATAATTAGCTTTTAACCTGTTTGTTTTGAAATAGCAGGGTTACCTGAAGGTAATTATTAAAATAACTGGTTCCGGTATTACATTACTTCTGTTTTTCCATGTTTGTCGCCATCCGGAAAGGGCTGATTCAGGTTAAAAAGACGGCTTTCAGATGTCAAGATTCAGACACATTTTCCTTTATCAAAACTGATGGATTCAAATGAGACTGAACACCGGAAAAAAAGGCTGATTATGATGCGGGAAGGGGAAGTTAAATCGGTAATAACAAATTATTATAAAGGTATTCTATGAAAACTACAGTTGAAGAAATCAGTTCTGTAAAAAAGAAAATCCTGGTTGAGATAGAGGCAAAGGATGTTGATCAAAAGATAGATAGCGTATTCAGGAAATATGCTAAAAATGCAAAGATAAAGGGTTTCAGGCCTGGCAAGGTCCCCATGAAAATGGTGGAAAGATATTATGGCGATCAGGTGCTTGAGGATGCAGCCAGTGATATTGTACGCGAAACCCTGGCAAAGGCCATCCACGAAACAGAGGTTTATCCCCTGAGCATGCCTCTCCTGGAAAACGCGGAAATTATTAAAAAGGGGCAGGATTACAAATATGCAGCGATCATAGAGGTAAGGCCTGAATTTGAAATTACAAGCTACCGTGGCCTAAAGGTAGAAAAGGAAAAATTAATAGTCAGCGATGATGATGTTGAGGCACAGGTAAAGGCCATATTAAAGGCCCATGGCAAGCTTACCCCCTTGACCGAAGAGAGGGGTGTGAAAAAGGAAGACTATGCAATAATCAACTACCAGGGTTTTGAAGGTGAAAATGCCATTGACGGCATGAAGGCTGAAAACTACTCCATATATATAGGTGGGGGGAATTTTTATCCGGGCTTTGAAGAGGAGCTTATAGGGCTCGGGAAAGGGGATAAAAAGGCATTCACCATAGATTTCAAGGATGACTATGTCAACCCTAAACTCAGAGGCAAGACGATCCGATTCACCGTTGAGGTAACTGATATAAAGAGCATTGATTTACCTGCCCTTGATGATGCCTTTGTAAAGGGGCTTGGCCTTGAGCTTGATACCGTTGATGCGCTTAAGGCAAGGATAAAGACGGATCTCATCTCCCGTGAAGAGAAGAGGATAGAGTCAGACTTAAGGAATAAAATAGTAAATGCAATATCTGACAGCGTTACCTTTGACCTGCCCGAAAGCCTTGTTGAAAAAGAGATCGAGGCTTCCATTGATAATATGAAGAGTAATTTCATGCGTTCGGGCGCATCATTTGAAAGGCTGGGATTGAGCGATGAAAAGATGAAGGAAGAATTCAGGCCGATAGCAGAAAGAAATATAAAGACATCCCTTATCCTTGGCAAGATTGCAAGCCTTGAAAAACTTGAGGTTGAGGAAAATGATCTTTCAGAAAGCTTTGAGGAGATGGCAAAGGAGTCAGGTCACCCGGCTGAGGAGCTGCGCAAATTTTATGAGGCAAACGGCTATATGGAGGGGCTTAAACAGTCCCTTTTAAAGGAAAAGACCTTGAAATATCTGGTTGAAAATGCTAGCGTTACAGAGGTTGAACCGGTTAAAAAAGCTGAAAAAGATTAAGAAGATTAGCGGGTTAACAGTGTTAAAAAAGAGATGATGAATCTCTTTATATAATGATTTTTTAATGAAAGAGAACAGGATATGCTGATACCAATTGTAGTTGAGCAGACGAATCGCGGTGAACGATCATATGATATATACTCACGGCTCTTAAAGGAGCGCATTATCTTCATAGGCGAACAGGTTGAGGACCATATGGCCAACACTGTAATTGCCCAGCTTCTGTTTCTGGAGTCTGAAGATACTGAAAAACCCATAACCATGTATATCAACTCCCCGGGCGGTTCCGTAACAGCGGGCCTGGCCATTTATGATACCATGCAGTATATTAAACCCGATGTATCAACCCTTTGTATGGGGCAGGCCTCCAGCATGGGGGCGCTTCTTTTAGCCGCAGGCGCAAAAGGCAAAAGGCTCGCCCTTCCCAACTCCAGGATAATGATCCATCAACCCCTTGGAGGTGCCCAGGGTCAGGCAACGGATATAGAGATCCAGGCAAAGGAGATCATGAAGGTAAAAAAAACCATCCATAACATCCTTGTTGAGCATACAGGACAGTCTATAGAAAAGATCCGTGAAGATACTGAAAGGGATTATTATATGGATGCGACACAGGCAATGGAATATGGAATAATTGACAGGGTAATAAAGTCAAGAGAGTTAAAAGAAGATAAAAAAGAAAAGTAGAGGTTGTGTGATGCAAAAAAAAGATAATTCAGGCAGTGATCTGCACTGCTCCTTTTGCGGCAAGAGTGAAGATGAGGTAAAAAAACTCATTACCGCCTCATCATCGGTTTACATATGTGATGAGTGTGTGCAGCTCTGTACAGAAATTATCGCTGAGGAGTATGGAAACGAAAAGGAAGCAGACCTTGACCTTCCAAAGCCTTACCAGATAAAGGCTGCCCTTGACGACTATGTCGTAGAGCAGGAAAAACCAAAGAAGATACTTTCTGTTGCTGTTCACAACCATTACAAAAGGATTCAGACCAATGTCAAGATGGATGATGTAGAGATACAGAAGAGCAACATCCTCCTTATCGGGCCAACGGGCTCAGGCAAGACACTCCTTGCCCAGACCCTTGCAAGGATATTAAAGGTGCCATTCACAATAGCGGATGCAACAACCCTCACAGAGGCAGGGTATGTTGGCGAGGATGTTGAAAACATCATACTCAACCTGGTGCAGACAGCCGATTATGAGGTTGAGAACGCCTGCAAAGGGATCGTCTATATAGATGAAATAGATAAGATCGCCCGTAAATCCGACAGCCCCTCAATAACCAGGGATGTGTCAGGAGAGGGTGTCCAGCAGGCGCTCCTGAAGATAATAGAGGGGACAATGGCCAGCATACCGCCAAAGGGCGGAAGAAAACATCCCCAACAGGATTTCCTGAAGGTGGATACAACCAATATCCTCTTTATATGCGGGGGCACCTTTACAGGCCTGGACAGGATTATAAGAAACCGGATCGGCAGCAAGTCAATGGGTTTTGAGGCCAATGTTGACTCAAACGAGGATGCAAATGCTGAAGATATTACCTCCTTTGTTCAGCCGGAAGACCTTATCAAATTCGGTCTTATCCCTGAATTTATCGGGCGCATACCCATAATTGCCACACTTAACAACCTGAGCGAAGAGGCGCTTGTGCGCATACTCACAGAGCCTAAAAATGCACTGGTCAAGCAGTATAAAAAGCTCTTTGAGCTTGAGGGTGTTGATCTCAAGTTTGAAGAAAAGGCATACAAGGCCATTGCAAAGGATGCAATTAAACGCAAATCAGGCGCAAGGGGTCTTCGTGCAATACTGGAGTCTGTTATGCTGGATATCATGTATGACATCCCCAGCATGCCCGGCGTGAGGGAGTGCATAATTGAAGAGAGTGTTATAACCAAGGGAACCGAACCTCTGCTGGTATATGAAAACAAGGCAGGTTACGCATAAACTATGTTTAATTCCATAAAGAAAGATTCTATGCACTATTTTACAGAAGATAACAACAGGCATCCTCTTTTGCCTCTAAAGGATATGGTGGTATTCCCCAACAGGGTGGTTCACCTGTTTGTTGCAAGGGAAAGGTCTATCAGGGCCATTGATTACGCCATGAGTAATGACAGGGATATATTTCTTGCCGCCCAGAAGGATGCCTCAATAGATAACCCGGTAGAAAATGATATCTATACATTCGGCACTTTAGGCACTGTACTTCAAAAGCTTACCCTCCCTGACGGAACAGTAAAGGTGCTTATCGAGGGAAAAAGGCGCGCCAGGGTAGAGAGCTTTCTGGATAACCCTGACTTTTTCATGGTTGAGGTTATCACGGTCAATGACAGGTTTGAGGACTCGCCAAAGGTACAGGCGTTGATCAGGTCTATCATAGAGAGCTTTGACGAGTATGCAAAACTCAATAAAAAGATCGGCAAAGACCTGGCAAATACTATATCTACCATAAGCGACCCATCAAGGCTGGCTGATACCATAACATCGCACCTGGGGCTTAATGTTGCCGACAAGCAGGAGCTCCTTTCCAGGATAGATGTTGAAGAGAGGCTTGAAACCCTGTTTAAAAAGCTTGTGAGTGAGATAAAGATCCTCTCCATTGAAACCCGCCTTAAGAGGCGGGTCAAGAAGCAGATGGAAAAGACCCAGAAAGATTATTATCTCAATGAGCAGATGCGCGCCATCCAGAAGGAGATGGGCACAAAGGATGATTTCAAGGCGGAACTGGAGCAGCTTGAGAAAAAGATAAAAAAGAAAAGGCTTTCAAAGGAGGCCAAGATAAAGGTCTGGCAGGAGTACAACAAGCTCAAGATGATGTCTCCCATGTCAGCAGAGGCAACTGTTGTAAGAAACTATATAGACTGGATCATTGCGCTCCCCTGGAGTGAATTCACAAGGGACAAGATGGATATTGATGAGGCAAAGAAAATCCTTGATGATGATCATTATGGCCTCCAGAAACCAAAGGAAAGAATCCTTGAGTATCTTGCTGTCCAGAACCTTACAAAAAAGATCAAAGGCCCCATACTCTGTCTTGCCGGGCCGCCCGGTGTGGGCAAGACATCCCTTGCCAAGTCTGTTGCAAGGGCAATGAACAGGAATTTTGTAAGGGTATCCCTTGGCGGTGTAAGGGACGAGGCCGAGATACGCGGCCACAGGCGAACCTATATCGGTGCGCTCCCGGGCAAGATCATTCAGTACCTTAAAAAGGCCAAATCAAGCAATCCTGTCTTCTGCCTTGATGAGGTCGATAAGATGAGCACTGACTTCAGGGGTGACCCATCGGCTGCCCTTTTAGAGGTGCTTGACCCTGAACAGAATTATGCATTTAATGATCATTACCTTGATCTTGATTATGATCTGTCAAATGTGCTGTTTATTACAACTGCAAATACCCTGTACAATATCCCCCTCCCCTTACAGGACAGGATGGAGATAATCAGGCTTGCAGGGTACACTGAACTGGAAAAACTGAATATTGCTAAACAGTTCCTTGTTAAAAAACAGATAGAACTGAATGGCCTTACTGAAAAAAATATCATTATCTCAGACCAGGCCATACTGAATATTATCAGGAACTATACAAGGGAGGCGGGCGTCAGGAACCTTGAGAGGGAGATATCCTCTATATGCCGCAAGGTGGCAAAAGAGGTGGTTAAAAAGGGTAAAAAAACAAAGATAAATATCTCTGCTACATCCCTTAACAAGTACCTCGGGGTTATTAAATATCGATTTGGCAGTTCTGAGGAGCAGGATGCTGTAGGTGTTACTACCGGCCTTGCGTGGACCGAGGTGGGTGGTGAACTTTTACAGACAGAGGCAGCTATCATGCCGGGTAAAGGCGCCCTGAAGCTTACCGGAAAGCTCGGTGATGTAATGCAGGAATCAGCGCAGGCGGCCATGAGTTATGTGCGCACACGCGCAAGGCAGCTTAAACTGCCTGACCTCTTTTATGAAAAGGTGGATATTCATATACATGTGCCTGAAGGGGCAACACCTAAAGACGGGCCCTCCGCAGGTATTGCCATTGCAACAACGATTATCTCTGCCCTTACAGGCAGACCTGTAAATCACAAGGTTGCAATGACAGGGGAGATAACCCTGAGGGGAAGGGTGCTTCCCATTGGAGGTTTAAAAGAGAAAATACTTGCGGCCCACAGGGGCAATATTACCAAGGTGCTGATACCAATGGAAAACAGGAAAGACCTGGAGGAGATCCCTGAAAGGATCCTGAAAAAGGTAGAGATCATACCTGTTGAGCATATGGATCAGGTGTTAAAAGAGGCATTGGTATTAAAAGAGGGGGAAGCGCTTTTTGCCCCTGAAGAGGAATGTGTGCCCTTCAATATTGAGGCATGTATGGATATAAAAATGCCCCAAAATAATGAGGTAACAGCACATTAATACTTGACAATAATGCAGCCGTATGAGAGAAAAGCGAATTTCCCGGGCGGGATAAGGTAGCCGGGAAAGCGCCCCGCTTGTGAGCGGGGATATCGCAGTAATTAGTTCTTTTAAAAATAGGTAACCCTTAATAAGGTAGAGAAAATAAAAGTGGGCGGATAGCTCAGCTGGGAGAGCGTCGGCCTTACAAGCCGAATGTCGCAGGTTCGATCCCTGTTCCGCCCACCACCTTTAAAAAAAGCTTGAAAAAGCCTTTTAAAAAAGGTATCAAATCTCTTCGAAAATTGTGTATTGCGGGGGCGTAGTTCAGTTGGTTAGAACGCCGGCCTGTCACGCCGGAGGTCGCGAGTTCGAG
>CAZXUA010000051.1:0-26198 GCA_964643755.1 uncultured Desulfatiglans sp. | reverse complement strand
AGATGGAATCTCGTGACTGGAGTTCAGACGTGTGCTCTTCCGATCTGAAAGGCATGAGAGGGTGCTGCAATTACCGTGGTATTCAATAACATTTGATGCGCCGCCAGCCTGATGCAGGTTATCGATATTCTGGGTTATTATGTACTGAAGAAACCCCTTTTTTTCAAGGATGCCAAGAGCTGTGTGGGCGGGGTTGGGCTTCGCCTTTAGCACCAGGGCATCCATCTCCCTGAGCATGTTCCAGACCTCGGCAGGGTCAGACAAAAATGCATCTATGGTTGCATACCTGGCAGGGTCATATTTTGACCAGAGACCGTTTTTGCCCCTGAAATCAGGTATCCCGGATTCAACAGATATACCTGCGCCGGTAAGGGCAATAACAGGTGAAGAGCCGGCTATTACCTCTGCGGCCTGTTTGATCATTTGAGTGAGCAGTTCAGGCCTATCTTCTGTCATCATTTAACCCCTTTGTGAACCAGTTGCCAAAGCTATAGTTATTTCCTGCAACTATATCCCCGACCCTTTTCTGACTTAAAAAGAAATAAGCGGGATTGACCTCTTCATGGCCCCCTATCATGCCCGGATCATTTCCCGAGTGGCAGGCTGACAGAAAATTTGGTGCCCATTTCCATTTCACTTTCAAGGGTCATTCTGCCGCCCATATCCTCAACCAGGACAAGCGCGCCGGCAAGCCCCAGACCATGGCCCCTTACACAGTGTTCCCTTTCATCACCGAGCTGAAAATACCTCTCAAACACCTTTTTCTGATACCCCTTTTCTATCCCCTTGCCATCATCTGTAATAGAGATAAAAAGGTTTTTATCATCAAGGGATATTTCAATAATAATCTCTTTTTTCCTGTATTTGAATGCATTGCTCAGCAGGTTTCTAATGATCTGTCTTACCTTCCTGATATCTAAAAATATCTCCTTTTCCCACAGGGATTCATCCATCTGAAGCCTGACGCCCTGCGAGGAGAGTATCCCTGCAAAATCCTTATAACCCTCTATCCTGCCTATCCTTTCGGCAGTCTCAGGGTCAATCAGATCAAACATCTCGACAAATGGAAATACAATGTATTCAAAAAAGCTGTATGTGCCTTTATTAAAAATGCCTTCGCCTGATCTTCCGACCTCAAGGATATCATTTACAAGAGACATGGCTATCCTTGCATTTCTTAATACCCTGGCCAGCGCCCTCTTTTGCCTATCAGTAAGGGGGTTTTCCCTCTCTGCATTACGGATAAGCATATCTGTAGTGGCCTCAATGACCGCAATAGGGTTTTTCAGGTCATGGACCAAAAGCTCTGTCTTTATTCTATTTTTATTCATAACCTCTTTAATCCGTCTAATATTACAGGCATAAAAATGCCTCTATTTTTTATTAATGATCCTGTTAACGCAGAAACATAATAAAAATAGATGTTGATGTCTATTTATTATATTTCCAATATGCTACCTGAAGACCACACCCGCATAGCCTACAAAACTGCTGCCGGGCATGACATCATAGCTGGTTGTATAGATGAGCTCTCTGCTCTCTACTGCACCCGCCTTTTTAAGCGCTGCAATTGCTGCTGAAACAGCACCTCCGCAGCAGGCATTCATATCCCTGAGGGATTCCCCTATCACCGCCTCCGGTTCCATCTTAAGCATAAGATCCACCATCTTTCTGTCATTATGGTTCTTCACCCAGTCAAGCGCCCTCTGACCTGTCCCCATAGCCGTATTGCCATAGTTCGGGCCATAATGGGTAAGGTCTGTAGAACCGAGCACCTTTATCCTATGTCCAAGTTCAAGTGCGATTTCGGCTATCCGCTCCCCTATCCTTATTGACTGCAATGCAGGGGGCACACCTACCGGGAGTATTCTTGCACCCGGGAAAAAATACCTGATAAAAGGTAACTGCACCTCAACAGTGTTGTCAGTGGCATATCTGGACCATGTCTCCAAATTGAATCTGAACTCGGAGATAATTTTTTCTGCAATATCAGAGGCTATATCAAGCTCGCCCAGTGGTGTATCCCATGAACCCTCATTCATTATATAGTTACTGCTCCCCGGATGAAGGTGTCTCCCGAAAATGATAACGGTATCAGGGGAATCAGCACCTTTCAGATGCTTAATAACATCATAGGCGACCTGTCCTGAAAATACCCAGCCTGCATGGGGAACAATGCCCCCGCTCCATTCAACCCCGCGCGGTGATATAGATGCCTTTTCAAACTTTTCAAACACCTTCAGGCATTCGGACTCTGTTGCCGGATACCAACTCCCAGCCAGATCAGCAGCTCTTACACCCATTTTATTCTCCTTGTTATTACTGGGTTGTTATTTTATATTTTTTTGTCTCTTGCGGCAAACAATCTTTTTGTTATATAGAGTTACCTCAAGCTTGAAGAAATTATTAAAAATAAATGGTATAAACCGCTTATGACAGATGCAATAATAAGAATAGCTGTACTGCTTTTTGCCGTGACCATACATGAATATTCCCATGGAAAGGCCGCCCTTTCTCTTGGCGACCCGACTGCAAAAAATGCAGGAAGGCTTACACTCAACCCGATACGGCACATAGACCCTGTTGGGGCCATATGTATGTACCTCTTCGGTGTTGGCTGGGCAAAACCTGTTCCGGTAAATATTGCCTACTTTGCCAACAGGCGTAAAGATACGATTGTTATGGCCATTAGCGGCCCAATATCCAACCTGGCCGCTGCCTTTGTTGCCGGTCTCTTGATAAGGGCTTACGATATACCCATAGATATTTATCGTCTTATACTTGTGAACATGGTTCTCCTGAATATAGGGTTGGGTCTTTTTAATCTCCTGCCCATACCGCCCCTTGACGGTTCTCATGTACTTGAAAATATACTGCCTGGCAGGATAGCTTCAGGGTATCAAAAGATAAGGCGTTATGCGCCCATAGTTTTTCTGGGTTTACTGATCGCTGATCATTACCTGAAATTTAATATATTCGGAAGGATACTTTCATATCCGATAATTGCCACAGCTGAGCTATTTGCCGGCCCGAGACTTTTTCATCTTCTCAGGATGTACAGGTTCTGATCTTTCACACTGAAAGATTGGTAATTATCTCAGAGAGCCCCTCAATTATCTTTGAAAGCTGATCCGGTTCAATTCCTACCCTTTGGAGGCAGTTATGAAATGAATCTGTGCTGAGCCTTTCAAGCTCCTGGCCCACAATGAAACGGGACATAAGAAGGTCAGCCAGATAAACCAGATAACTGAGATCAGGGTCATGCTCTGATTTTTCAGGATGATGGTGGTATTTTATCACATCGACCAGGCGTTCGGGTAGGCCCCACAACTCGGCAAGTGTACCTCCAGCTGTTGTATGATCCATACCGAAAAGCTCATTTTCAACATTGACAAGCGCTTCATCCCTTTCCTGTGTCCTCCGGTAAAAGAGGGGATAAGCGCTATCCATAAACTGATCAAGGGCTATCTTTCCTATATCATGGAGAAGACCTGCCGTATAGGCGATATCACCGGATATCTTCCGGTTTAGAGAGGCAAGCTTTTCGCTGATAAGGGCAGTGCCAACCGCATGCTTGAATAGACCTCCCTTGCATAATGAATATCCTCCAATGCTGCTGCTGAAAAACCCCTCCATTGATGCAGAGACAATGAGCTGCAAAAGACGTTTTTCACCAAGCACAACAAGGGCTCGCTCTATACTGTCTACATTGGTGTTCTGCCTGAAGTATGCAGAATTGCAGAGTCTTATCACCTTTGCACTTATTACCTGGTCTTTTTTGATCTCTGCACCCATATCACCCATGCTGTAGCTGTCATCCTGGACCATCCTCATTAATTTAAGGGCAATCTGGGGTATGGGTTTTATCTTTGCTATTGCTGCCTCCAACTGGGGCATGGTCGGAAACTCTATTTGCCCTTTTGTTCCCTCTTCAGGCACACTGATAGGTTTAATGGAGCTTTCCCAGTTTGAAAGGTTCAGGCTCAGGCAACAACAGAAATGGCCGCCTGTTTCACTCTTTACTACAGGTATCTTCTCTGACTTCAATATCTTTTCAACTATCTCCGCTGTTCTTCCTCCTATGTCAAGGCTCAGGTCAAGTTCAGAAACAGGGCCTACAAGGGCACCGCCAGCGATTGTTGCTCTAAAACTGCCCCTTTCACCAATCCTGTCACGAAGGGCATTGATAAAAACAGGCAACCCGGTCTTTGCGTAATTTTCAATCCTGCCTATACCGCTCATGCCGCTGGGTTCAGGCAGTAAAATGTGCATAAGGCCCCCTATGTTCCTCTTTTCATCAACCAGCGTTACCCCGACGCATGTGCCCAGGTATGCGTCAAGCACCTCTTTCTTTTTATTGCTTATTATAAAATTGCCGGATGGAACCGGGGTCCTTTTCAGCAGAAGAGTAGTATTCATATTAATATTCCCCTTTAATGGGTTAATTATTACGTTCAGTAGCCCAATCGGTCAAAATTCTCAAAACGATAACTTAATTCAGCATGATTACAGCTAAAGGATATTGCCCTATTTTGCTAAAAAAGGTCAAGGAAATAGGTTTTTGACTTTAATAAATTTTTCAGCTCAAACTAATTATCCTTTCAAATCGCCAGATATCTCACCTCATCTAATGCAAGCTGTGATCTCACCATCCCATTTATAAGAAGCCCAAGGCCAAGCGCCTCTCCTTTAAAGGATAGAATCACATAACCGTTTTCAAGAGCCTCATTATATGGCAGTTGTTCGCCATCCACAAGCTGCCTGAGTTGCTTTTCATCTATTGTGAAGATTGACTTTGTTGCATGCACCCCGAAATACTGCATAAACCTGGTTGTGGGTTTCATAAAGCTCCCCACCTCCTGAAATGCCTTTATGCCCAGCCTTTTTATCTTGAGGTGTGCGACCTCCGGTATAAACGGGCTCTTTCTTAAAAACCAGAAAGTCCGTTTCTTGCTGAAGATGAGATAATCATCAAATATCTCTTTATTGATCCCAAACCTCTCATAAAGATAGAAAAGCAGGGTTATCCTATCATCCTCTCCTGCCAATCCTGGCCATGAAGAATCCCACCGAATTGAGATGGTGTGGGTAGAATCTTGCTGCCCTTGCAAGCTGCCTGTCATATATAAATTCCTTATATCCTGTTAGCCCATTCACATGGGGAAATGGAATATCTATTGGAAGGAGTTCAGCATCCCTGTTATCGAGCAGAAACTGCACTGCCCCTTCATTCTCCAGCGGGTTATATGTGCATGTGGAATAGAGCATTACCCCGCCATCCTTCAGCAGATCAAAACCCCTCAGGATCATCTTTTTCTGCAGATCAAGGAGTTTGTTTCCTGGGTGAGGTTTTGATGGATAGCTGTTTGATGATTCATCCTGTTTCCTGATCCTCCCCTCCCCTGAACATGGCACATCAGCCATAATAAAGTCAAACCGCTGCTTGAGCGGGAACTCCTGTGCCTGATACTCTGTGTATACAACATTTAATACACCCAGCCTTGTTAGGGTATGGCCTAATGGGATGTGCCTTGTGGGATAAAGCTCGTTAGCTATTATTAGTCCGCTGTTTGCCATGATATCGGCCATATGGGCGGTTTTGCCCCCAGGCGCCGAACATATGTCAAGCACAAGGCAATCCCTTTGAGGCGCAAGCACCATTGATGCAAGGCAGGAGGTAAAGGCCTGGGGATGTATATAGCCTGAAAAATATTCCGGCAGGTTACCCGATGATTCGAGGTTAGAGGCCTCAAAGAATCTCTTCCCCGCATCACCCATAGGTTTCAGGGAGATGCCCCGTTCGCCAAGGATGTTCACAACCCTTTCCGGTTCTGCCTTCAGGCGGTTTACCCTTATATGAATCGGAGCCGGTCTGTTAAGACTATCTATAAAATTATCAAAATCAGGGATAATCTCCCTGTATGGAGCGAAAAAATCATACATCTAAATCTTTGATATCCCTGTTTAGCCTCTTTATCTTTATTTGTTCTGACCGCCATGCAAATGGATCATAAAAGATGGTTGTGTATAATTTCATCTGATGCAGTATAGGGGTCTTTTTCACCATTCCTTATGGACTCAACAGCCCTGTTAAAGGCATCATCCTCTTCAAATCTGCCAACCACCTCTTCCATGATCCTGCCCTTTATCATTTCAAAAAGCTCTTCCCTTGCCCCTGATTCTGTCCTCCTGAGGTTAATATCCCCCCTCTTTTGGATGATAAACCTCCTGTGCCTCTCTATCTCCGCTATAACCTCTTCTATGCCTTTTCCTTCCGGCGCTATTGTCTTTAAAACAGGAGGATGCCAGTTTTCTTCATCACCATTATTCATTCCCATCTCTATCATGGTAATGAGTTCGCTCATAGTCTTGTCCGCATCTTCCCTGTCAGCCTTATTGATCACAAAGATATCACCTGCCTCCAGTATCCCGGCCTTGATGGCCTGTATATCATCACCCATGCCAGGGATAAGCACTATTACAGTGGTATGGGCCTTTTTAACTATATCCACCTCATCCTGACCAACCCCAACGGTCTCGACAATGATATACTCCTTCCCCATTGCATCCATAACATCAATCGCACCGCGGGTGGATAATGTTAATCCCCCGAAATGGCCCCTTGTGGCGAGCGACCTGATAAAGACCTCTTTGTCACTGCTGTGTCGCTGCATCCTGATCCTGTCGCCCAGGATTGCGCCTCCGCTGAATGGGCTTGTGGGGTCGATTGCTATAACCCCCACCTTTTTTCCTCTTTTCCTTAAGCTCTCTATTAACTTATCGACTATGGTGCTTTTCCCAACTCCAGGGGCGCCTGTAATACCTATAACATAGGCCTTTCCGGTATGGGGATACAACTCTTTAAGGAGCTCCCTTACGCCCGTGAGCCCATTATCAATATCGCTAATGAGCCGGGCAGCGGCCCTGATATCACCGGAAATGATCCTCTGTGCAGTTTCAGACATAAAGGATATTAAAAGAGGCTGCCCTTGAATTCCGGCGCCCTCTTTTCAATGAATGCGGTCATCCCTTCTTTCTGGTCAGGGCTTGTGAATATAAGACCAAATGCATCTGATTCCATCCTGCAACCGTTAATAAGATCCATGTCAGCGCCCCTGTCAATACAATCTTTTATACCCTTGAGCGCCACCCTTCCCTTTGATGCAATAAGGTTTGCAATCTTCATGGTCTCCGCCCACAGGGTTTCAGCAGGAAAGACCCTGTTAACAAGGCCGATACTTCTTGCCTCATCCGCCTTAATCATGTTGCCTGTCATGCAGAGCTCCTTTGCCATTGCTTTGCCCACACGCCTTGCGAGCCTCTGTGTGCCGCCAAAACCAGGTATTACACCGAGGTTTATCTCTGGCTGACCAAATTTTGCCTTTTCAGAGGCATATATAAAGTCACATGCCATTGCTATCTCGCAACCACCGCCAAGGGCAAAACCGTTGACACATGCGATTACCGGCATGGGAAACTGCTCTATGCGGAAAAGCAGCTCCTGCCCAACCCTGCTAAACTCCCGTGCCTGAAGGGGTGTAAGATTAACCATATGTTTTATGTCAGCGCCTGCAACAAATGCCTTATCACCCTCACCTGTAAATACAAGCACCTTTACAGTCGGGTTTTTGATTATCTCATCCAGCGCACCGTTTACATCCTTAAGCAGATCAGGATTTATGGCATTAAGCGCCTGTGGCCTGTTAAACTTTATTATTGCGACACTGCCTTCAATGCTGAAAAGGATATTGTTGTAGTTCATCTTTATGCTCCTTATGTGGTTAGTGAAAAAAGTGTGAAATTTTTACAAATCTATTCTTGAATCTTCTGTATTTACAATATAATATGCCCCGATTTAACCCGCCAGGGAGGGTTAAGGTTACGCGTGAATATATAAAGATGTGCATTTCCAAGTCAAGTTATTTCAGTCCCGAATAACCAAATGAATTTTCTTGACATTTTTATTATACACCGGCTAGTTAGGCATTAAAGGTCTTTTAACAGCACCTGTTGTTATACTAATTTTTTGGAGTAAAATATGAATCCGCTTGCAATTGAACTGAATGAAATTATTCAAAAGGCTAATCCGCATATATTTGATATGCTTTCAGATGTTGGCAAATCCCTCTATTTTCCTAAAGGGATACTTACACAAAGCGCAGAGGCAAGGGCAAAGGCCCATAAATTTAATGCAACTATTGGCATGGCAACTGAAAAGGGTAAGACCATGTATCTCTCTTCAGTAATGTCGATTATCGGGAACATAAGCCCCGAAGAATCACTCACCTATGCCCCTTCATACGGCACAGCGGGTTTAAGAAAGGCATGGAAGGACTACATACTTGATAAAAACCCTCCGCTAAAGGATAAAAAGATCAGCCTGCCCGTTGTAACAAATGCGATCACCCATGGCCTCTCTGTTGTTGCAGACATGTGGGTTGATAAGGATGATATAATCATTATCCCAGATAAAAACTGGGGTAATTACAGTATGATCTTTGAGATAAGAAAGGGTGGGGAGATAATAAAATATCCCCTTTTTAACAGTGAGGGGGGGTTTAATACAGAGGGGCTTAAAAAATGTATTGAGGAACAGGCAAAGACTGCAAAAAAACTCATGGTACTGCTGAACTTCCCCAATAACCCGACCGGCTACAGCATCACAAACGAAGAGGGGATAAAGATAGCAGATATCCTGACAGCAGCGGCGGAAAAGGGCACAAATATAGTGGCTGTAACTGATGACGCCTATTTCGGGCTCTTTTTTGAAGAGGATGTCATGAAGGAATCGATTTTCAGCCACCTGATCGGGAGACATCCGAGGCTTTTTGCCATAAAGCTTGACGGGGCAACAAAGGAGATATTCGTATGGGGCCTGAGGGTGGGGTTTATCACATACGGGGCAACCATAGATGGAGACACCGCCCCCTTTTATGATGCACTTGAAAGAAAGACCGCAGGAGATGTGAGGGGCAACATATCAAATGTGTCGCACCTGAGCCAGACAATAGTTGCGAAATCCCTTGCATCGGAAACCTTTGGCAGGGAAAGCGAAGTAAAATTCGGGATCATTAAAGAGAGGGCAAATGAAGTTAAAAAGGTGCTTTCTGATAAAAAATATGATAGAGTCTGGGAGGTTTATCCATTTAACTCCGGGTACTTCATGTGTCTGAAACTCAAGACCGTTGATGCTGAGGCGCTCAGGGTTCATATACTGGATAAATATGGTGTCGGCACAATATCCATCGGCAAGACCGATCTACGCATTGCGTTTTCATGTTTGGAAAAGGAAGATATCAAAGAGCTTTTTGATATTATCTATAAGGGCATTATTGACCTGGAAAGATAAAATATATTTATAATAAAACACTCACTGGGGCGTATAATATGTTTGGCATCTCAGAAAGCCACATAGAGCAGATTAAAAAACAGGCCTGGGCAAAGGCCGTCCCAGAGGGTGACCTTTTCTGGCGCAATCTGACCGAATGGATCGCCAAAAATCTCCTTCCCGACTTCATAACAAAGATAACCAACCTTGTAGACTCCATCATACTGATTGACCCGGATCAGTCAGAAAGGGAGATACTTAAGCTTATTGCCAAAAGGCTCGTTGAGTCGTTAAATGCGGTAATGGCATCTGTAAGAATATATGATCCTGGCACATCCCAGATGCTTTCATACGGTTCATACCCCTCTGAAGAGGAGACAAGACCAAGCCAGATAGCGATAGAAGGCAGCGTGGCCGGCATTGCAATAACCACCGGCAAACCCTTTATTGTGCCGGATATCCTGAAGGAAAAGCTCTACACAGACAAGACGATCGTTGAAAGGAAAGGGGTGAATTCCCTTATGGCAATCCCCTTTGAGATTCCAAGGTTCTTCCCGCATGAAAGAAACACCACAGGGGTGATCCAGATATACTACGCCCAGAAAGAGCGTATCTTTGCGCCACTGGAGGCGCAGGTAGCAACGCTCATGTCCCAGCGGCTCGGTTTTGTCATTGCTAGAAAAAAGATCCTCACAATGCAGAGGATGAATGAAAAGAAAGAGACCATCCTTAAGCAGATATTCACAAGGATGGGAAAACTGGAAGGGGTCAAGATGAAGGATATCTTTAACCGTCTGATCCCGGAACTTGCAGATATTATCAATCTCCAGAGCTGCGCCCTCTTTTCAGTAACCGATGACATGAAAAATGTAGTCCTTGAGGCAGGGTACCCTGATTCGTTATCATTACACGGAATTGGTAAGAGCTTTCCGGTAACGAGTGAACCCTCCTTTGAGGTGGTCCTGGGCCTAAAATATCCTGAAAAGGACACCCCCTATGAGATAATTACACCATCCTATATGCTTGTTACAGACCCTCAGAGGAGCAGTCTGGTGTCCCCAAACACAAAGAGCCTTTCATCAATCAGAAACATCAACTCTATCCTCTATATACCCATGAGGTCAGGCGATTTTGTGACACATTTTATCACAGTGGATGCGGTTGATCAGAGAAAGGGCTACAGCCCGGAGGAGATAGAGATATTTCTCTTCCTTGGAAGGGAACTGATGAAGGCGCAGAGGATGGAGCGACTCGACGATATACTCCATGATTTTAAAAACCCGGCCATTGCTACTGCCGGTTTTGCAAGAAGGCTCCACGGCCTGCTTGAAAAAGAGTGTGCCCTGGAAGATGAAAGCAGGATAACAAAATATGTCCAGATACTTTTAGAAGAGACAAGCCGCATGCAGGAAATGGCTATGAGTCTGTCTCATGTGGGCAAGGAACAGCCGGTAAATGTCAGTCAGGTACTGAAACGCAGGTTCGAGATAAACGAGGAGGCCATCAGGGAACAGCTCAGGCACAATATCAGCCTTGAGCAGGGTCCTTTTGATGACAACCTTGTGATCTACTGCTACCCCCTGTTTCTGGAAAGGGTGCTTGACAACCTCTTAAATAATGCCACCAAGGCAATACCCACCCAGGGCGGAAGACTTGGCATAAAGACCTATGAAGAGAACGGTTACGCCTGCATTGAGGTCAAAAATACTGGCTCCATACCAGATGATATTCGTATGCAGTTACTGGAAGGAGAGGCAAAGGGCAGGGGCCTTTATATCACCCACAGGATTATACGCGTTTTAAAGGGTTTTATAGATATAAGGGCAGACAAAGATAATATTACAGTCATCACCCTTAAGCTGCCTTTATACACCCCTCCCGGATAATGCCCTGCGCTATAACTCCAGTATCCCTCGCCTGGGCTTTAGATTGAAGCGGGCAGCGGTATCAAGCACCTGCTTATCGGTTAAAAGTTTTAGCGATTCAGTTAGACACATGCTTTTCAAATAGATTTCAGCACCCTTTTCAACAGTCTCTATAAGCCCCATTGCCTCATCAAATGAGGTGCCAGCAGCTATAATGCCATGTAGAGGCCATATGATGAGCCTGAATTTTTTAAGTTTTTCAGCGGTTGCAGCGCTTATCTCATGTGTACCGGGTATCATCCAGGGGACAAGGCCCACGCCTTCAGGAAATACAACAACACACTCAGAATGCATACGCCACAGGGCACGTGTAAATGCCTTTTCATCAAGCGCTCCATTAGCAGACATTACTATCGTGTTGGTTGCATGGGTATGCAGTATCACCCTGTGGTTTGGCTCTTTTTTAAGACGTACAATATGCCCCATAAAATGCATGCGCATCTCGCTACTGGGAGCTGCCCCATTTTCAAAACCCCATAAAAGCTCAAGCCTTTTTCCGTCCAGGGATACCCTTACAACGCCAAGACCTTGAGCCGGAGCATATTTGAGCTTCCTGAAATATGAGCCTGTTGCAGAGATAAGAAAGGCCATGCCAGCGAGTTCCTGCATATTAAGATCAACTCTAAAGACCTTTTTTACATTATCCGGATCAAAATACCTTGCAGCCAGCGAACCGGGGATGGAAAAGCTCATATTGCCGGCGTTTCTTTCTGCCCATCCTCTTTCAGACATAAGCCTTGCGGTTTCCAGCGCCTCTTCAACAAAAACCGATTTACTAAAATCCTCATATCCTTTTATTCTACCCATTTTAAACCCCTTAATTGTTCATTACAGGTGGAAAGTATTAACAGCGTTAAAACAGATATTATAAACTGATTCAGCCTGAAGCCCCTATATCAGATGCAATATGGTCCACCCTGCACTAAAATCTTTTAATCGGAAAAATCCATATCAAATTCTGAGAAATTCCCTGACCTCGGGGCCTCAGGTTTTGTCGCATACTCAGTAGGCTCTGTCCCTTTCCTGAAACTCTGAAACACAGTCTCTTTTGAGTAGGGGCTTGCAAGAAGCCCTGTATCCTTATCTATCCTGGCAAATACAACACTTTGCGGCGCCACAAAATCCTGCACAGGCTTATCTTTTAATGCCTCTGACATAAAATAGAGCCAGATAGGGCTTGCAGCCCTTGAACCTGTCTCCTCCCTTCCCATGGAGATATTTGAATCATAGCCAACCCACACGCCTGTTACCAGTTCAGGTGTATAGCCAACAAACCATGCGTCTTTGAGATCATTTGTGGTTCCGGTCTTTCCGGCAGCAGGCCTCATTAGCTCCCTTACCCTTCTGCCTGTACCTTCCATAACAACACCCCTTAAGATGTCTGTCATCATATAGGCAATGTCATCGGGTATGGCCTGACTCATACTCGGGTTGTTTTCTTCTAAAATGATACCTTCCCTGTCCTCTATCCTTTCAATGTAGTACGGGTCAACAAGCATGCCGTTATTGGCAAACACAGAATAGGCGCGGGTTATCTCACTCAATGTAACGCCCGATGTCCCGAGCGCTAGGGAGAGATCATGCCCCAGTTCCGATTCAATGCCCATCCTGTGGGCATAATCAATGGCTGTCTGTATGCCGATCTGTTTCAGGATCTTTATCGTAATAATATTCTTGGAAAGTATAAGCCCCTTTCTTAAAAGGGTGGGGCCGAGGAATTCCTCTTTATAATTTTTAGGACGCCAGATATCATCATCGGGATTGAGACTGGATAAGTATGCTGTATCAAGAATAACAGTGGCAGGGGTCATGCCACTGTCAAGCGCTGCCGCATATATGATGGATTTGAACACAGACCCGGGTTGACGTTTTGCCTGATTTGCCCTGTCAAACTGGCTCTCACTGAAACTGTAACCCCCTACCATTGCCCTTACCTTGCCTGTCTGGTTTTCAAGGGTATAAATCGCTCCCTGCACGACAGGCTCCTGTTCAAGAAGCACCGCCCAGTCAAATGGGGCATCCAGAGTTTTTTCAAGCCGGCACAGAATAACATCACCCTGCTTTAATGAGTCACTGATCTTTTTGGGAAAGGGTGAATAACCCCCGCCCGGTTTATAGGGCTTTGCCCACTTCATGCCTTCAAAGGCAAGAAGACACCTAAGCTTGCCTGCCAATACAGTAGCCCCGCCTGTCTCATCATTGATCTCTGATACCACCCCTTTAACTATCATACCTTCTGCGGGCGGGCTCTTTCTCATAGTGTCATCTGCCTCTTTTCTAACCAGGTCATACTCAGAAGTGGTGACAGTGGCAATTGGCCCCCTGTACCCCTCCCTTTTATCCAGTTCCCTGAGCCCCTTTTCCAGGGCCTTGATAGCCTTCTGCTGAAGATCAAGGCTGGCTGTGGTGTAAACCTTAAGTCCACCACTGTAAAGAAGAGTCGCTCCATACCTCTTTTCAAGATACCTTCGTACATGCTCTGTAAAATGAGGGCTCTTCTCAAAGGTATTCTCCTTTTCCTCGCTTATAATAATGGGCGTCTCAAGGGCCTCCATTTTCTCAGCCTCTGTGATAAATCCCTCATCAACCATCCTGTTAAGTGTATATCTCTGCCTGATTTTTGCCTTGTCAAAGTTATTTATAGGTGAATATTTGGAAGGCGCCTGATATAGCCCTCCAAGCATAGCGCATTCCGCAAGATTCAACTCGGACACACCTTTATTAAAGTATGTCCTTGCAGCAGATTCCACACCATAGGCCCCGCTTCCAAGGTATATCTCGTTCAGGTACAGAAAAAGTATCTTTTCTTTTGAATATTTCTTTTCTATCTGAAATGCGAGGATTATCTCCCTCACCTTTCTCTTGTACTTCTTTTCCTGGCTTTTTAATAGAAGTAATCTGGCCACCTGCTGTGTGATGGTGCTTGCGCCCTGTTTCTTTCTGCCGGCGAGCTGATTTTTTATTATTGACCTTATAATGCCCGTAATATCTATCCCCTTATGTCTAAAAAACTGGCCATCTTCAGCAGCCACAAAGGCATTGATCAGGTTTTTGGGCATCTTTTCAAGGGGTAGAACTATCCTTTTTTCCTTCCAGAACCTGCCGATCACCTCCCCTTCAGCGCTGTATACCTCTGTAATTATCGGGGGGTTATACTCATCAAGCACTCCACTGTATGGCAGGTTGCTTGACCAGAAATACCATAATGATCCACCGATTACAGATGCGAATACCACTCCGATAGCTATAAGCCAGATCATGATTTTTATATATCTATTCAACTTAAAATGCTCCTTATATGCTGTTTCACATTATTTATATCTTCTTTATCCAGGAATATCGCCAGGTCAATATCACTATCAGGACGTACTATACCTTTGGCATATGATCCATACAAATAGAGCCGCCATACCCCAATTTCATTTTCCTTAAGCCGTTTAACATACCCGTTTATCTTCCGGTATATCACTTTTTTATCAGTTGCAGAAGCCAATGCAACTGCTCCAATATTTTACTATTTGCATAGCAGGCTTTTAAAATTTTTTCCCAGTGCCAGTAGCCACTAAAAAAGAGACCAGTTGTAATGCCCTTTTTCTAATCAGATGCTATATGATCTTAATTGCTATGATACCTTTCTTTATGTCGATTACGTGAGTTTTCTAATAATTGTTGTCCAGTTATTCAAGAACTCTGTGAAATTTCTAATATTTTTACCTCTTCCTAAATAATTACCTGCGACTATTGAATTGGTGGACTTTTTCTTTAGCCCTCTTGTTTCCCAACACTCTTGTTTCGCTGTGACCCAAAGATAGGTCTGAATAGATTTCGTTTCAGGGAGGATAAAATCAAGCCTTTTTTTCAATTCTTTTGGTGTAATAATAACAAACTGCATGTTCTGCTGATTAAATGTATGCAGTACAAAAATCCAATAATCAGCGGGAGAAGCTTCTATTTTTTCCCTGTTAAGAGTCCACCAACCACAAGAGATCAAATGGCGTCAAAATGCTTTTTTGTAAAACGTTTATTCACCTAATGCGGATAAGCACAACCCACCCTGCAATTCTTCAATTTATCAAAAGCCATTCACAACATATTTTTTCATGATGTTTGTCCTTAAAGAGATTTTAAAAAATTTTTTACTATATCAAATTATTTGGAATCAAAAGGCCAATACCCTTTTTTACGGCCTCTCCAAGCCGCAACGTAGGATCTTCTCTGGATGTTAAAAAGACCATTGTTTTGGCTTTAGTCAAATCTTTTTTAGGCCTGCCAATTTTTTTTCATCAAGACAGTCAAAATATGCTTCAACACATGAGGTCGCAGGATCATCCTTAACTGACTCAAGACAGGTATCCTCAAGCGCACCTTTTGCCCCATTTGGAGGAAGGATCATAACCGATACTTTCAATGGAGTCTTTGTTTGAATAAGCGGCTTATTAGGGCAGGGCAAATCAGCATTCTTCAGGGCATCCTGTATGCTTCTGAAGGCATCTTTGGCATTACTATCAGCATCCCTGACAATACCAAGAGAAACCAACTGATCAAAATTTGGGTCGGTAAGTAAGGCCTTCAAATTGGGTCTTATTTGTGTTTTCCCTCCAATACCCATAACCTGTATATCTTGAATTTCCAGATTTTCAAGCATAGCGCCAAAAAATTCCTCTTCATCCCTGCCTTCTACTATCAGGAGTTTATGCTTTTCGATCCTGCGCTTATCCTCAATCCTTTCATTGCATGCAGGACAAAAGATTACTTTACCCATTATCCTCTCACCTCAAGAGGAATCGACAAGGCTGCATCAAGTGTCTCTTCATCATACATAACAGCATTTATAGAGCCATTTTTCCTCTCCAGACGATAAAGCATTAAATCGTAGGATTTACTCTTTTTAAAAGCCTCATGGGCAGCACGGATACATTCGTCACTATGTGTTGTTGCAAAGAGCTGGCAGTTAAATACCCTGGATGCCTCAGCTATCACGGCCCAAAGATCTTTTAAAGCCGAATGGTGAATCCCATTTTCAATTTCATCAATCAATACAACTCCATTTTCAGCTGAACCTATAGCGAGCAATATCGACAATGCCCTTTGTACTCCGCCACCCATTATAGGTAAGGGAATTGGCTCATCAAACCCCTTGAGATATCCATGAATCATATTTAGACCTTGAAAGATAAGGATTTCAAGGCGTTAAGATTTTCAAAACAGCGGAAGTTAATTACCTCAAAGCTGCTATATGGGAGGCTACCTTCTTCTGCCAGGACAGGGTGATAACTTGTGGCACTCTCTTTAACCATGTCACCCGGCTGATTATTTGTTTTATATTTTGAACTTTTTTTTGTTTTCATAGGGATGCCTCTTTGAAAAAGCATTTAAATTTATTACCCTTTTTAGCACTTATTCTTTGAAAAGTATATTCAGTTTTACATGCACTTACACTGCACTACAATATCTATCAAAGCCCCTGTTTTTTTAAAACTACAATTGTCCTCTCTGTATCCTTGCCCGGCAGGGTATAGTTGACGGTTTTATCTGTTTTCAGATTGTATTGGTCCATTAATACCCTGGCATTAGCAAGCTCTTGTTCCCTGTTTTTGCCAAGAAAACCTACAAGAAGGCCGCCATTTTTTAAAAAAGGACCGGAAAACCTGATAACATCAGTGAGCCCTGTCATAGCCCTGGATGTGACTATGTCACACCCCCATTCTCTGATTTCATCGACAATGGTTTCAATACGTTTTTTGATTGGTTCTATATCCTTCAGTTTGAGAGTATGTATTACATACCTTAAAAAGCTTACCTTTTTGCCATTTGCCTCGACCAATCTCATTCCAAGTCCAGGACTAGCTATCTTGATTATTATGGCAGGGAACCCTGCGCCGCTACCAATATCTATAAGGTTCCCCTCGCAGGGTAAATGAGTGGCAGGGATAAGAGAGTCAAGAATTAGCTCATCTATAATCCTCTGCCTTTCAGGTATCCCTGTAAGGTTTATCTTCCTGTTCCACTCCATAAGTGTATTCAGGAATATACCCAGCAAATCAACCTGGTGAGAGGTCAGCTCTATCCCGTATTCGCTTATTCTTTTTGTAATTATCTCTTTTTCTTTAGAATAGGTATCCAGTCTTATGCCCCCTTGCTGATCTATATTAATAAGAAGATAACCGGGATCTTTTCTTATCATAGTTACCTTATTATCTCAATAATTTCAAAAGCCTGTAGACAAACCATTAACTGATCTGATAATGTATTTTCATAATCTATGTTAGATTCATGTATATGCAGAACAGGATAAAAAATGATAGCATTTGACCTAATGTGCGCAAACGGACACACCTTTGAAGGGTGGTTTGATAATCTTGAATCCTATGAAAGGCAGGATAAGGAGGGCCTGATTAGCTGCCCCATATGTGAAAATACAAAGATAAAGAGGCTGCTATCGCCTGTAGCCATGAAATCCTCTTCAAGATCAAACCAGAAAAGCTCTGGTCTGCCCATAGATTATCAGAAACTCGCAATGGAGATAGTAAACTATATCCAGAATGAGTTTGAAGATATCGGCCCTCAGTTTACAAAAGAGGCGCTAAAAATACATTATGGTGCAGCAGAGGCGCGAAATATAAGAGGCACAGCCACCAGAGAAGAGGAGAAGATTTTAGAGGATGAGGGGGTTCCTTTTATAAAATTTCCAACACCAGATAAAAAAAATGATGAAAATTGATCCGGATTCCTGTTATTTCAAATAAAGGCCGATTGACTTTACTGGTGCGGATATAGTAATACACTTAAACAATGGAAAGTATCCGGTAAAATGGCCCTGTAAAGGAGCTGGGGGGGATGAAAAAAAATCATAAAATAGCCGTGGTTATATTTTTAAGCCTAATTATGATCGGGCTTTTTATAAGTATTTTTATTACAGTGGAGGAAAGCCCCCCGGATAATACAGTTGTAATAGTCACTGAAGAAGACAAACAGTACCATTCAATATTTGGGGGCTATAAGTGCCTAATGGGTAAAACAGCAAAAACCATGTCTTTATCAGAGGCGCTTCAGGAGGGGTATACGCCCCACCAGTATGACATAGACCTTGGTTACTTCAGGGGAAACAGGCGCTTCCTATTCCACCACATGCTTTCCAAACTCGGTATGAATGTCAACAGCAGGTGGGACTCAAACGGTGACTGGCTCTGGTAGTTAAACCTGTATCTATTCTGCTGACGGGTTATCTTTTTTCCGGATAAAACTGGATATATTTTTTCTGTACAGGTCATACTCTTCCGAAAGTGCCCGATATCTTTCTTTGCCCTCTGATACAAGCCGTTTCATTTTTAACAGTTTTAGCTGTATGGCAGTAATATCTGTATTTATCAAAACGCATTCCAACTCTCCTCTTTCCGGGTTATGACAGGAGAATATCCTTACTATAGCATAAACAGGGTTACCCTGTTTTGATACATACCTCAATTCCTGATCAGGAAATGATTCCCCCTTAAAGACCTTTACAAATATATTTTTAAACAGGGGCCGGTAATCCTTATCAACAATATCCAGCGGACCTTTTCCTGCCATTTCATCCTGATCAAATCCGAACAGCTCTGTGCATGCCCTGTTCCAGAAGGTAATCTTTCCCTTTATATCCACCTTTAAGACCGCCCTTGGAAATGCCTCATCAAGATAATCCTGCACTCCTCCCTCTACCTGGATATGTTTCATCTCCTGTATGGTCTGGATCGCCCCCCTGATATCATTATTTTCGTCATAAATCGGGGCTGCGGTAATTATTGCCCTTGTCCCGCCGTGGAGCCCGGGCAGGAATGTATTAAGTTCAAACCACCCCTTATCAGAGGATATCACCTCCTCTTTATAGAGCCCTGATATTGAATCCATATCTTCAAGCAGGATATCAGCCATGCTGCGCTCCTGACCGCTCATATGAAAACCTTCCCAGACCTTTTTACCTAAGGCATCTTCACCGGATAAGCCGGATATCCCACTGCATGCCCTGTTCCACTGGATAACCCTGTGCCTTTTATCCACTACAAAGGTCGGCAAAGGGTATCTGTCAAATATATCATCCATATACCTTTTAGATTCCCTTATTGTCTGAGATTTACCCTGCTCCCTGATCATGGCATCGTTTTTTTCCTTCTCAAACAAAAAGGCAAAAAGGAGGATGAAGAGGAGGCATAAAAGGTAAACTCCCATAAAATAGGTGGCTGCGATGTCAGGAGGGATAATGCTTGTAAAAAGGTATCCCCTGCGGAAAAGAAAAATGATTATGCCTGTCTGGATAAATATAACTGCCGCCCATACAGTGCCTGAAAGATATCCATTGAGGAATATTGCCAAAAGTATCAGCCCGGCATTCAATGTCCAGGAGGGATTGATGATGCCTTCAATGGAAATAGCCCCGGTCTTCCAGGATATGATGGAAATAAATGCCCACAAAATAAAAATGGCATAATTGCCGCAGATAACAAGGTTTCCGCTCTTTCTTAGGAGCATTATCCCCGCTGCCATGAGGGCGGCAGTCATAATTGATGTTAAAAACAGGAGACTGTCCCCTGTTGATAGCCTGAAAAAGAGCCCTGCCAGAGGGGCAATGATAATGAATGCCATCTTAAAGATATTCAGCACCTTATGTTTTTTAAGGATATCAGGATCAGTAATATGAAGACCGCTGGTAATCAGGTTATTAAGGAGGGGTTCAAGGTTCATAAAAATCTTTTTAAATTCATTATTTTTATTCAATTGGCAGCTTTATAATTGCTATTAAATGTCAGATACCGACGATTAAAACCTTTCCATCTTTATCAAGAGTAGCAGTAATCTGGGAAGCGCCATTGAACAGATTAAAACCCGCTTTGTGATTTGAAGTTAATACCAGGAGAAAATTTTCACCATTAGGATCAGTATAAAGGCTATAGTCCACAAAATGCCCCTTTGGAATTTCGATATTCAGATTCTTATATATTTTTTCCTGAGCGTCTAAAGGTTCCTCACCATCATGATAGACACATAGGGGAGATATCCCTTCTTCCCCATAATACCTGTTATGTTCCAGATAATATGCAATCTGGGCATTTATTATCTGATTGAGCATGACCTTGGCCTCTGAGCCATATATCCTCTGCCTTATTACATTATAGGCAGGTATTGAGGTTGCAACCAGGATGCCTATGATTGCAAACACGACCATCATCTCTACCAGTGTGAACCCTTTTTTGTTCAAGGCCATTATTCTACCCCCCTCTTAACAGCCCCATATTTAATACCCTGAGGAGATAGAATTATATTCATGCTTCCCGGCTCAGATTCAGCAAGGGAAAGGGTGTACCCAGTAGCAGGTTCCTTCTTATAAATAAGCCCATCAAGATAGTGCAGCTCTTCCTTTGACATGCGAAGATATTTCGGGGCCAATATAAATAAATCATCAGGATATTCTTTGTTTTCATAATGGTAATAACGCCTGATTGAACTATCCACCATAAAAAGCAATACCCTTCCCTTTTTAGAGTAATCCATCTTCTGGCCGGGCGCCTTTTCACCGCCAAAGAGTATTACGATCCACATGACACTTATAAGGACACAGGACAGGAGTACAAAATAATGAAAAGGCCCCCAGGTTGTTCGCTTTTTTTCATGCTCTTTTTCCAGCGCCTTTTTCTTCTTTTCCACAAGTGAACCGCCCGCACCAGAAACTGTCTGGAGCATCGCACAGTTAAAACAGAGATACTGCCCCGGTTTCACCTCTTCTGCACAGTCATCACATATAGGTATGTTACAGCTTGCACAGAATTTATCAGCATTACGGTTTGGATGGTTTTTGCACTTCATTTGTCTGCCTTTTCACAATGAAAATTTCATATAATTTAGATTAAAAGCACTGAATAGTCAATAATGAAAACCAAGCAAAAATAATCAAAAAAATCAGATCATTATTCTACTGACCGGCAGTCAGATCACTCCTGCAATAGGGGCAAACCACCCATCCCGGCTGAGAGATCCTCCCGCACGAGGCGCATGATGGTACAAGTATCTGCTTGCAGAAGGGGCAGTCCCTGAAATCAAGGCTTACGCCCTTTCCGCATGAGGGACATATGGTTGTGAGCTCTTCCTTCTGCTGAACCGCCTTAAGCACCTCATCAATAGTAGTTATGCCTGCCTCCACCTTCTTCATGCCGCTTACCCCGAGGGTAGTCATACCGGTAGCTATTGCCGCCTCCCTTATTATATCGACAGAGGCAGATGCATGGATCAGCTCCCTGATCTTATGCCCCATTACCATTACCTCATCAATAAGGGTCCTCCCCTTGTAGCCAACCTGACCGCATGCGCTGCAACCTGCCCCCCTGTAGAACTTGAAAGGCAGGTTATCCCTGCTTAAGCTTACCCTGGAGAGGATCTCCTGTTCAGGTATATACTCCTCCTTGCAGTTGGGGCATATCTTTCTTACAAGACGCTGGGCAACAACACCAAGTATGGATGATGTAATAAGATATGGCGGCATGCCGATATCCACAAGCCTTGTAACCGCTGAAGGGGCGTCATTTGTGTGCAGTGTGGATAGCACCAGATGGCCGGTAAGGGCCGACTGAAGGGCAATCTCCGCCGTCTCTTTATCCCTTATTTCACCGATCATGATTACATTCGGGTCCTGCCTTAAGATGGATCTCAATACACTAGGGAATGTCAGCCCCACCTTCTCATTTATCTGCACCTGATTTATCCCGTGGAGCTCAAACTCAACCGGGTCTTCGACCGTGATTATGTTGATCTCTTCTGATATCACCTCACTCATACATGCATACAGGGAGGAGGTCTTGCCGCTTCCTGTTGGCCCGGTGATAAGTATCATGCCCTGGGGCTGGTTGATAAAATTCCTGATAGTGGTATAACTTCTGGGATTAAAGCCAAGGTCTTTGAGCCTTAATGAGGTTTCATCCTTGTTAAGTATCCTTATAACCGCCTTTTCGCCATAATATGTGGGCAGGGTCGAGACGCGGAGATCAACAGACATGTTTTTTGATCTTACCTTTATCCTGCCGTCCTGGGGGAGCCTCCGCTCGGATATATCCATGCCGCCCAGCACCTTAATACGCGATATAATGATGGGCTGTGTCCATTTCGGGAGTTTAGGCATGGAGTCCTGGAGAACCCCGTCTATTCGGTTTCTAACTCTCACATGATTTTCCTGCGCCTCAATGTGCACATCGCTTGCCCCACGCTTTATGGCATTTCTTATGATAAGGTCTACCATCTTTATAAAGGGAGAGTCTTTGAACTCCTCTACAGTATGAACCTCCTCCTCTTCTCCCTTTTCATCGGGTAAAAACTCCATCATCTCATCGTTTTCAAACTCACTGGACACTTCAGACAAGGATTTAACAGGATTATAGTGTTTCTGAAGTATATCCTGTATCTGGCTGGCGGTTGAGATAGCAGGTTTTATTTTATAACCGGTAATAAACTGGAGATCCTTGAGCATATTAAGATCAAGCGGGTCTGCCATTGCCACTTCAAGGATGTTATTGCCGATATTGATGCCAAGACAGTTAAATCTGATGGCTGTCTCCCTGGGGATAATCTCAAGGATTTTGGGCTCTATTGTATGATCACTCAGGTCTATGTATTCAATCTTAAGCTGAAGGGCAAGGGCAAGGGCCATCTCCTCTTCGGATATGAATTTCTTCTCGACAAGTATGTCACCAAGCCTCTTACCTGAATCACGCTGAATCTTTAATGCCTCTGTAAGATGTTCAACATTAATCAGGCCTGTCTCAATAAGCACCTCTCCCAGTTTTCTTCTGGGGGTGGTAACCCTCCTGGCAGCAGATTTTACATTTTTCAAAACCCTCTCTTCTGACATCAATAGTACCCGAAAAAATCCTTAATAATGCTAATAGTGTATATAAAATCAGGCCAATAAAGTTATACTCCCTGAAAGGAAATAGCTATAATTGTTTTACTTTGACATAATATCCCGAATAATATATTTAGATATCCGAAATATTTGAAAATTTCAACAGGTTATTGCACATCGTGCTATATATGATAATCAGGATTATGGCTACCCTGATATGCAATCAGGCGAAGTCAGTTTTATTTGTAATCAACTGAGTATCAGGAAGTCAATACTTTAAGAGAAGATGATAAAAATCAAGACCAATATCAACTATCTTCTGAGGGGAATAATTATCTCTGCCCTTTTTATCCTGTTATCCTTTCAGAATTTCAATCTTTTTGAATCCATTGAACAGTTTATATACGGGGTAGAGATGCGCTTTGCGCTGGCCTCCCCTGCCGGCGCAGGCAAGATATCCATGGTAAACATAGATAAAAAAAGCATTGAAAGGCTTGGCCCCTGGCCCTGGCCAAGGTCACATATTGCACGCATGATAGAAAAGCTCAGCGAAAACGGGGCAAAATTGATCGGCCTTGATCTTGAGGGGCTTGACCGCAGGGAAGAAAATTCCGGGCTAAAGGAGATAAAAAACCTCTCTGTAGATATTTCAACCCTTAATCTCCCGCAGGATGAAACATTAAGGATAAGGGAACTGCTTGAGGCCGCTGAGAGCAGGCTGGATAATGACAGTTATCTTATTACCTCAACAAAAAAAAGCAACCGGGTTATTTTACCGGCCATTACATTAAACAGCGATACTGATCCTGTATTCAGTGATTATCAGGCACAGGCCATAGCCAGGTCAAAGATTGATACACCTGAGTTAACAGAAAATTTCCTTCACAGTTTCAACAATATCATGTTGCCATTTACCGATCTGGCCATAAACTGTTTTAGCATTGGACATACCAATCTTTCACCCGAAAAGACAATGGAAGGCAGAAGACACCCCCTGTTTCTTAACCTCAGGTATAATTACAGAGACAATATAATACCTTCAATGGCCTTCAGGCTTGCGCAGGAATATATCGGTGGCAAGGCCATCAGGCCCGAATTCATAGGCGGTGAGATCATCTTTGAAGGCAAAATCATCCCGGCGCAAAAAGGCGAGGTGCTTATTAAATTTATAGGCGGGGCCCGTTCATTCCCCTATTATTCCTTTGTTGATATCTACAATGAGGAAAAGGTGCCTCCTGTTTTTGAGGATAAGATAGTCCTGATCGGGTACACCGCTGATGACCGGGCCAGAATATCCACACCTGTTGATATGGATATGCCAAGGGTTGAGTTTACTGCCAATGTTATACAGGCCATTATTGAGGGCAACTATATAAAACGCCCAGGCATAATGATCTATCTGGAAGGGTTTATCATTTTAATGCTTGTAACAATCCTTTCCCATCTTCTCCCAAAGGCAACACAGCTCAACCGGCTTTGCATAGCAGCAGGGATCGGGATAATTATTGTTTTCACGGGCGTTATCTCATTTGTAATAATGGATGTCTGGCTTAAGACAGTATATATACTGGCGGCTGTTGCGCTTTTGTATGCGACGATAATCATAAGGGATATTGCGGCCAATCAGAAGCTGCTTGGAATACAGTCAGAAGAATTCATGGAATCAAACAGGATGCTGGGCTTAAGCTTCCAGAGCCAGGGGCTTCTTGATCTTGCCTTTGAAAAGTTCAGAAAATGCGACCTGGACAGCTCCATGAAGGATGTGATCTACAACCTTGGCCTTGATTATGAAAGAAAGCGCATGATCAATAAGGCCATAAGCGTCTATGAATATATAGCAGAAAAGGACACCAGTTTCAGGGACCTCGAATCAAGGATAGCAAAGCTGAAAGAGGCGCTTGGAATTACCGTGACGCCGCCGGGAAAGGTCAGAAAGGATACAAAGATACTGATGGTTAATGACCTTGAAATCAGGCCTACTGTTGGCCGCTATGAGATCACAAGGGAGATCGGGCAGGGGGCAATGGGTATAGTATATGAGGCAAATGACCCAAAGATAAACAGGCGTGTTGCAATAAAGACCATCCGGTTCTCTGATGAATTTGAAGAGTCAAAGGTTCAGGAGGTTAAGAACCGGTTTTTCAGAGAGGCTGAGATAGCGGGGAGGCTAAGCCACCCGTCGATAGTCTCCATTTATGACGCTGGCGAGGATTATGACCTTACCTATCTTGCAATGGAGTACCTTGAGGGGAAAGACCTTCGCGCATACTGCACAAAAGGAAGGCTTAAGCCCTTAAGAACAGTTCTCTTTATCATCAGCGAGGTCGCCTTTGCACTTGACCATGCCCATAACAAGGGGGTTATACACAGGGATATAAAACCCGGTAATATCATGCTGCTTAAAAGCGGAAAGGTAAAGGTTACAGACTTCGGCATAGCAAAGGCGGTCTCTTCCACCTCCACAAAAAGCGGCGTTGTCCTGGGCACGCCCAATTACATGTCACCGGAACAGATCAATGGCGGCGAGATAGACGGAAGGTCAGACCTCTTTTCACTCGGTGTTGTAATGTATGAGATGCTCTCAGGTGATCTCCCTTTCCATGGAAAGAATATTACAAACCTTCTGTACCAGATAACACAGGAAAAACACATACCCATCAGGGAGAAAAACCCGAAGGTGCCCAAGGTATGCGAACAGATCATAAACAAGGCCCTTGATAAAGACCCTGACAAAAGATTCCAGTCAGGCATGGAAATGGCTGTTTACTTAAGGGCAGTAATCAAGAAGATAGATGAGGCAAGGCAGAGAAGGGATGATACAACAAGGGAGATGACGCCATCCTGACATCAATAATGAAAAGTGTAAAAAAAGTGGGACAATCCTTTCAAAATTGATCCCTAAGAAGCAAGTCGTTTTTTGTCGAATTCTTGAAAAAAGCTATAACAACAACACTAAGGACGAGCCCTGGCATTTTTGATAATATAACAATTGAGATTTCCGGAGAGGGCTTGTAAGGGAAGACCTGTTTGCTACGCCATAGCCCTATAAAAGAAGCGCCGGAGGGAGTGTCTACCCGCATTA